>JAZKFR010000090.1:6016-11022 GCA_040386295.1 Pseudomonadota bacterium | reverse complement strand
GGTTCCCATAATTGGGCTTCGGTGCTTTCTTCAAACATCATCAATTGCAAGCTGCCAAGCCCGGCGCTGTCTTTGACTTCGACTTTAAGCGCGCGCAGTTTTTGCCGTAGCCAAGCTGCGTCGTTGAGCTGTTCTATAGGGTAATGCGGGTGGTATTGATGGATGGCTTCGACCATGGTCAGGCGTGCAAACGGTTGCGCTAAATCGAGCGTGCGTCCTTGGTAGGTCAATACCTCGCTGCCCAGCGCGTGGCGCGCGGTATAGCGCAGTAGGCCTTCGGTAAAGTCCATCAGCTTGCGGTATTCGGTGTAGGCCTCGTAGAACTCCATCATGGTGAATTCTGGGTTGTGGCGTGGGCTAATGCCTTCGTTACGGAAGTTGCGGTTTAGTTCAAAGACCTTTTCAAAACCGCCGATGACCAGGCGTTTGAGATACAGCTCGGGTGCGATGCGGAGAAAGAGTTCGCAGTCGAGCGCGTTGTGATGCGTCTTAAAAGGTTTGGCCGAGGCGCCGCCGGGGATCGGGTGCATCATCGGCGTTTCTACTTCTAAAAAATCGTGATCCATCATGTAATTGCGCAGGGATTGAACGATGCGGCTGCGCGCTTTGAAGGTGGCGCGCGATTGCTCATTGGTGATGAGGTCGACGTAACGCATGCGATAGGTCTGTTCTTGATCGCTTAAGCCATGAAATTTTTCGGGCAGGGGGCGTAAGGATTTGCTCAGCAGGCGCAGGCTGGTGCAGTGCACGCTCAGCTCCCCCGTTTTGGTGCGGAATAAGGTGCCGACGGCGCCGACGATGTCGCCGATGTCCCAGCGTTTGAACTGGGCGTATAGCTCTTCGCCCAGCTGGTCACGGCTGAGGTATAGCTGGATGCGTCCCGATAGGTCGGCAATTGTCACAAAGGCTGCTTTGCCCATCACGCGTTTGAGCAAGATACGTCCGGCTAATTTGACCTCAAGCTTTGATTCGGCAAGCGTCTCGGCGCTGGTGTCATGACATAGCGCGTGGATTTTGCCTGCGGTGTTTTCGCGCGAAAAATCGTTTGGGTAGGCTGTTTCGCGCTGCCGCCATTCGCTTAATTTGGCGCGTCGTTCGGCGATCAGATGGTTCTCACTGGCGGCTGTGTTGTCTGGCTGTTCGGGCGGGTGTTCTGCGGTCATGGTTGCTTCCATCAATGAAGGGGTGTTCTGTTTTGCAGCTCAAGGGGGAGCGCGCGAAAGGCAGGATGATACAAGAGAAGCTAGACGCGCTTACATAGCTTGCGTGCGCTGCGAAGTGTACAAATGTACAAATGTACGTTTACGCATTGCTCATGTTGTAGCGCCTGCTTTTATTGAAGCTTGCTTAGCACTTCTATTTCTATTCCAATGCGCATCAAAAATTCGCATCCAAGCCGGCACTGGCTTACGTTGTTGCGCTTTGTTTTGTCGCTACAGCGGCGATTTCGCTTTGTATTCTGTCAAAGGCGCTCAGCGCTTCGCTAACGCTGATGTCGCTGACCTTGCGACTCGGCGCCTGTAGGCATTCATGCACGACGCCCCAGGGGTGCCAGCGGTGTATGTCTGAGTTGCCAAAGAAACAGAGAATGGGTTTGCCCAGACCGGCGGCTAGGTGCATGGCGCCGCCATCTGAGCAAATAACTTGGCTACATTGGGCTAAGCCCGCGATCAGTTCGTCCAGCGTTTGGCTTGGGTAGGCTTGCAGCGGCAGGTCAGCGCACAGCGCCTGTAGCTGCTCGGCTTTTGCGTCGTCGCCTGGGTGTTGCGGGTGGTCGGCAGCGCCGGGTGACCAGAACAGCAGAAAGCGTGCGCCGTAGCGCGCGTGCAGCGCGTGTGCCAGTTCGGCGAAGCGCTCCACTGGCCAGCGTTGCTCGGGTTTGCGTGCGGAGAGATGGAGGCCAATCAGCGCTGGGGAGGGGCTGGTTTGCGTTGGCGCACAGCTGTTTGATTTTGCCGTGCTGCTTGCTTGAGCCTCAGTGTTTGGCTTGGCTTCGGCAAAGACGCGCAGTGCGCCGGGGGCTTCGTTGATGCCTAAGCAGGTGAGCAGTCGCATCACGCTTTCGCTTTCGTGCTCCTGCGCTTTGGGCGTGGCGGGGAGCTCGGGGTTGCGTCCGTAGGCAATGATTTGTCGGGCGCCGATCCAACGTGCAAAACGCAGTGCGCTGCTGGAATGCGTCGGCGTGGCGATGATGATGCAATCAAAGCGTGTTTGCCGTAGCTGGTGAATGAGCTTGGCGGTTTGCCACCAAATTGCTAGCCGGGAAAACCAGCTCACCCCTTTGCTCAGCGCGATTCGCAGGCAAGATAAAAAGCAGAAGCCTGCGGCAGATAAGGCCTTAATCCGATGCGACGTAGCGGGCAGCATGTCGCCCTGGCGGCGCGGCAAGAGGGCGCAGCTCGAGCTGTGCGCAGGCAGGTGATGTTTCGCTTTGCGGTAGATATGGACACGGTCTAGATCCGGGTTGCCGCGCAAGACAGGGGCGTTGTAACTATTGACCAGCGCAGCAAGGTGCGCTTTGGGAAAGTGTTTGCGCAGCGCTGAGAACAGCGGGGTGGTGCACACCAGGTCGCCGATGTTATCGCGTCGAATGACGAGGATTTTTTGCGCTTCTGGCTGTGCTTTTATTGACATTGATTTTTGCTGTGGGGCGTTGATTGTGCTGGTTGATGTGTTGGCTAATGTTTTGGCTATTGCGCGACCACCCAGCGCTGTACAGCACGCAGGCGCTCGCACAGGGCGTCGGCAGAAAAACGCGCTAGGTGCGCGTGTGCGCTGGCCGGTTGTAGGCGGCTTGGCGCAGCGATGAGGCGCGTCAGCAATTGCGCAAAGTCGGCACCTTGATCTTGGCGGGGATCACGGTAGAGGTAGCCGGTTTGTTCCTGCGCGACGGTTTCGCTGAACGGGGGGGCGTTAACGGCCAAGACGGGAAGATTGCAGCTTTGCGCTTCGATGATATTGAGGCCGAGCGCTTCTTTTTCTGGCAAGCCGCTGAGCAGATAGTCGAGCTGCGCATAGACCGCTTTGATGTCGCGTTGTTGTCCCCAGAAACGTACCCGCGACCCCAGCGGTTTTAGTACGCGTTGGAGGTCGCGTACGGAAGCGTAGCCCCCACTGCCGACGATTTCTAAATTGAATTCTGGGTAGCGCAGCAAAATCGGCAGTAACTGGGTGAACAGCTGCGGCAGCTGCTTGATCGGGGTCAGGCGCGAGACGATGCCGAGCGTCAGCCCTGGCTTTTTCGTCAGGACTTGCGGTGCACGCCAGGCCTGTCTGAGCGGGCTGCTCAGCGTTTCGAGTAGGCCGAGCAAGCGGTCGCGTACTTTGCGTTGATCCCAGTCATAAGGGCTTTGGTAAAGCAGAGGCTCGGGCTGCGCGCTGGCGCGCTGGGTGAGGTCGGCCACCCCGTACAGCGGCTCGTGCCAGGTTTTAATTCCAGCGGCGAGCAGACCTGTACGCACCCACTCAGATACGGGAAAAACCATGTCGTGCCCGGCAAATACCTGCGGATTTCTACCCTGAACCGGCATGTGCGCAATCGCCGTACACAAATAGGCGCCCGGTGTGCGCGCTAAGCTTTGCAACACGCTTTGCGCCAGCGGGCCGTGGCTGAGCAGCCAGCGTGGCTGCGCGTTTGTCTGCTGCACGCGCGTTTGTTCCAAGCGCTGCGGCAGCGCGTCATGCTGCGTCATCGTTTGAATTTGCGTGCTCTTCGGCAAACCGAGCTGCGTCCAGAACTGCGCTTTAGGGTGTACGTAGAGCGTGCTGCGAATGCCTAAACGATCCAGTGCGCGCGTAAGAAACGCCGTGTACACCTCGCCACCGCCGAAGTGCGTTTGCAGGTTAATTTGCTCGATCTGCATGCTCTTCCGTCATTTCGTCAGCAATGTCAGTAGCCGATGGCTCGGCTGCGCTGGCCCGATAAAGCATTGATCTGTCATTGATGTTGCCCCAGCGTTAGACAGTAAAAGCTACGCAGATAATGGCGGGCGATTTGACGTTTTTGTCGCCACGATTGCGCGTGTGCCCACAGTTGGGGGAATAGGCGTTCGCGCTGGATCTCCTGGTAGTACTGACTTTGCTCCTCGCGTTTGGCGAGCTGCTTGATTTTATGAAATAAAGCGTTTGCGCTATCGATTGCTTGTGCGCTTAAAAGTTGCTTAAACAGCTTGCTGCCCTCGGTTTGTTCGGCAATGGCGAGCAGTGTTTTGCTGTTGATCAGGCTGCTACGGATCAATCCGGGCAGGCGCGCTTGTTTTTGTGCCGCGCTAAAACGCCCAGGCACGATGCGGTAAAAATAAAACGGGCTGGCGAGGTATTGAACCCGCTTGGCCGCCAATAGGGCACGCGTTGTCCAGATGACGTCTTCGTGAATCAAGCCAGGGATAAAGCGCAGCGCGTGTTGTTGTAGAAAATCACGCCGATAGAGCTGCGTCCACACCATGTGCAGCAGCCGGTCGTGGCTGAGGCGGTGCTGCATGTAGTCGGCGCCGCTGAGCACTGTTTTGGGCAGGGTCTGGGTGTAGGCTTCAGCGTCGATCAAGCGATCTTCGTCTTGCCCTTGTACGTGGTAAAACGCGTTGCATAGCACGATGTCTAGCTGTTCTTGTTGTGCTTGTTTCAGCAGCTGTTCGTACATGTTCGGATAAACGAAATCGTCTGAATCGAGGAAGGCGACGTAGCGGCCACGTGCTTGCTCTAGGCCGACATTACGTGCCACCGAGAGTCCGGCGTTGGCCTGGCGGATGATGCGCAGTTGCGGCATTTGCGCTGCGTATTCAGCCAGGATTTCGGGACAAGCGTCGGTCGAGCCGTCGTCAACAACGAGGATTTCGTCGATTGGGTACGTTTGCGCACGCACGCTGTCGAGGCAGGCGCGTAGATAAGGCGCGACGTTGTAGACCGGGATGATTAAAGAAAACAGCGGCTGGTGTTTTGCGGGTTCTTGCTTCATGAGTCTCTCAAGCTGATGTTGTGGTGACGACAGGCTGCTGACGCGGCGCAGG
>JAZKFR010000090.1:0-6006 GCA_040386295.1 Pseudomonadota bacterium | reverse complement strand
CCAAGCCAGTCAGTGCTGAGGCAGAAGCGTTGCGTGCCGTGCCTTATGCGTAGAGGCGCTGCTCGACGAGGTATTCGCTCAGCATTGGCGCAACACTGGGCCAGATCGACGCAAGCGCGCAATCGTCCTGATCCGTCTTGCCGTGCCTGATTGTGCAGGGCGAGGGCGAGTTTTCGGGGCGCGCGCGGCAGCTGCCAAAACGAGTCGGCGTTTAAGCTTCTCGGGATCTTTATGCTTTGCTCAGGCTTGCCTGGTCTGCGCTGCGCCAACTCAGCCACAGCGCTAACAAAATTAAAGACAGCAGCGCGTGCTCGTGATGCAGGCTGGTGTTGAATAAACCACTGGTGACGGTGACGCCCCACGCGGCAAATGCGCCGCCCCACAAAGTACCGGCACGAAAATCGTTCGTGATGAGATGACGGGTTTTGATGAGCATCCCTAGCCAGGCACAGAGCGCAAGCAACAATACGCCAAGACCGAGAAAGCCTCGCTCAGCCAAGGTGTTGAGATAGAGATTGTGGGCGTGTCCTAGATTCAGATAATTTTCTGTAGCGCAGGCATAACTGGCTTCGATTTTCTGGCGCCAGGCGCAGTAATGCGCGGCGTCAACGCTGCCAAATTGGCTAACGCCGACGCCTAGCCAGGGATTTGCCATGCCGGTTACTGCGGCTAATTCCCATAGCCTATCGCGGTTAGAGAGGTAATCATGTTGCGCTAAATTGTTGGTGTTTTTGGCGGTGATTCCCCCTGCTACAAGAATCTCTGGGCGTAGTTTTAGCGTTAGGGCATAGCTGCCAGCCACTATGCCGAGAGCAAGTAGGCCAGCGAACAGGGTACGCAATTTGATTTTTTTAAGGGATCCGCTCAATACAAGGTAAGCCGGTATCGTCACCAGTGCCGCCAGAACCGCGCCACGGCTCGAGGTGACTAACAGACTGAGCGCAAGAAACATCATGATCGCCAGCCAACGATAGGAACTTCGATACGGTGGGATCACGGCTTGCGCCATAAATCGAGCGGACGCTGCGCATAGAACAATCGCCAAATAGATCGCACTGTGGTTGACGTGGCCAACCGACTGTAGCTCTAGGTGTTTGGCTGTCGTTGTCGCAAACAAAGCCCAATAAGCTTGACCTAGCGCAAGTAGGGTAGCTGCCACGATGCTGATAAAAATAGGGTAGAGCGTCTCTTTGGAATAGCCCGCGCGCAGGATGAGCCAAGCTAAACCAACATAACGAATGATGTCGACCGGCAGTGCGGGGAGCGGCATTAAAGCGCCGAACAAGGTCGATAGGCTGGCCGATAAAATCCACAACGAAAACAAGGTATCCCAAGTCTTCCAGGGGCCGCCGAAGTTGCCGCTGCAGAGTCGCCCCGCCAGCCAAACTGCTGCGTAGAGCACCCAAAAAATATTCTTCGGTGCTTCAAATAAGGGCAGCGAGAACATAAACAAAAATAGAAGGGTGATTTCTACCCGGCGCAGAGACTGAAGTTTGCTGCTTAACATTCAAAAATCCATAGTGAAATATAAAGTTGGCGGGGTTTTACCGTTGTTTGTCGCCTTTGTCAAAACGTACAAGAGCGGCATGCTTGCCGGTCAGTCCAGCACTAAAACCTTATCGCTTGCGCTGCGCCCTATCGCCCGTGCTTTGTTTGCTATGCACATCTGCGCCAACGCTCAAGCTAAATTTTATTCGAGCCAGCTAAGCATGAACCCCGTTGCGGGGGATGCTCGGACAAGGCTTGGCTGACGACTTGCCAGACGCGCTCGACCGTGATGTCGGCCATCGGTGTTTCTGGCGTGGCTTGGTGTGCCGGCAGCGGATGGTCGATGACGTAAGCGCAAGGATGGTCTAGTGGTGCGAGCAGATGGCTGGGTAAGTAGGCGTGGTAGAGCGCCACCATGGGTTTTTGTAAGGCGCTCATCATGTGCGTCGGGCCGGTATCAACGCCGATGTATAGGTCGATTTGATTCATCAGCGCAGCGGTTTGGCGTAGCGTTAAACGCCCGGCGTAGCTTGTGGCGCATGCGCCTAGAGTCTTGGCCAAGGCTTCGGTACGTGCTTGCTCTGCGCTGCCGCCAAAAATCAAAAAGTGGACTTTGGGGTAGCGTGCGCGAATTCGTTCGCTGAGCGCTAAGAAATGCTCGATTGGCCAATCGCGATAGGCGCGGGTGGGGAAGCTGGCAACTTGTAAGCCGACCAGTAACTCAAGTCCTGCTGGCAACTGGCGTGTTAGCGCTGCATGCGCCCAATTTTGCTCTGCCGTACTGACAAGATAATCAAGTCGTCGGCTGCGCGCCGTGATGCCGACTGCGGCGGGTAACTTCAATAAGAGATCGACTGCGTGCAGCGATTGTGCTGGCGGGAGCTCGACGACACGGTATAAGCGCCGGTTGAGCGCGTCGCTGTTCTGCCGAAACGCGACGACGCGCTGGGCAACGCGTAAAGCGTAGGCGACCAAGGCGCTGTCAAAACCGTAGACGAAGGCTAGATCGTAAGGTTTGCGCTTGCAGCGCGCGTGGTAATGCCCCAGCCACAATGCCCGCGTTTTGCTGATGCAGCCTTGTCGCCTTAGGTAGGGCAGATGGCGCACTACTTCGGCGCGCTTGGGGTGGCCGAGAAACGTGAGTTGCGGCTGCTTCGACTCGGGCTTGTCTGCTGTGTCGAGCGAATTGCTTAGAAAATCACCCAGCGCGCGTAGGCTGGGTGTGGTCAGCAAGGTGTCGCCTATGCGTGTGACGTGAATCACCAGAATCGATTTCGGGGTGCTGAATGACTCGGAGAGCATGGTTTGGCTTGGGCGCATTGCGGCGAGGTTTACCTGCTTTTGTGCCGTGCGTAGGCGATTTGAAAAACTACGGTCATGGCGTCGAGCATTTGCCCTAGAGAAAAACGTGTTAGCGCGTATCTGCGCGCTTGGCTGCCGAGTTGTGCGGCACGAATCGGGTTTTCGATCAAGGCGAGTAGCGCCTTGGCCAGCGCTGTTGCGTCTTTAGGCGGGACGACCAGCGCGCTTTGTTGGTCGCACACCGCTTCTAGAATGGCACCGACCGGGGTGGTGACGATCGGTAAGCCGCAGAGCATCGCTTGCATCAGCGCCTGAGGCACCCCTTCGTTGGCGTACGAGGGCAAGCAAAAAATATCGAGTGTGCGGAACCATTGCTCTGGCTCGTTTTGTTGGCCGACCATGATGACGCGATCTTGCAAACGCAGTTCGGCGATTTTGGCTTCGATTTTTGCCCGCATCGGCCCCTCGCCGACGATGAGCAAGCGCCAATCCATGACGCGTCTACGTGCCAGCAGCGCGGCAAAGGCTTCGAGCAAGAATAAATGGCCTTTCCAGCTGCGTAGCGTCGCGATAATGCCGAGGTAGTGCACATGCGGGTCAAGCCCCAATGCTTGTCGCGCTAGGCTGGTATCGCCAGGAACGAAGCGTGCTGTATCGATTCCTGTGGCGATTGAGCTGACTCTATCGGGGGCGAGCTGAAAATCGTGCAGTAGCGCCTGGCGCAGCGATTCTCCCGTCGTCACGATGTGCTCGCTCGCACGTGTAAACAACCAGCGTGAACGCCAATTGACGGCGACCGGGAGCGAAATATGCCGCGTTCGTACAATCGCTGGCGGGCGGCGCAAAGTCGCACAGGCGAGCGCGGTGAGCCAGCTATCGGTTGAGCTATGGACATTTACGACATCGGGTTTGTGCCGTAGCAAATGCGCGCGCAAGGCTAATAAACCTGGCAAGCGTTTACGCCCAATCGGCAAGGCGGTTACAGGTACGCCAAAACGTCCCGCCTCGGCAAAAATGCGTGATTGCGCTGGACAGACCAAAGACACATCATGCCCCCGCGCTAACAAACCACGCGCTTCTTCGAGGATACGAATTTCTTGGCCGCCCCAGCCGCACGAGGCTTCGCTGTGAAGAATTTTCATACGGAGACTCCCACGTCAACAAGTTGGGCGGCGCGGCGCAGCGTGTTCATGCTGAAGCCTCGGCAAATTGATAGCGGTACAACTGCGCATAAGCACCCGCTTGCGCTAGCAGTTGAGCATGACTGCCGATTTCGACGACGCGCCCTTGCTGCAAAACAACGATACGGTCTGCCTGTTCAACCGTTGATAAACGATGCGCGATGACCAGCGTCGTGCGGTTTTGCATCAAAGCGTCAAGCGCTGCTTGAACCTGGCGTTCGGACTCGTTATCGAGCGCCGAGGTGGCCTCGTCGAGAATCAAGATTGGCGCGTTTTTGAGCAGCGCACGCGCAATCGCGATGCGTTGTCGTTGCCCGCCAGAAAGCCGCATTCCGTTTTCGCCGACGCGCGTGGCGAAACCTTCGGGCAAGGCGCGAATAAAGTCTAAGGCGTGTGCTGCCTGCGCCGCAGCTTCAATCTCGGGCAAAGACGCGGTGCGCATCGCGCCGTAAGCGATGTTTGCTGCGACCGTATCGTTAAATAGCTGTACGTCTTGGCTGACCAAGGCGATATTGCGCCGCAAGCTGGCTAGGCTCAGCGTTTGCGCGTCGTGGCCATCGATCAGAATGCGGCCGCTGTCCGGGTTGTAAAAACGTGGGACTAAGTTGGCCAGCGTGGTTTTTCCGCTGCCGGATGCGCCGACCAGGGCCACGGTTTCGCCGCGTTGAATCGAGAAGCTAATTTGCTTCAGCGTGGGGCGTTCTGCCTTGGGGTAGCTAAAACTCAGCGCGTCGAAAGCAAGCTCGCCATGGATAGGCGACAAAACCACGTCGCCGTGCTCTGGCTCAATGGGCTCGTCGAGTAACTGAAAAATACTTTCAGCGGCCGCCAAACCGCGCTGTAGGGGTGCGTTAACGTCGGCCAGGTGTTTCATCGGCGCTAACAGCATCAGCATGGCGGTAATGAAAGAGACGAAGCTGCCCACCGTCACCTCGTTCGCCGCCGCCTGTTGTAGCGCTGAATAGACGACGACAGCGACAGCAAACGATGCACAAAGCTGGGTAATCGGCACCGAAGCCGCTGCCGCAATACCTTGCCGCATGGCGTAGGCGCGCAAATTGTTATTGGTTTGATTAAAACGCTGCATTTCTTGTGCTTCACCACCGAACACCTTGACCACTTTGTGGCATTGCACACTTTCTTGCAGTGCTTCTGTCATCGCCGCTGTGCCGATTTGTGTGGCACGGCTCATGGCGCGTAGGCGTGTGCTAAAGACACGAATGACTAAGACGATGACCGGGATTAAGACGAAGCAGACCAGCGTTAGCCGCCAGTTTAGATACAGCAACCAAGAGAGCAGGCCAACCAGTACCAGCGAATCGCGGATGAGGACGGTGATTGCGCCGGTGGCGGCAGAGGCAACTCCGTTCACGTCATAAGCGATTTTGGTCATCGGCACGCTCGATGCGTGGCTTTGAAAGTAGCTGGCGGGCAGGTGAATCAAGCGGGCAAACATGGCGCTGCGCAAATCGGTGATCACGCGATTCGAGACCCAGGACATGCCGTAAGAGGAGAGGTAGCTGAGTACTCCGCGTGCGATAAAAATACCAATGATCGATAAGGGAATAAGCCATAAACGATCACTGTTGCCTGCTTTAAATCCCTCGTCCAGCATGGGTTGCATTAGAGCCGGAAACAGTGGCTCAGTCGCGGCGGTGGCGGCGGTGGCCAATAAGGCAAGCGTCAGAACACGCCAGTAAGGTCGGACATAACTGAGCAGGCGCCAATAGAGTGCGCGGCTATCGCGGGAAGAACGAGACATGAGATGCTTTATAAAGAATAGGTGGGCGGGACTCGTTCTTAAACGCTCATTTTTCGCAGGCGTTTCAGACAATCCGCCATTATCGCGGAAACGATGGGAATACGCCAAACAGACTACTGCAAAACTTAACCTTTTTGCAATTATTATTTTTTATGACGTGACTTTAAATCACGCTTTGATCGTCGAGAAAATCCCCTGTTTTGTTAGTTTTGAATCGTTATCGCTCTGATTAAAAATGACAAAAAACATGCTGCAGAAACGGCGCGGATCGGT
>JAZKFR010000089.1:7873-10260 GCA_040386295.1 Pseudomonadota bacterium | reverse complement strand
CTTCCGCACTTATTCAGCTTTATCGATCCTGCAGCGTATCGCCCGGCCTCACGGCTGGGCGTGGATTGAAACATATCTCAAATTCTTTCCTGTCAAAGTCTTGTTGGTATCGCCCGGCCTCACGGCTGGGCGATGTCGATCAACGAATTCACCATTACAATCACGGCTGGACGTATTCTGACCAGCACCGCTTTGGCAAAACCCCTATCCAGGCGCTCAAAGACAGCATCCACAGCACCCCCTGGGCATAAACCAAAAATTCGATCAAATTCGCTCAATATCTGGTTTTATTTCTTTTTAGTTGGCTTGTCTGCCAAATGAAATCTGAGCCAGGACAACTCAACTTGCCAGGTCAATACCTGAACACAGAAAGGCTCCCCGTTGATCACGCAGCAGCTTTTGACGCCGCATCAAAGTCAGTACTACGCCTGGCTACTGACACGACGTGCGGCCAGCGATACGGTGGAATCACTCGCATCCACCCTAGTTGATTCACAGGTTGACCTCAACCCACACCAAGTCGAAGCAGCACTCTTCGCTTGCCGCAATCCACTCTCGCGCGGCGTCATCCTCGCCGACGAAGTCGGGCTGGGAAAAACCATCGAGGCCGGGCTGGTCATATCCCAACGCTGGGCTGAGCGCCGTCGCCGCATTCTGATCATCGTTCCGGCCAATTTACGCAAACAATGGCATCAAGAATTACAAGAAAAATTCAGCCTGCAAGGCTTAATTCTTGAAGCCAAAAACTACAAGAGCCTGCACAAGCAAAGCGGACAAAACCCATTCCTGATGGCTTCCGGGCCAGTCATCTGCTCGTACCAGTTTGCCAAGACAAAAGCCGACGACCTCAAAAACATCGACTGGGATCTGGTCGTGCTCGACGAAGCACACCGCCTGCGCAACGTCTACAAAACCAGCAACGTCATCGCCAAAACATTGAAAGCGGCATTGGCGCATGTTCACGCCAAGGTGCTGCTGACCGCGACACCGCTGCAAAACTCACTGCTTGAACTCTACGGCCTGGTCAGCATGATCGACGACCGCGTCTTCGGCGACCTTGAGAGTTTCCGCGCGCAGTTCATCGCCCAACCCAAAGCACAAGCGTTCCCCGCACTGCACAGCCGGTTAGCGCCGGTTTGCCAGCGCACGTTGCGGCGCGATGTTCAGCCCTACGTCTCGTACACCGCACGCAGAGCAATCCTTGAAGAATTCACGCCATCACCCGAAGAGCGCGAGCTCTCCAACCTCGTTGCCGACTACCTGCGGCGACCCCATCTCAAAGCACTACCGCAAGCCCAGCGCCCCTTAATTTCCTTGGTGCTGTGGAAGCTGCTCGCCTCCTCCACCCACGCAATTTCTGGTGCCTTGGAAACAATGGCCAAGCGCCTCCAGGGAGAACTGGACGCATCACCAAACAGCGCTGATCTCACCACAGCGCTCGACGAAGACTATGAGGCGCTCAACCAGATTCAAGAAGAGCGTGCCGACGAGTATTACGAGTGCGACAAACAGCTGACGCATAAGCAAGAAGCAAACAACACAGCATCGACGCCAAACGAGCGCGATGCCACCGCACAAGAAATTGCCGAGTTGCTGCACTTCAAAAACCTGGCGAGCAAAATTCCCGACAACGCCAAAGGCAAGGCACTCCTCACAGCGCTTGATCGCGCCTTCGCCGAACTCGAACGACTCGATGCAGCCAAAAAAGCCATCATCTTCACCGAGTCCAAACGCACCCAGGAATACCTACTGTCCCTTCTCGCCGATAGCCATTACGGCAAAAACATCGTGCTCTTCAACGGCACCAACAGTGATGCCGGAGCACAAGCAATCTACAAAGACTGGCTCAAACGCCACGAAGGAACAGAGCGCATCACCGGCTCCAAAACCGCCGACACCCGCGCCGCGCTCGTTGAACAATTCAAAGAACGCGGCACCGTCATGATCGCAACCGAAGCAGGTGCCGAAGGCATCAACCTCCAGTTCTGCTCATTGGTCATCAACTACGACCTGCCCTGGAACCCGCAACGCATCGAACAACGAATCGGACGCTGCCATCGCTATGGCCAAAAATTCGACGTGGTCGTCGTGAACTTTGTCGACCTCAGCAACGAAGCAGACGCGCGCGTGTACGAACTGCTCGCGCAAAAATTCCAACTGTTTGAAGGCGTCTTTGGTGCCAGTGACGAAGTACTCGGCGCCATCGGCTCCGGCATCGATTTTGAAAGACGGATTGCCGACATCTACCAAAACTGCCGCAACCCGGATGCCATCAAAGCCAGCTTTGAACAACTCCAGCTCGACCTCTCCAGTGAGATCAACGAAGCGATGGTCAAAACACGGCAGATTCTGCTGGAAAACTTCGACGTAGAAGTACAAGACAAATT
>JAZKFR010000089.1:0-7863 GCA_040386295.1 Pseudomonadota bacterium | reverse complement strand
TGATGGATCTGACCCGTACTGAATTAGCGGATTACGCCACCTTCGACGACGCTGGCTTCGTGCTCCAAAGCATTCCCGCAGCTGATCTTGCAAGCATAGCCCTCGGCCGCTACGAACTCCCCCGACGCAGCGGTGATGCCCATCTCTACCGACCAGGCCACGCACTCGCCGAATGGGTCACGCAACAAGCCAAAAGCCGCACACTCAATACGCAAACAGAAACCACGACCCGGCTCGTTTTCGATTACGCCGCCTACGGCAAAAAAATCAGCACGCTAGAAGCCTATCGAGGCAAGACCGGCTGCTTAACGCTAAAGCTGATTTCAGTCGATACGCTAGGCAACACAGAACAGCATTTAGTCGTCGCCGCCGCAACGCACGACGGCATAGCACTCGCTGAAAATGACCCAGAAAAACTGCTGTGTTTACCCGCCCAGGTGCACTCTGTAGCGCTATCCAATACCAACAACGCAACGCTGATTGAAAATTTTGCAGCGCGCAAAACAGCTCTGCTGCGCGAAATCAATCAGCGCAGCCTCGGCTACTTTGAACAAGAGGTACAAAAACTCGACGCCTGGGCAGACGACCTGAAGCTGGGCTTAGAGCAAGAAATCAAAGAAATCGATCGTCAAATAAAAGAAGTGCGCCGCACCGCCGCCATCGCGCCCATGCTCGAAGAAAAACTCAACTGGCAAAAGCAGCAGCGCGAGCTCGAAGGCCAGCGCAACAAACTGCGTAAGGAACTTTTTAAGCGGCAGGACGAAATTGAAGCTGAGCGCAATGAGCTGATCACGCAGCTTGAAGCGCAACTGCAACAACAGGTGAATGAGCAAACGCTGTTTACAGTCGAGTGGGAATTGCGATGATTCCTGCACCGATCAAGATTTACCACATTGCACACGCAGACCGTTTGCCTTCAATCGTGCGCGACGGCTTTTTGTGGTGCGATGCAGAGATTGTCCGGCGCGCACCGGTGGGCACGACCATCGGCATCAACAAAATTAAGCAGCGCCGTTTGAACGAGCTGCGCCTAAGAAGTTACCCTGAGCTACTCGTTGGCAACTGCACACCGTTTTATTTTTGCCCGCGCTCTGTCATGTTGTACCTGATTCATGGCCGCAACTCAGAGCTGGCCTACCAAGGCGGGCAGAGTTCGATTGTGCACTTCGAGGCTGATCTGTACGCCGTTATTGCCTGGGCTAAGACGCACGCTTTACGCTGGGTTTTCACCCTTTCAAATGCAGGCTCGTATTTCTTCGAGGATCACAACGATCTCGCGCAGCTGGACAAAATCAACTGGCCTGCCGTACAAGCCCATGACTGGCAAAAGCACAAAGAGGGCAAGCAAGCTGAATTCTTACTGGAGCAACGTTTTCCTTGGCACCTGATCGAACGCATTGGCGTTCACTCGCGCACCGTTTACGGCCAAGTAGTCAACGCACTGCCAGCCAACGGACACCGACCCGCCGTTGAAATCTGCCAAGACTGGTATTACTGAAACAAGCGGAGTAACGCCATGATCGAATACACCTCGGGTGACATCCTCAAATGTGAAGCTGAAGCACTCGTCAACACCGTTAATTGCGTTGGCGTGATGGGGCGCGGCATCGCCCTGCAGTTCAAGCACATGTACCCCGACAACTTCAAAGCTTACGAAGCCGCCTGCAAGAGCGCGGCTGTGCAACCTGGCCGCATGTTCGTTTTTGACACGGGGCAACTCACTCTGCCGCGCTTCATCATCAACTTCCCAACCAAGCGCCACTGGCGTGGCAAGAGTCGTATCGAAGACATCGACGCGGGTCTGATTGATCTCATCAAGGTTATCCACGCCAAAGGCATTCGCTCCATCGCCATCCCCCCGCTGGGCAGCGGTTTGGGCGGACTCGATTGGCACGACGTGCGTCCGCGCATTGAGCAGGCACTGGCAGAACTTCCCGACGTGCAGATTTTAGTGTTTGAACCCCAAGGCGCGCCGACCAGCGAGCGCATGGTGCACGCGCGCGACGTGCCAAAAATGACGGCAGGTCGCGCGGCTTTAGTCGAACTGATGCAACGCTATCTCAGCGGTTTGCTTGACCCTTCCATCAGCTTGCTGGAAGTGCACAAGCTGCTGTACTTCATGCAGGAAGCGGGCGAGCCGCTGCGGCTCAACTACGTCAAGCACCACTACGGCCCCTATGCTGAAAACCTGCGCCATGTGTTGCAGGCTATCGAAGGTCATCTGATCGCGGGCTATGGGGACGGTGGCGACACCCCCGGCAAAGCCTTGAACTTGGTTCCCGGCGCGGTACAAGAAGCGAAGGCCTATCTGCAGCAGCACGACCTCAGCCGCGCTCGCTTCGAGCGCGTGACACAACTGGTCGAAGGTTTTGAATCGCCTGACGGCCTTGAATTACTGGCCACCGTGCATTGGGTGATGAAGCACGAAGGAGCTGATCAGGCAGATGCGTTAGAACGTCAGGTTCATGGCTGGAACAAACGTAAGCGGCAGTTCACACCCCGCCAACTCACGATTGCGGCAGAGCGATTAAGGTCGCAGGGTTGGCTCAATGACTTAGACAAAAACTTGGATGCAAGCACAGCATGAGTGAGCAGAAACTTGAACTCACGCACCCTGAGCCAACAAATCGGTACGTTCTACTACGAGCGTCTTCTGCCAACGCCGACCGCGATAGCGTGGTCGCCGAAGCGCAGCAAAAGCTCAGCGCTTTACCTGTCGTGCCACGCAACTGGAAGTGCAGCTGCAGCAGCAGGTTGTCGAACACACGCTGTTCACCATCGAACGGGAGTTGAGATGAAGCACGAACCAGTCACACCAATCGATACCCTAGCCACACTGGCAGGTCAGATTGCCGAAGTCATTCGGCAAGCGCGTCGCCATGTGCGGCAAAGCGTCAATCAGGCGATGGTGGCCAGCTACTGGGAAATTGGACGCTTGATCGTCGAGCACGAACAGCAGGGGCAAGCCCGTGCCGCTTACGGCATGCGGCAGTTGACTGAGTTATCGAGCTATCTCACAGCCGCATTTGGCAAAGGCTTTGATGTCAGCAATTTGCGCAATATGCGGCGGTTTTATCAAGCCTTTCCAATTCGAGAGACGCTGTCTATCGAATTAAGCTGGTCGCACTACAACACATTGGCTCGGGTAGAAAACCCTGTCGCCCGTCAGTGGTATGCGACTGAAGCCGCCCGTCATAACTGGAGTGTGCGGGCGCTGGACAGGCAAATCAGCGTGCTCTATTACGAGCGATTACTTGCCAGCAAAGAAAAAACGCTCGTCGAAAGCGAGGCAAGGGAGAAAACCGCCCCCTTGGCTGAGACAGCGAAAGATTTCTTGCGCGATCCGTATGTGCTCGATTTCCTGAACTTGGCCAATCGCTATTCAGAAGGCGATCTGGAACAAGCCATCATGAACAACCTGCAAAATTTCTTGCTGGAACTGGGGCGAGGCTTTGCCTTTGTTGCTCGCCAGCAGCGGGTGAGTTTTTCAGATGAGGACTTCTATCTTGACCTCGTGTTCTACAACTTTAAACTCAAGTGCTTTTTGCTGGTTGATCTGAAGCTTGGCAAGCTCACCCATCAAGACATGGGACAAATGGACACCTATGTGCGCCTTTATGACGAACAGATCAAAGGCGTAGACGACAACCCCACCATCGGCTTGGTCTTGTGCAGCGAAAAAAGCGAAGCCGTGGTCCGCTATTCCGTACTGGCCGAACAGCAACAACTGTTTGCCGCGAAATACCTGCCTTATCTGCCCAGCGAAGCAGAACTCAAACTCGAACTCGAACGCGAACGCCAACAAGCCATGCAACGGCTGGCACAGCGACAGGAAGCACAAGAATGAGCCAGCAAAAACTCGAACTCACCTGGATCGGCAAGGAAAAACGGCCGAAGCTGGAAGCACGCATTTTGCTCGAAGAGCCAAGCAAGTCATATCACACGAAACAGCGTGTTTCGGAAAACGACATATTCGATAATCGGCTGATCTTCGGCGACAACCTGTTGGCTTTAAAGGCGCTGGAGCAGGAGTTCACCGGCAAGGTGAAATGCGTTTTTATTGACCCACCGTACAACACGGGCAGTGCGTTTACGCATTACGACGATGGGCTTGAGCATTCGATTTGGTTGGGGCTAATGCGCGACCGGCTAGAGATTATTCGCCGCTTGCTTTCTGACGATAGCTCGTTGTGGATCACGATTGATGACAACGAAGCGCATTACTTGAAGGTGTTGTGTGATGAGGTGTTTGGGCGAGTGAACTTTGTAGCGAACGTGGTTTGGCAGAAGAAATATGCGCCACAAAATGATGCCAAATGGCTATCGGACTCTCACGATCACTTGTTGATTTTTGCGAAAAACAAAACTAACTGGCGACCCAATCTTTTGCCGAGAACCGAGGGCATGGATAGTCTTTACAAAAACCCCGATGATGATCCACGAGGTGTATGGATGTCAGACAATATGTCGGTCAAAACATACTCTGCGGCTACGGATTACCCTGTAACAACCCCATCGGGGCGTGTTGTAAACCCACCAAGTGGCCGATGCTGGGCTTTTTCACAAACCAAACTGAGCGAACTGATCGCAGACAACCGGATATGGTTCGGCTCAAAAGGCAATGGAGTACCTCGGATTAAACGTTTTCTTAGCGAAGTTCAAACTGGTTTAGTTAGCAAGACGATTTGGCTCAGAGATGAGGTTGGTGACAACCAAGATGCAAAAAAAGAAATTAAAGCATTTAACGAAATAAGCGTCTTCGACACGCCAAAACCTGAAAGATTGATACAAAAAATTTGTCGACTAGCCACCAACCCCGGCGACCTCGTCCTAGACTCCTTCGCAGGCTCAGGCACCACCGGCGCAGTTGCCCACAAAATGGGGCGTCGCTGGATCATGGTTGAGCTTGGTGAGCACTGCCACACGCACATCATTCCGCGTCTCAAAAAAGTCATCGACGGCGAAGACCAAGGCGGCGTTTCGCAAGCCGTCAATTGGCAAGGCGGAGGCGGTTTCCGCTACTACCGCCTGGCACCCAGCCTGATCGTCAACGATCGCTGGGGCAATGCCGTTATCAATCCCGCCTACAACGCGGCACAACTCTCTGAAGCGCTGTGCAAGCTCGAAGGCTTTGCCTATGCGCCATCGGAAAACTGTTGGTGGCAGCACGGCCATTCGAGCGAGCGCGACTTTATTTATGTCACGACGCAGAACCTTTCCGCCGAGCAATTACAGGCCTTGTCGGATGAAGTGGGCAGCGCGCAAAGCCTGTTGCTCTGCTGCGCTGCCTTCCACGGCGTGACCGCTGCCAAGGCCGCCGAGCGCTGGCCTAATCTCACGCTGAAGAAAATCCCCAAGATGGTGTTGGCGCGCTGCGAGTGGGGGCATGACGACTACAGTCTGAACGTCGCGCATCTGCCGATGGCGCAGGCGGAGCAAGCCAAGCCGCTGGTCGTCAATCCCATCAAACAATCAAAAAACAAACGCGTGCCGCCCGGACAGGGCGAACTCTTTGAGGAGGTAGATTTATGAGTGATCAGCACCACCCTGGTTCGTGCTGGTGGAAGTTTGACTTTCATACCCACACACCCGCTTCGATGGATTATCGCGGTGACCAAAACATTAGTCCCGAGCAATGGTTAAGGGACTATAAAAACTCAGGCGTGCAATGCGTTGTGGTGACAGATCACAACACCGGCGCCTGGATTGACCAACTCAAAACGGCTTTGGCGCAATTTAAACAACAAGCACCTGAGGTTTGGCAGGGCTTCACGCTATTTCCTGGTATGGAGGTGTCGTGCAACGGAGGCGTTCACCTCATCGCTATTCTCCGCACGGACAAGTCGAGTGCCGACATGGACGCACTGCGCGGCGCGGTCAAATACACAGACACACCGGGTGACAGCAATGGTGTTACGGCCTTAAGCGTGGAGCAGGTGATTGACGCCATTCATGCTGTTGGCGGCCTCGCTTGTGCCGCGCATATTGATCAGGAGAAAGGCTTATTAACAGCCATAACGGATCACCACACCTTGGAGGCCGTGCTTAGTAAGCTTGATGCGCTGGAAGTCATCGACCCAGAAGCTGCTTGCTTAAAAGACAGAGCCAGCCTATTAGAAAAAGAAAAACGCCCCTGGGTATTGGGTTCCGACAGCCATCAACCGAAAAGAATTGGTCGCGGATTTACCTGGGTAAAAATATCCACCCCGTCTTTTGACGGTCTGCGCCTGGCATTACTCGACCCCGAATCGGCCATTCGCCGTGGCGATCAACACCCATCAAATCCACAGCAGTGCCCGGAACAATGGATTGAATCGATCACACTGAAAAACATGCACCTGCGGCGTAATCACGGCAGCGCATTGACCTTGCGTTTTAACCCAGCCTATAACGCCATCATCGGTGGGCGAGGCAGTGGTAAATCGACCATTCTGGAATGCTTACGGCTAGGGCTGGCAAGAGAGAATGAATTAGAAAATCTGGGAGCCGATTCAGAAATCCGCAACACCTTTGCAAAATTCCGACAGGAATATGTTGGCCGCGACAAACCCGGCATGATGCTGCCAGATACCGAAATCAGCGTTGAGGTGGTGAAGGGGCGAGCAGAATTAAGGCAGCGTTTTAAATTTGTCTGGAGCAAGCGCGATGATCGCTTCGCCCCGCAGATGATGCGCTTTGATGAGCATGAAAACGCGTGGAAAGACACGGGCATGAATGAAGAAGATGTGCGCAGCGCGTTTCCCGTCAAGATATTCAGTCAAAAGCAAATTTTGGCGCTGGCGCAGAATCCTCAGGCTTTGCTGGAACACATTGACAACTCGATCCAAGAACAGAAAAAAAACTGGCAAGAGCAGTTTGATCAGCGGAAATCTGAATTACGTGCTGCGCGTCTGCGTGTACGCACGCTAAAAAAAGAGTTAGCGAAAAAACCAGCACTGGAGTTGGAGTACAGGGAAACCAGCCGTAAGGCGCGAGTCTTTGCGAATGCCAATTTTGGTCTCTTGCTTAAAGCCTATCAGCGCGCCACGCAGCAGCAACGGGCGCTGGATGATTTTTATGCTTTATTGACCAACGACATGGCAGCACTGCGTGAAGGCATTGAGCAGGCCGCTGGGCTGGCCAGCACCGAGCTCACGCAATTTCAGGCAGAAACACAGGCTGAAATAGAGGCTCATGCGCAGGCTCTTTGGTTAAAGCAGCAATTACTGAAGCAATACGAAAGCATTGTTGCTACGGCCACCGCAATGCAGGCACAACTGGACGCGACGCACGCGGCACGCGCGCTGAGCCCTTGGCAGCAAGAGAATCAAGCGCCTATTCAGGCGTACCAAAACGAGGCTGCACGCTTAAAAAATGAGGGGATCAACAGCGCTCAAGATGCCGCAATTGCGGTTGCGGCTGAAGAACGGCTCAACAAGCAATTAGCGCAACTTAAAATCTTTGAGGCCGAACTGGCGTCGGCAGAAAGCGCGGTAGTCCTTGCCGCAGAAGCATTAACCCAATGCCGTGCGGAATTGACTCAGAGACGTGAAGCGTTAATTAAAAATCTGCTGGCGCAAAACGACATGCTCGACATTCGCTTGCGCAGCATGGCGAGCACCAAACGTGAGGTAAGTCGAATCCGTGAGATTTTAAATCTTGGCAGCGGGGAGAATTTTGCATCGGCTATTTGGCAGGAGCGCGAGGAATCATGGCTGACCCACGCAGAGGAGCGCGTGGAAGAGGATGGGAGTCGTGATGTAGTAGGGGACGTTGCCGACCAGCACGTACGGACCAGCCGCCAGCTCGCCGAGCGAGACCTCGAGGACGTTGGCCTCGGCGATCAGGACGGAAAGCGCCTGTTCGTCATAGGCCGGGTTGACT
>JAZKFR010000088.1:0-4688 GCA_040386295.1 Pseudomonadota bacterium | reverse complement strand
CAGGCCGAATACCAGTTCAAACACCTGTTGACCCTGCGCTTCGCTGATAAAAATCCAGTTTATTTTTACCTCGGCCAGTTGCTTCAGGCAGACCAACGTCCCGCTGAGGCGATGACGTATTACGCTCAAGTGAAGGGTGGTGAACACTACGTGCCTGCGCAGCTGCGCCTCGCTCAGTGGCTCGCCGATCAGGGCAAAATAAACGAGGCGATTGAGCGGCTGAAAGCAGCGCAGACGCAGGCGCTAGGGCAGCTTGCCCTCTCCGAGGCGCAAAAGTTACAGCTGATCCTGGCCGAAGCGCGTCTGCTGCACGCAAGCCAACAGACTCGGGCTGCTCTAGCCCTGCTCAATCAAGCCATCAAGCAACAACCGCAACAAGGCGAATTGTTGTACGAAAGCGCTTTGCTCGCGGACAAACTGGGCGACATCACGCTGATGGAAGCGCAGCTACGTCGCTTGATGAGCCTGAAGCCGACAGAAGCACAAGCCTACAACGCCCTCGCTTATGCTTTTGCCGAACGCAATATGCGCTTACCTGAAGCGCGTCAGTTGATCGAAAAAGCGCACGCGCTCTCGCCTGACGACCCGCTGATTTGGGATAGCCTCGGTTGGGTGCTCTACCGGCAAGGCGAGTTCTCGGCGGCGCTGACGCAGCTTGAGCGAGCGTACGGCAAGAACCCAGACCCCGAAATTGCCGCCCACCTTGCCGACGTACTGTGGACGCTAGGGCGCCAGCAAGAGGCTGAGCGAATCCTGAACCAAGCACGCGACAAAAATCCGAACAACGAAGTGTTGCTCGAGACGATAAAACGTCTCTTGCCCTAAGGCTGTGCGCGCCCTACTTGCTCTGCGATTCAGATTGTCTGCACGACTCGGTGGCCAGCATTTCCAGCACTCAGCAGCCGTGCTGACGGTGCAGCGGGCAAGCGCTGTGTTCAGGCGTTGCCGGGCGGCGCTGCGCGCAATCCCTGGTTTACGCCATGGCGCGGCCGCTTGTGCCGTCCTCTGTATCAGTGCTTGCAGCAATCTTGCGACGCTCGGCCCGTCATCGCCGCATAGCTTGCATACGCCGTCTTCATCTTTCGCTTTAGAAGCGCGTTTTTCTGTGCAATACCAGGGTAAACGCAACAGCGGCCAGCTTTCTTGGCAACATCGTGGCGATGCTGAGGGTGCCGCGCAAGACCGTCTACTGATTACGGGACCCTTGGGTCAAGGTGTTGCCGAGATCGTCAGTAATGCCCAAGGCGCGCGTTTAAGCGGCGCCCATGGCGAACAGGAATACGCCGCTACCGCCACCGCCTTGACCGATAAACTGCTCGGCTACCCAGTGTCGCTTGAGCGTTTGGCTGACTGGGTGCAAGCCCGTGCCATTCAAGCTGGAGCAAAGCAAGGCATGAAAGCGGGCGACGCACGCAATCAGGCGAGTGACCGCTTGGACGCGCAAGGACGCGTAGCGCAACGGCGAGAAGGTGGTTGGTTTATCGAATATGAATATGAATATGAATACGCTGCAGCTGCGCTTGAGGGTGCCGCACAGCACGTTCTGCCCGAACGTGTGCGGATCAAACGCATCGACGGCGAGGGGCCAGAAATCTATCTCCGCATCAATACCTGGCAAGCCTTGGATCCAGCACAGCCATGAAGAAACACAGGCAGGCGCCGCCTGTGAGTGCGCCGCTCGATGCCGCCGGCTTAGGGCAAGACGATGCGGGACAAAGCGCTGAAGCGTGGGGCTGGCACAGTGCGTACCCCGCTCCGGCCAAACTCAATCTTTTTCTGCATGTGCTCGGGCGGCGGCCAGACGGTTATCACGAGCTACAAAGCGCTTTTCGTCTGCTCGATCACGGCGATTTTTTGCATTTTTCACCACGTCAAGATGGCGTGATTTGTTTGCAAAATCCGCTGCCCGGCGTGCCGCCCGAGGCTGATCTCACGGTGCGTGCCGCCCGGCTATTGCAAGCTGCGAGCGGCTGCCAACAAGGCGTAGACATCGTCCTCGACAAGCGTCTACCGATGGGCGGTGGGCTCGGTGGTGGCAGTTCAGACGCGGCCACTGTTTTGCTCGCGCTGAACCACCTTTGGCAGTTAGGCCTGTCCCGTCAAACTTTGCAAACACTGGGTTTGCAATTGGGCGCTGACGTGCCCTTTTTCGTCTTCGGACAGAACGCTTTTGCCGAAGGTCGGGGCGAACGTTTGCGCCGTCTTGACCTGGCGCCTAGCTTTTACCTAGTGCTGGAGCCGCCTGTGCAGGTGCCGACAGCACGTATCTTTGCGGCGCCCGAGCTGCGCCGCGATCGTGCGCCTATGTCTTACGCAGATTGGCAGCCTGGTGTAGGTGAAAACGACCTTAGTCGCGTTGCCTGCGCTTATTTTCCTGAGATTCGCGCCCACCTCGATTACCTATCCCGCTTTGGTGACGCCCGTATGAGCGGCTCTGGCGCTTGCGTTTTTGTCGCGTTCGCGCACAACCAGCAGCCAGCGGCGCTAGACGCGCTAGCCGCCGTGCGCGCCAGTCCAGACGGCCTGCGCGGCTGGTTGGCCAGGGGCTTAGCGCAGCATCCGCTGGCCGTGTTGGCTAGCAACGCGCCTTAGCTTCGCCGGGATTGCTTGTTCGTCAGCGCTCGCCAGGCGCATCATTGATTTGATCTAAGCTGAATGCAGCATTCAGTCGCGACCCCCGTTCACCACCACAAGGAGCACATCATGAACACGCTACAAGACAAAGTTTGCATCGTCACCGGAGCTGCCAGCGGGATTGGCAAAGAAATCGCGCTGAGCTTTGCGCGCGCTGGCGGCAAAATCGTCATCGCCGATCTGAATCAAGACGCCGCGCAAGCAACGGCCACGCAGATGAACGAGCAGGGCTTTGTCGCCCTCGGCGTCGGCATGAACGTGGCGGACGAGGCGCAGGTGAATCTCGGCGTTGCGCAAGTCATCGCGCGCTGGGGGAGGATAGACGTTCTGGTCAGCAACGCCGGGATTCAAATTGTCCATCCCGTGTCCGAATTCCCATTCGACGAATGGAAAAAAATCCTATCGGTACACCTCGACGGCGCCTTCTTACTCAGCAAAGCCTGCTTGCCGCATATGTACGCCTCGGGTCGTGGCGGCAGCGTCATTTTTATGGGCTCGGTGCATTCCAAAGAAGCCTCCGTGCTGAAAGCGCCCTACGTTACGGCCAAGCACGGCTTGCTCGGCTTAGCCAAAGTCATTGCCAAAGAAGGCGCTGCGCACGGCGTGCGCGCCAACGTCATTTGCCCAGGCTTTGTACGCACCCCGCTCGTGGATAAGCAGATACCAGAGCAAGCCAAAGCCCTAGGCATTTCAGAAGCCGAGGTCATCAAGAACGTCATGCTCAAAGAAACGGTAGATGGCGAATTCACCACCGTTCAAGACGTCGCCGAAGTCGCCCTGATGTTCGCCAGCTTCCCCTCCAACGCGCTCACCGGGCAGTCGCTTAATGTTAGCCATGGCTGGTGTATGCAGTAAAAAAGCAGCGACGCGCTCAGATTTCGCCCGTAGCGCTCGCATTCGTTCTTCTGTTGATCTAACTCTATGACTGATCGCGCACGACTTGGCGCGATGCCGCAGGACTTTCTATGCAATTTATTCCGCAAGGACCTGATGTTCCTGAAGCCCTCTTGCAAGCGCATGCTGAGGGCAAGGTGGTGTTTTTTTGTGGTGCGGGGATTTCTATCCCGGCAGGTTTGCCGGGATTTAAAGATTTGGCGATAAAAATCTACAAGGATTTGTCTCCCGGGGATCGAACACCTGCTGAGAAACAGGCCATTAAGCTTAAACAATTTGATCGAGCATTAGGTTTGCTCGAAGCTCGCCTGCCTGGGCAGCGGCTAGCGTTAACTATGCGTCGCACTCTGGCAGATATTTTATTAAAACCTAAGTTGGACAAAGTAAATTCGACGAAAACCCATGCCGCACTACTAGACCTCGCATGCCATCAGGATCTAAAAGTCAGACTGGTGACCACCAATTTTGACCGTCTTTTTGAACCAGAGATTGAAAAGATAATCGTCGATCCTAATCGAACCATTAGTACCTACGTAGCCCCTCTGCTTCCTATCCCTAAAAAAACTCGTTGGGACGGCTTGGTATATTTGCATGGGCGCTTACCTCCGTTATTACCTGCAGATACCGAATCGCATCGTGTACAGGATGAGCAAGCGCTAGAGAATTTGGTAATTACCAGTGGTGATCTTGGCAGAGCTTATTTGCTGGAGCGTTGGGCAGCACGCTTCATCAGCGAATTGCTCCGTAACTACGTAATTTGTTTTGTTGGCTATAGCCTAGACGATCCGATCATGCGTTACGTCATGGATGCTAGGGACGTCGATATGCGGCAGGGGGAGGGAAAATTACCTGCGTATCAGTTCATAGGCAGTCTTGCTATGGCTGGTGTGGTGAGCAACGAAAGCATTACACCAATTTTTTACGATGTAAAAGACGGTCATGCTGCGTTACATAAAACTTTAGACAAGTGGGCTAGTAGCGTTCGTGATGGTGCTTCAGGGGCGGAAGAGATTGTTCTGGATTGCGCGCTACGCTACCCCACTCAGAGCACAGCTCAAGACAAGTTTGCCGAGCGTCTATATTGGGCACTCTCGCATCCTTCAGGCCTGCCCGCCAAATGTTTCGCCGAGTTAGACCCTGTGCCAACCTTAGCTTGGTTG
>JAZKFR010000087.1:0-24570 GCA_040386295.1 Pseudomonadota bacterium | reverse complement strand
GAAAGTGTTACCTATGTCTCCGAACAACTGTTACCTATGTCTCCGGTCTATACACCCTGCCGGGGCACCCTCTCCCACTTGTGGGAGAGGGGAAGGCAAGCTTGTGTGAAGGGTTTGATGCTGGCGGACGAGACATCCTCTGCCTCAAGTGGGTGCCAACGCATAGGCGCTAACTGACGAGCTTCATTCCCACGCGTGGGAGAGCATACAAGGGGCTTGTATTTGAAGCGCTCTACCGTTGTGCAGAGGCCTGTCTAATACAAATTGGAATTACAGCGGCGTTAGCTTAGCGTAGGCCAGATCCAACCATTTCATTCCTTGCGCGCCAAAATTGACTTGTACGCGCGTCTCGCTAGCCGACTTTTCGGCGGAGACGATGACGCCGACACCGAACTTGGCGTGCTGCACGTTCTGCCCGATGCGCAGCCCTGAGCCGCTGGGCTCTGTACGCGCGGCTGAGCTCGCCTCGTGGCTGAACTGTTCTGAGCTCGTTGGGGTGCTGTAGTGGTGACTGGTTGAACTAGTTGAACTAGCTGAGCGTGCATTGAGCTTGCGTAGCAGCGCCTCAGGCAGCTCGCGCAAAAAGTCTGAAGGCAGGCAATAACGGGTCTGTCCGTGCAGCATTCGGGTTTGCGCATGGCTGAGGTAGAGGCGTTGACGCGCCCGCGTGATCGCGACGTACATTAAGCGGCGCTCTTCTTCCAAGCCATCGCGTTCGCGTGCGGCGTTTTCGTGCGGAAACAGGCCTTGTTCCAGGCCGGTAATGAACACAACGTCGAACTCCAGTCCTTTAGCGGCATGCACGGTCATCAGCTGAATCGCTTCTTGGCCAACGCCCACCTGGTTTTCACCCGATTCTAGCGAGGCGTGCGCTAAGAACTCAGCGAGCAAGGCGGCTTGCCGTTCTTGCCTGGTTTGGCTGGGCGGGGCTTGCTGATCTTCGGCCAGCGCGCTGGGTGCCGACGTTTCTTGTAGAAAATTGCTCGCCGCATTGATCAGTTCAGCCAGATTTTCTAGACGTTCTGTTCCTTCTTTTTCGGCGAGATAATGCTGCCGCAACCCGCTTTGCTCGATCAATAAATCGATTGTCTCGGGCAAGCTGAGGTAGGCCGTTTCGCTACGCAGGTGTTCAATCAGCTGGATAAAACCACGCACGGCGGTCCCCGCTTTGCCGCTTAAGTTTGTAGCAGCCTGATAAAGGCTAGATTGGCCTTGTTGCGCCGCCTCTTGCAGCTGTTCAAGACTGCGGCTGCCAATGCCGCGTGTGGGAAAGTTCACCACACGCATAAACGCCGTATCGTCATCGCTGTTGGCGATCAGCCGCAAATACGCCAGCGCATGCTTGATTTCTTGTCGGTCAAAAAAGCGTAGCCCGCCATACACGCGATAGGGGATGCCGTTGGTGAATAACTGGTGTTCAAGCACGCGCGATTGGGCGTTGGATCGATAGAGCAAAGCGATGTTGCCCGCAGCGCTGCCGTCGCGCACCAGCTCGGCAATTTCCTCGACGATAAAGCGCGCTTCGTCGAGGTCTGAGAATGCTTCAAAAACACGGATCGGTTCGCCTGCGCCGCTATCAGTCCATAGATTCTTGCCCAAGCGCCCCTGGTTGTTTTTGATCAAAGCGTTGGCTGCGTCGAGAATGTTGCCGTGCGAGCGGTAGTTTTGTTCGAGGCGAATCATATTGCGCACGCTCAGCTCGCGCTCCAGGTCGCGCATATTGCCGACGTTGGCGCCACGAAAAGCGTAGATCGATTGATCGTCATCGCCGACGGCAAACAGGCTGGCGGGCGTCAACGCGGGCTGTGGCTCGCTGCGCTGCGGGCTACTCGGCGCCGTTGGCGTCGTTGGTGTCATTTGCGCGTAACCAGCGAGTAGCTTGAGCCAGGTGTATTGCAAAGGGTTGGTGTCTTGAAATTCATCGACCAGAATGTGGCGGAAGCGCGCCTGATAGTGTCGGCACAGCGTCACATCGCCACGCAGCAGTTCGTAAGAACGCAGCAGCAATTCGGCAAAATCAACCACGCCTTCGCGCCGACATTGCACTTCGTATTCGCCGTACAAAGCCACGCGTTGTTGCGTGTAGCTGTCGTAGGCCTCGGCCTGAGCCGCGCGAACGCCCTGCTCTTTGTGCGCGTTAATAAAATGCATCAGCTCGCGCGGCGGAAACTTGGTGTCGTCTATGTTCAGATTTTTGAGCAGGCGTTTAATCGCCGCCAGCTGGTCGGCAGAATCGAGAATCTGGAATAAGGCAGGTAAACCCGCTTGTTGGTAATGCGCTCGTAGCATGCGATTGCATAAACCGTGAAAAGTGCCGATCCACATGCCCCGCGTGTTGATCGGCAACAGCGCAGCCAAACGCGCCTGCATTTCTTTCGCTGCTTTATTCGTGAAGGTGACGGCCAAGATGGCGTGCGGAGAAACTTGCCCGGTCGAGATCAGCCAGGCAATCCGCGTCGTCAGCACCCGGGTTTTGCCGCTGCCAGCGCCGGCCAGGATGAGCGCGTGTTCGGCAGGCAAAGTAACCGCCGCCAGTTGCGGGGCGTTGAGGTGATCAAGCAGCGTAGTCATGGGTGAGAAACGTCCGGTAGAGGAATGATGGATTGGTGGAATAGTGAAAAAGCAGCCTAGGCTGCATCAGTCGCGGCGCAGTCTGTTGCCTGGCAAGCCGGTCAAAGGCCAGGGCTGATGAATTTAACGCGATCCATCCTTGCCAATCCCTTCGCCATGACTGGCTGATGGCGAAGATAGGTCAGTCTGGACTGAGCCTCGGGGCGCAAGTCCGTTTCGGCTGCGAGGCCAATGGCTGCGCGCGCACGTTCACCAGCACGCGCCGGATAGCTCGCTGCTAAGGATAGAAAATATAAAGCCGGTAGCCCGCCGCTTGGATGTTGCGCGCCTCAATCGATAGGCGTAGAGCGAGTTCTTGGTTGGCCGCAAAGGCGGGCGTTCCTGTGGCGTTTGCGGGTAGGTATTCTTGCGCACGAAAAACGCGCCGGGCAATCACTTTGTCCTCTGTGTCGGTCAGCGACAGTTCAAGCAAAGGATAGGCTTGTGCATAAGCGGCGCGATTGCGCAAAGTGGCTTGCAAGCTCAGTCGTTCACCATGCTCTGGGTCAATTTGCAGATCAGAGCTGTCGATGCTCAGCTGCTCAATCTGCATGGGCAGGGGGATCGTAAAAGCAAAAACGCGCGCCATTGCCTCAAACGTCGGACGTAAACGCGGGGCGTAAAACAACAGCTCGCTGCGAAAATAGAAGACGCTCTGGCCCAGCAACAGCAGCGCAAGCAAAGCGGCCAAAGCAACGAAAAAGCCGGTTGTTTGCTGACGCGAGGCGGCGCTAAGCGAGGGCGCGTTCGCGTCAAAATCACGCAGAGTATGTTCGTTCCATCGGCTATAGCCGGCAATCTGATTGGTTTCGCGCGGCAAGAGCAACTCATCTGCCGCACTCGGCGCTGAGCTTGGCGTGGTGCTTGCCGCAGATGCGCCAGGCACGGCCGGTGACGCGTCGACGCTGGCTGAAACAGTGGGTGTCGAGGTGGGTGGGATGGGTGCCCTGGGCGCTGCATGATGACTCGGCTCAGCAGCGCTCTTGCTGCTGCTGGGCGGCGCGACACGGGCAGATAAATCGGGCGCAGCCGGTGCGCTTGGGGTGGAACTTAAGGCCGTCGACTGCGGCGCAGGGGCGTCTGTAGTCGCTATCTGCGCAGTGTGCGGCGTGTGCGGCGTCTGCGCAGTGTGCACCGCCTGCTGTGGCTCTGCCGCGCCCTGCGCATTGCCTGTAGTCGGGCTGTCGCGCAAATGATCGAGCGCGTTGAAGAGCGTATGGCACTGGCCACAACGCACGGTTCCCGCACGCGCTTTGAGTTGCTCTGGCCGTATGTAAAAGCGCGTTTGGCAGGCTGGGCAGCTTGTTTGCATAGACTTATGCCGTGCTCAGCCTGACGCCTAGTCTTTTCTGCCCGAGAGGCAGACCCAGCCATCTAGCGTCGCGTCGATCGTCAAGCTCAGGTAAGGCGCGTAAATCTCGATGAGCGTAGCGGCTTGTTCCAACAAAATGCCCGATAGCACTAACTGCCCACCCTTGGGCCGAACGTGCGCGGCAAGCGCCGGAGCGAGTACTTTTAGCGGATTGGCGAGAATGTTGGCCAGGACTAAGTCAAATTCGCCGGTGATCGCATCCGCCGAGTCATCAACACGCAAAGTGACCGCGTTACGTTCCGCGTTGCTGCGCGCAGCCACCACCGCTTGCGCGTCGATATCGACAGCGCGCACCAGGCCAGCGCCGAGTTTCGCTGCAGCAATCGCCAAAATGCCCGAGCCACAACCGTAGTCGAGCACGCTAGCACCGGGGGAGACATGACGCTCTAACCACTCTAGGCATAAGCGCGTGGTCGGGTGCGAGCCCGTTCCAAACGCCATGCCAGGGTCGAGCACTAAAACCAAGGCTTGCGCATCAGGCGCGTCGTGCCACGACGGCACAATCCATAGACGCGGCGAAATTTGAATCGGTGCAAACTGCGTTTGCGTCAGTTTGACCCAGTCTTGCTCGGCGACCTGCTCCTGCGTAAAGCTCGGCAGCGTCGCCAAACCCACCGCGTCTGCACACTGCTTCAATAATTCGCCGACAACCGTCTGCGCCGGCAATAAGGCGACAACGCGTGAACGGGTCCAGCCCGGCGTGGTCAGCGAGCCGGGTTCGCCAAATTGCGGTGTTTCGGCGGCAGTACCGGCGTCGGCGTCTTCGATGCTGGCGGACAACGCACCGGCGTCCAACAGCGCGTCGGCCAGCCGCTCAGCGTGCTGACAATCGGTTTCTATGCTGAGCGAGAGCCAGCTCATTGTTTGCTCGCTCAAGAACGCGTTTTCACTTCGCTTTTGGCAGCGAGTTTTTGTTCAAGATAATGAATGCTGGTGCCGCCCTCGACAAAGCGCGCGTCTTGCATCAGCTCTTGATGCAGCGCGATATTTGTCTTGATTCCTTCCAAGCTCATTTCCGACAGCGCAATACGCATACGGCGAATCGCCTGCTCGCGTGTGTCGCCGTAGGCAATCACTTTGGCGACCATAGAATCGTAGTGCGACGGCACCGTATACCCTTGGTAAATGTGCGAGTCCACCCGAATTCCCGGGCCACCGGGCGGATGATAGAACGAGATTTTTCCAGGCGAAGGAACGAAGGTATAGGGATCCTCCGCGTTGATCCGGCATTCAATCGCGTGCCCGCGCAAACTAAGGTCGCGTTGCTTCAGCGCCAATTTCTCGCCAGCGGCAACACGGATTTGCGCTTGTACCAGGTCAATCCCGCTGACCATTTCGGTCACCGGATGCTCAACCTGAATACGGGTATTCATTTCGATGAAATAAAACTCGCCGTTCTCGTACAAAAACTCAAAGGTCCCGGCACCACGGTAACCGATGCGGCGACAAGCCTCAGTGCAGCGCTCGCCAATGCGTGCGATGTGCCGCGGGGCAATCCCTGGCGCTGGCGCTTCTTCAATGATTTTTTGATGGCGCCGCTGCATCGAGCAGTCGCGCTCACCTAGATAAACCGCATTCTTAAAACTGTCAGACAAGACCTGGATTTCGATATGGCGTGGATTCTCAAGGAATTTTTCCATGTACACCGTCGGATTGCCGAAAGCTGACAGCGCTTCGGAACGCGTCATCGTCACGGCAGCCAACAAGGCTGCCTCGGTATGCACCACGCGCATACCGCGCCCACCGCCGCCGCCAGCGGCTTTGATGATGACCGGATAACCGACGGCTTTGGCAATACTGAGAATTTCTTTTGGATTTTCTGGCAAAGCCCCTTCGGAACCAGGCACACAGGGAACCCCTGCCGCTTTCATGGCGTTTTTGGCAGACACTTTGTCGCCCATCAGGCGAATCGTTTCCGGGCGCGGACCGATGAAGACAAAACCAGAGGATTCAATGCGTTCGGCAAAATCGGCGTTTTCTGAGAGAAAACCGTAGCCAGGATGAATCGCCTCGGCATCCGTCACCTCGGCCGCCGAAATAATCGCTGGCACGTTGAGATAACTTTGGGCTGAAGCCGCCGGACCAATGCAAACCGATTCGTCAGCCAATTTAACGTACTTGGCATCACGATCCGCTTCGGAATGGACAACGACCGTTTTGATCCCCATTTCACGGCAAGCACGTTGAATACGCAGTGCGATTTCACCTCGGTTGGCGATCAACACTTTACCGAACATAGCGCCTTTACCCGACATAAGCGTGCGCCTCAACCAACGATGAACAAAGGTTCGCCGAACTCAACCGGCTGTCCGTTTTCAACCAAAATAGCTTTGATCGTGCCACTACAATCTGATTCGATTTCGTTGAGCAATTTCATGGCTTCGATGATGCACAGGGTTTCCCCCTCTTTGTCGCTACGCCCTAATTCGACAAAGGGTTCAGAGCCAGGACTGGCTGAGCGATAAAAAGTGCCGACCATCGGTGATTTGACGATCTGTCCTGCCGGAAGTTCTGGCTCACTGGGCAGTGTATTGGCCGCTGGCTGCGACGGCACTGGCGCGAACACAGGCTGCGCGTTGAGGGCGACGCTATTTTGCGCGACAACAACACCTTGTTTGACGATACGTACTTTCTCTTCACCTTCAGTAATTTCGAGTTCGGCAATGCCAGACTCTTCGATAAGATCAATCAGTTTCTTGAGCTTACGCAGATCCATAGATCATTCCTTTTGCTATGCAGATTAGAGCGCTACGGCGAAACCAAGGCTTTTATTAAAATCAAAGCGTTGATTCATGATTGAGTTTGCTCAGCGCACCAGGCAAGCCAAGCTGTGTGAGTAGATATTCCAAGGCCAACAAATACCCCTCGCCACCAAAACCAGAAATAACGCCGATCGCCTTATCCGAGAAATAAGAGTGCTGACGGAAGGGCTCGCGCGCATGCACGTTCGATAAATGCACTTCGACGAAGGGAATAGCGCTGGCTAACAAGGCGTCACGCAAAGCAACGCTGGTATGCGTGTAAGCCGCAGGATTGAGGATCAGGTAACGCACGCCCTCACGCTGCGCTGCATGCACACGATCAATTAACACCCCTTCGTGATTGCTCTGAAAAGACTCGAGCGCGACCCCAGCTTTGCTTGCTCGGGCAGCCAAGGCCAAATCGATCTCGGCCAGGCTAGTCATGCCGTAATGCGCGGGCTCGCGGACACCTAGAAGATTTAGATTGGGTCCGTGCAACACGAGCAGTTTGGCTGACGCTGAAGGTTTGCCTGAGGCGTCGTTTGACGCAGGCTTTGCCGCATCGTTAGAAATTTTCTTGGCTTTTTCTGGTGGAGACTTAGGACTATTTTGCTTCTTCATAGCAGCAAGTTTGCCGCAAATCGCTGCACTTTGTCCAGTCTGACGCATTTGGACAAGCGTCTGATGTAAGCACTTTTTGTCTGGCGCTCCTCTGGCACAAACAAGCCAAGCGGGAAAATTACCGCTCGTCTGAAATTCGTTTCGGAGTATGGACAGCTCGCAGGAATCATGATTTTATCTGCTCGCAGTGTGCGTATGACTGGCTGCTGCTGATGGGTATTTGCCCACTTGTTTCTTTGGCGTTTGCTTGTTTTGAATCGTTTTGCCGAATCGTTTTGCCGAATCGTTTTGAATTGCACTGAGTTTGATCGAATACCAAGTACTGCACCAAGTACTGCGCTGAATACTGCGTGACGTTTGCACCCCGAGTTCTGCAGCGCATTTGCATCCACTTGTGACACAACAGGATCAATCAGTGATGGGACAAACAGAGATCATCTCAGTCGACGCGCTGCTTCAGGCGCTGTCGCCCGAAGCGCCGTGTGGCGACAACCTTGAATACGAGCCCTCGTTTATCCAATTGGAACAAGCGGCGCAAGCCAAGCCTGAAGTGCAATACGGCGACACCATCATCGCCGCCACCCCGCCCGAGTGGAAAGTGGTCAAAGCTTCGTCTCTTGAACTATTCCAGCGCAGCCATGATCTGCGCATTGCCCTTCCCCTGACCAGAGCTTTACTCAATCTGCATGGTATTCCCGGCTTTGCTTCCGGGCTAAGTTTGATCGAAGGCTTACTCGATCAACACTGGCCAACGCTGCACCCCCAACTCGACGCCAGCGACAACAACGACCCATTGTTGCGCATCAATACGCTAGCCACCTTAATCGAGGCCAGCGGGATATTGCGCGAAGTACGCGACAGCACGCTGATCAATTCACGCACCTATGGCCGCCTCAGCCTACGCGATATAGACATAGCTACCGGTGAATTGGACGCTCCTCTCAGCGAAGCCAAGCCGTCTTTAGCCACCTTCGACACTGCCTGCTCAGAAGTGAATTCGCTCGAGCTAGCGCAAACCCTTACAGCCCTCAATGCCGCGCTGCGCAGCACGCTGCGTATCGAGCAAGTGCTCACCGAACAGGTAGGGGTTACACAAGCACTCGACCTCAGCGCCTTGGCAAAACCCTTACAAAGGGCGCACGCATTTTTATCCGCGCGCCTGACTCAGCCAAACGCAGACGCATCTGAAGCGCTAGACAGCACTCTGGCAATGGCAACGCAAACCGAGTCAACACCGTCCAACAAAATGCGCTCTAGCGACACCATCTCTAGTCGCGAAGAGGTCATACAAGCACTCGACAAGATCTGCGCTTACTACGCAAAAAACGAGGCCTCCAGTCCAGTCCCCTTGCTTTTGCAACGCGCGCAAAAGCTTGTGCATCAAAACTTCATCGAACTCATGGAAAACCTAGCGCCAGACGGTCTAAACCAACTGTATCAAGTCATTGGCGACAAAAGAGACGGTTAGCAACAAGTTTTTGTAGTGCGAGCACGGGCGTTTCTAGTCTTATCAATGTTTTTTTAGCGAGGGGTTTATCGTGGCCAAACAAAGTAGTCAAAAATTCATTGCCCGGAATCGGGCGCCGCGCGTACAGATCGAATACGACGTTGAGGTCTATGGCGCAGAAAAAACAGTGCAACTGCCCTTTGTCATGGGCGTTTTTTCTGATTTGTCGGGTCGACCTGCTGAGCCGCTGGCACCGGTGGCGGAACGCAAATTCTTAGAAATTGACGCAGACAATTTCGATGAACGCCTAAAAGCCATGAAGCCCCGTGTTGCACTCCAGGTGGCCAACAGCCTGACCGGGGAAGGCAATATGAGTGTGGACATCACCTTTGAAAAACTGGACGACTTCTCGCCTGCTGCGATTGCACGCAAGGTCGACTCGCTCAAGCAATTGCTTGAAGCACGCGGGCAACTCGCCAATTTATTAACGTATATGGATGGCAAAACGGGGGCTGAAGAACTGATTGCCAAATTGCTCAAGGAACCCGCGCTGATGCAAGCACTGAGCGCCTCACCCAAAGCGCCAGAGTAGACGTGTAGGCATCAACCCGACGTCTTCCCCAACTGAATTGAAGAGAGGTAAGCAATGAGTGAATCCAATTCCGCACCCTTAGCGCAATCGACTGCGACTGCGCTTGAACTCGAAGCGAATGATTTTGCCAGCCTGCTGCAAAAAGAATTCAAACCAAAAACCGACAAAGCCAAAGAGGCCGTTGAATCTGCTGTTAGAACTCTGGCAGAACAAGCCTTGCAAGACACCGCTCTGATTTCAAGCGATGTCTTGGGCACCGTCGAATCTTTAATTGCCGAGCTAGATAAAAAACTCTCTGAGCAAATCAATTTGATCTTGCACCACCCTGAGTTTCAGGCTCTGGAGAGCGCATGGCGCGGGCTCAATCATCTGGTCAGCAATAGTGAAACCGATGAAACATTAAAAATTCGCGTACTCAATATCTCAAAAACTGAGCTGCATAAAACGCTTAAAAAGTTCAAAGGCAGCGCCTGGGATCAAAGCCCTATTTTCAAGAAACTGTACGAAGAAGAATACGGCCAGTTTGGCGGCGAACCTTATGGCTCATTCGTTGCCGATTACTACTTCGACAATAGCGCGCCGGACGTTGAGCTGCTGACGCAGATGGCGCAGGTTAGCGCCGCCGCGCACGCTCCCTTGATCACAGCGGCTGACCCAGCGGTCATGCTGATGGATTCCTGGCAAGAACTCGCCAATCCACGTGATCTGACCAAGATTTTCCAAACGCCAGAGCACGCAGCATGGCGCTCCTTCCGCGAATCCGAAGATTCACGCTACGTTGGCTTGGCGATGCCACGCTTTTTGTCGCGCGCGCCGTATGGAGCAAAAACAAACCCAGTCGAAGAGTTTGATTTTGAAGAAGATACCGCCGGCTCGGACAGCAAAAAATTCACCTGGGCTAACGCTGCCTACGCCATGGCAACGAACATCAATCGCTCTTTTAAAGAATACGGCTGGTGCTCGCAGATTCGCGGGATCGAATCGGGGGGCGCAGTTGAAGGCTTACCGGTCTACACCTTTCCGACCGACGACGGCGGGGTCGATATGACCTGCCCAACAGAGATTGCCATCAGCGATCGGCGGGAAGCAGAGCTAGCAAAAAACGGGTTTATGCCTTTAGTACACAAGAAAAACAGCGATTTTGCCGCCTTCATTGGCGCGCAATCGATGCACAAACCCGCTGAATACGACGATCCCGATGCGACTGCAAACGCCAATTTGGCGGCGCGTTTGCCCTATTTGTTCGCAACCTGTCGCTTTGCGCACTACCTCAAGTGCATCGTGCGCGACAAAATCGGCTCGTTTAAAGAACGTGCCGACATGGAAACCTGGCTCAATAACTGGGTGGGTCGCTATGTTGAGAACAATCCGGCAACGGCAACCGATGCTGATAAAGCGCGTAAGCCGTTAGCCGGAGCAGAAGTGGTGGTCGAAGAAATTGAAGGCAGCCCCGGCTACTACGGCGCTAAATTTTTTCTACGGCCACACTACCAGCTGGAAGGTTTGACCGTGTCTTTACGCCTGGTCTCCAAACTCCCTTCGGCTAAAGCTTAACGTCACGCCTCAGATTTATTTTTGACCACTCTAGAAAAGGAAGAAAAAATGATCCTGCTTAATTTTAAAACGCCAATTAAGGGCGGCTCCAAAGTAGACGGACACGCTGACTGGATTCATCTCGACTCTTTTCAGCTCGGCGTTGGCCGTTCTATCTCAGTACAGTCTGGTGGTACGGATCGCAACGCCAGTGATGCCTCGTTCTCGGAAGCCAGTGTATCGAAGTCCACTGATATCGCTTCAGCCGACCTTTTCGCACAAGCCACCTACGGAAAAAGTCTGGGCGAAGCGACCCTTCATTTCCTACAGACAGGCGGCGCAGGTAAAGAAAATCAAGTATTTCTAGAAATAGTTCTGTATGACGTGATCATCAGTTCGTATTCCTTAGCCAGCGGAGGCGATCGCCCGAGCGAGTCTTTCTCACTGAACTTCACCAAAATCAGCTACCAATACAACGCCTTCAATGGCGACAAAGTCACGACGGGAACCGCCAAGAAGTTCGATCTAATGACCAACAAAACGTTCTGAACTTCTTGGGACTAAGGATTGAGCCAGCTTCAATCCTGATTTCCTGACTTCGAGCGCTGGTCGCTTAGCCGTAGAGGCCGCTTGCGGCTTCTACGGCACTTGTGTCGATGACTCTATCTTTGTGCGCGGAGGGCTTGCTATGTACACACTCGACTACACGCAAATTGTTCCGCACCGGCAACTGTGTCGCATGGGCAATAAGGATTCAGCTTAATGCGCAGCCGTCCTCAACCTGCTTGCTGCACAAACGCGCGCCATGGCTGAACTGATTAGCCAAGATCGTCTCCAGCCGTCGTTATTAGACCGCCTGAGCGACGACGACACTTCGACCAATCAAGAGTCGCGAGATAAACGCGTTTTATCGATGCGCGGTTTGCGCCGCGCCGTATTACGTGATTTGGGTTGGTTGTTCAACAGCAGTGGCCTGGATGCTTTACAGAGTTTGGCCGAGTACCCCTTGGCAGCTCAATCGCTGCTCAATTTTGGCATCCCAGATTTGACCGGACAAACGGCCTCAGGCCTAGATTTGACCCAGCTCGAACGCGTGATACAGCAAGCCATTTGGGATTTCGAGCCCAGAATTTTGCGCGACACACTGCGTGTCAATGCTTTCTTTAGCCAAGTCGAGTCTGCGGGAGAGTCAAGAATCAAACCGAATCAAATCGTCTTTGAGGTTCACGGCGAGCTGTGGGGACAACCTCTGCCAGAGCGCTTATACCTCAAGACCGAGCTGGATCTTGAGGTAGGTCAAATCAAAGTGTACGACCACGACGCAAGGCCTGCCTGATGGATAACAAACTACTGCGCTATTACGAGCGAGAATTGCAGCATCTGCGCGAAATGGGCGGCGAATTTGCACGCGATTTTCCAAAAATTGCCGGGCGTCTCGGCCTTGAGAACTACGCCTGCGCCGACCCTTACGTAGAGCGCTTATTAGAAGGCTTTAGCTTTCTTGCGGCACGCGTACAGCTGAATATTGATGCGCAATTTCCGAAGTTCACGAACCATCTATTAGAGCTGGTTTATCCACAGTACCTCTCGCCTACGCCTTCTATGGCAGTTGTTCAGTTGCAACCAGACTTAACAGAAGGTGACTTAGCGGCAGGCTACAAAGTTGAGCGCGCGACCGCGCTGCGGAGCATGCTCGGCAAAAACGATCAGACGGCGTGTGAATACCGCACAGCACACGAGGTAACGTTATGGCCGATTGAGTTGGTGGAAGCCAAATACTTCCCCTTCTCTGGGGAACTAAGCGGCGTTGATGTTTCACGTTTAGGCTCAATCAAAGCCGGTTTACGCATACGGCTCAGAACGACGGCCGGTCTGAGCTTCGATCAAATTGCGCTGGAGCGTTTACCCCTTTATTTACGCGGCAGCGACTCGTTGCCGGCCAACATCCTGACGCAAATATGCGCCAACGGGCTAGGCATGCTCGTACTGCCAACGCAAAGCCCAGCAGCCTGGCACGAACTGGTGACTAAAGCACATCTTCGTCCGCTTGGTTTTGACGACGAACAAGCCCTACTGCCCTGCGGCCTACGCTCGTTTCAGGGCTATCGTTTACTGCATGAATACTTTGCTTTTCCGCAGCGCTATTTGTTTGTCGAGCTCGCCGGCTTAGCGCCAGGAGTGCGCCGCTGCAACGCGCGCGAGCTGGACTTAGTTATCTTGTTTAATCGCTTTGAACCGCTTTTAGAACAGTCTATTAGCGCAGCTAATTTTGCCTTGCATTGCACCCCCGCAATCAATCTTTTCCCAAAACGTCTCGACCGTATCGCCTTATCGCCGCAGCAACCTGAATACCATCTGCTAGCCGATAGAACGAGGCCGATGGATTATGAGATTTATCAAATAAATCAAGTCAAAGCCTACGGTACAGGCGGAGATGCCGAGCAATTGTTTGCGCCTTTTTATCAGGCGAACGATTTGCAAGCTGATACGACAAAAAAAGCCTATTACCAGCTGCGTTGGGATCGGCGTCGCTTATCTGAACGGCAAAAGCGCCAGGGCGTCCGCTCAAGTTACATTGGCAGCGAGCTATTTCTTTCTCTGGTCGATGCGCACGAAGCACCGCACCGCAGCAGCCTGCGCCAGCTGGGAATCGATGCGTGGTGCACCAACCGAGACTTGGTTTTGAGCATGCCGCTTGGCGTTGGCAGAACGGATTTTTCGCTTGAATCGAGTGCGCCAATACAGTCTGTGCGCTGCATTACTGGACCGACCGCCCCCTCCCCTTCGCACGCAGAAGGCGAAACTGCTTGGCGTTTGATCAGTCATTTATCGCTTAATTACTTATCCTTAATCGACGATGAACAAAAGGGCGGCGCCACCGTCTTACGCGATTTGTTGCGTCTGTATTGCAACGTGGAGGATGCGAGTGCTGCTAAGCAAATTGAAGGTGTTCGCTCGATCAGCGCCAAGCCCGTGATGCGGCGCTTGCCTGTCCCAGGGCCGATTAACTATGGACGCGGATTGCACATCTCACTCACCCTTGATGAATCGGCGTTTGAAGGCATTGGCACCTTCGTGCTCGGCTCGGTTTTAGAGCAGTTTTTTGCCAAATATGTCTCGCTCAATTCGTTCACTGAGACCAGTCTTAAAACAACGCAAGGCAGCGAGCTGATGAAATGGCCCGCTCGAATCGGTCGATGCGCGACGCTCTAGACTTTCTCAACGGCTTGCAAGCCAACCCGTCCGCCTTTGATTTTTACGCGGCCTTACGTTGGCTTGAGTGCGCTTATCCAACACAAGCACGTATTGGTACGGCGCAACGCCCGCAAGGCGACGCGCTGCGTTTCGGGCAACCTCCCTCGCTCGCCTTTGAAGCGGCGATGATTGCGGGCTTTAAACGCAACGCAGAGCCCGAGGCGCATCGTCTCGACGTGAATTTCTTTGGCTTATTCGGGGCTAACGGCCCGCTCCCGACGCACCTGACAGAATACGTGCGTGATCGCCTACGCAACGCCAACGATCCGACCTTGTCACGTTTCTTAGACATCTTTCACCATCGCCTGATTAGCTTGTTTTATCGCAGCTGGGCGGCGGCACAGCCAGCGGTCAGCCTGGATCGACCTGAAGCTGATTATTTTTCAAACTATATGCGCTGTTTGGTCGGCATTGGCCTGCCCTCTATGCAACAACGCGACGCCATTCCTGACTTTGCCAAATTGCACTACGCCAGTCGTTTATCGGCACAGACGCGTCACGCCGAAGGCCTGGCTGCGGTCCTCAGTGGCTTTCTCAAACTGCCGGTCAGCATTAAAGAATTCGTCGGACATTGGATGACGCTGCCGGAAGACGAACGCTGCGTTTTAAGCGCTAGCGCTGGCACAAGCGCCTGCACCCTAGGCGGCAACACAGTGCTTGGGCGCAAGGTGTGGAACTGCCAGCATAAATTTCGCGTCGTCATGGGTCCTCTGAGTTTGTCGCAGCTCAAAAAAATGTTGCCGGGCACTCAGAGCGTGCAACAACTTATCGCCTGGATACGTAGTTACGCTGGCCTAAGCTACGCCTGGGATCTCAATTTGATTTTGCAAAAAGAGGAGTTACCTGAACTGAGACTGGGCAAACAAAGTCAATTGGGCTGGACCAGCTGGCTACGCAGTCGCCCAGCACAACAGGACGACAAGCAATTGTGCTTTAGTCCTAGCCGCTATTAACCAAACAACGCTGACCAATCAGCCAAGGAGTTAGTTCATGTCAGAAATTAGTCGTGTTGCGCTATTCGGAAAACTCAACAGCCTGTGTTATCGCGCCATTGAAAGCAGTACCGTTTTTTGCAAATTACGCGGCAATCCCTACGTCGAACTTAGCCATTGGCTACATCAAATTTTGCAGCTACAGGATTCGGATTTGCTGCGCATCGTCAAACACTTTGCTTTGGATCAAGCCGTCTTAGCGCGCGATCTAACCGCCGCGCTAGATCGCTTGCCGCGTGGCTCCAGCTCGGTCACCGATTTATCGTCGCAAGTCGAAGAAGCCGTTGAACGCGCCTGGGTTTATAGCACCTTAATGTTTGGTGAAGCACAGGTGCGTAGCGGGCACTTACTTGTTGGCATGCTCAAAACCTCCACCTTGCGCCATGCCTTGTACGCTGTTTCAGCACAATTCGAGAAGATCAAACTCGACGCGCTCACGGAAACATTTTCCGCCTTATTAAACGCTTCGCCAGAAGCGCAGATGAACGCCAGCGACGGCTTTCAGGGCAGTGCCGCACCGGGCGAAGCAAGCGGCGCAATCGCACCCGCCGCTATGGGCAAACAAGAGGCCTTGAAACGTTACACAGTGGATCTGACTGAGCAGGCGCGCAGTGGCAAATTAGACCCCATCGTTGGCCGTGACGAAGAGATCAGACAGCTGGTCGATATCCTTATGCGGCGGCGCCAAAACAACCCGATTCTGACCGGCGAAGCGGGGGTTGGCAAAACGGCGGTGGTCGAGGGCTTTGCGCAACGTATCGTGGCTGGCGATGTGCCTCCTAGCCTCAAAGGCATCAGCGTACGCACCCTTGATGTTGGCCTACTGCAAGCAGGCGCCAGCATGAAAGGCGAGTTTGAAAATCGTCTGCGCCAAGTCATCGAAGAAGTACAAGCTTCCGAAAAACCCGTCATTCTATTCATCGACGAAGCGCACACCCTAGTCGGCGCGGGCGGGGCAGCCGGTACTGGCGATGCAGCCAATCTGCTCAAACCCGCGCTGGCCAGAGGCACGCTGCGCACCATCGCGGCAACAACCTGGGCTGAGTACAAAAAACACATAGAAAAAGACCCCGCTTTGACGCGGCGTTTTCAAGTCGTCCAAGTACCCGAACCGAGCGAAGAAAAAGCCATTCTGATGATGCGCGGGATCGTCTCGACGATGGAACAGCATCATCAAGTTCAAGTATTAGACGAAGCGCTGGAGGCCGCCGTCAAACTATCGCACCGTTATATTCCCGCCCGTCAGCTGCCGGATAAATCAGTCAGCTTATTAGACACCGCGTGCGCACGCGTTGCGGTCAGCCAACACGCCACGCCACCGGCAGTGGATGACACACGCAAGCGTCTGCAAGCGCTGCAAACCGAGCTAGAAATTATCAAACGCGAAAGCGCCGTTGGCATCGACACACTCAAGCGCGAAACGCGGGTGCAAGAACAGCTGCTGCTCGAGCAAACGCGGCTGAGCGAGCTCGAACTCGCTTGGCAAAAAGAGCAAGCTCTGGTGACGCAAATCCTGGCCTTGCGCGCAGCACTACGCAAGCTCAACGGCAAAGCCGACACAGCAGGCGAAACAGCTTTAAGCGAAGCGGCGGCAGCCGAACGCGACGCCCAGTTAGCGGAGCTCAAAAATCTACAAGGCGAACTCGCGCAGCTGCAAGGCGAAACCCCACTGATTCTGCCGACCGTCGACCATCAAGCCGTCGCTGCCGTGGTTCAGGACTGGACAGGAATTCCGGTCGGCCGCATGGTCAAGAACGAGATCGAGAACATTCTGAAATTGGCTGAAACGCTGAATCAACGCATCATCGGGCAACGCCATGCGCTAGAAATGATCGCGAAACGGATTCAAACGGCACGCGCTGGTTTGGACAATCCAAGCAAGCCGATTGGCGTCTTCATGCTGGCCGGAACGTCTGGGGTAGGCAAGACAGAAACGGCGCTGGCCTTGGCCGAAGCGCTCTACGGTGGTGAGCAAAATGTGATCACCATCAATATGAGCGAATACCAAGAGGCGCACAGCGTCTCAACGCTCAAAGGCGCTCCCCCAGGCTACGTTGGCTATGGCGAAGGCGGCGTACTCACCGAAGCGGTGCGACGTCGGCCTTATAGCGTGGTTTTACTCGACGAAGTCGAGAAAGCACACCCGGACGTGCATGAGATTTTCTTTCAAGTCTTTGATAAAGGCTGGATGGAAGACGGTGAAGGCCGCGTCATCGACTTCAAAAACACCTTGATTCTGCTCACCACAAACGCAGGCACGGACAGAATCATGCGTCTTTGCCAAGACCCTAAGCTGACGCCAGAACCAGAAGAGATCGCCAAAGCCTTGCGCGAACCCTTGTTAGAAGTCTTTCCCCCAGCGCTTTTAGGCCGCGTCGTGGTGATTCCGTATTACCCGCTCAACGACGCGATGCTCGGCGCCATTATTCGCTTACAACTAGGCCGTATCGAAAAACGCATAGCGCAAAACCACCAAATTCCGTTCACCTACAGCGACGCGGTGGTGCAGCTCATCGCCAGTCGCTGCACCGAGCTGGAGAGCGGCGGCCGCATGATTGACGCTATTTTGACTAACTCGGTACTACCGACGATTAGCAGCGCTTTTTTGACGCGAACAATGCAGGGCGAACTGGTTTCTCGGGTGCATATCGAGGTAGTGAAGAACGAATTTTCTTATCTCTTTGACTAAATTTCGGCCCCCCCACGGAACTGACCATGGATCAATACGAGACGCAAATTAGCCAGCAAATACACGCAGCAAGCGGACGCGGCGTCGATAAAAGCGAAATTTTGTGGGCGGTCGTCGATCTTGCCTCGGCGCTCAGCGAAGGTCTAATCGACAGCGCCGGCTTAGCAAAGTCTTTGAGCAGCATGCTGCAAGGCAGCCACGCGCTGCAGGGCTTGCAGAGCCTGCGCGCGCATAAAAATAGCAAAATCCTGATCCCTAATCCTTGGTTTGTCTGGAACGGACACGAGGAGCACGCATCCCCCGAAACCAAGCATTACCTTACCCAGCGCACACGTTCGGAGATGAAAAGCCATGGCCTAGGCGCGGTAGGCAAACTGGCTTCGCTGGGCACCGTTGTTGACGTCGCCAGCGTCGTACAAAACACGAACGCCTCAGCCTCCTCACTAATGCACCTAAACAAATTTAAAGCATTAGCCAAGTCGCACCAGCAGAGTCAGACTATCGCCGGCTGGCTCGATGTCTTGCTGTTGATGAAACAAATCAAAACGGGTTTGCGCACCGGTCAATTAGGTTTGGCGATCATCTCGGCGATTCCCTTCGGTGGCGCCGCCGCTTTTGGCATCGCCAGTTCGCTCGGCGCCAATCTATTACAACGCGGAATCCGCCTGAAATACGCGCACGTCTGCCTAATGACCGCGATCAGTTTGCACTGGCGCGCGTTCCAAGAGCAGGCAATCAGTCAACACGCCAGTGGTCCTGCGACGCGAATTTTAAACGAGCTATTTGTGCGGCGCGGCATGACGCGCTTTGCTGGACAGCACAATGTACAAGCGTTTATTCGAGAACCGGCGGGCTGGTTAGCGGTGAATGACAAGCTGACCTTGGTCTAAGCAGCAGTGAAAAAATAGGTATCGGCGTAGTCCCAATTCGCATGAGCGCCGAGACGCAAAAACGCGCCGCAAACCTTGCTGTAGCAAGGTGAAGTCAATAAATCAACAAAGTATCGGTTGGTAAGTGGAATGATTAACGAGACAAAGCCATGCCTAATCAAGTCTCAATGAGCGCCTTGCTCGAATGTAGCTGCGGCGCAGCCCCGTCCAGCCTGGTGGTTTTGCCGAAAAACAAAGTCATTGCCGAAGGGCCACCGGCGGCTAACATCTTGGATCACGTGCCGCTGGTCAATATCCTACCGTTCGGTCTGTGTAAGTCTGCGCTGAACCCCACTGTCGCTGCGGCGACCGCTGCTGCCATGGGAACCCTAACTCCGATGCCTTGTGTTCCAGCAACCGCAACACCCTGGGTGCCCGGCGCCTTGAGCGTACTGATTGGGGGCGCACCCGCGCTCGACAACGTTGCAAAATGCCTGTGCAACTGGGGCGGCGTGGTCAGCATTAAGAAGCCAGCAACCGAAAAAACCATGATTCCTTAAGCTGTTTTTTGTTTTTCAATCGAGAAAAAATAGACTATGGCAACGACACAGGAACACCACCCAATAGCCGTCAGCTGCGCGCTAGGTAAAGAGGTTCTCCTCTTTCATGGAATGAGTGGAACGGAGGCTTTATCTGAACTCAGTGAATACCAAGTTTCCCTCTTGAGCGAAAAATCAGACCTCAAAATTGACGCGGTATTAGCCACGAATCTGACCGTGTCGATCGACCTTCCACAAGGCGGCAAGCGCCACTTCAACGGTTTTGTGACGCGTTTTGCCCTCACCGGGCGGCAAGGGCGTTACGCCACTTATCAAGCGACGATTCGCCCCTGGTTGTGGTTTCTCACCCGCTCAGCTGACTGCCGAATTTTTCAGGAAAAAAATGTCGTTGATATTCTGAAAATTGTGTTTGACAGCTATTCCTTAGCGGACTTCGACACCTCGTGCTTGACCGGAGAATATCCGCCTCTGCCGTACTGCGTGCAGTACCGTGAAACCGACTTTGAGTTTGTCAGTCGCTTAATGGCACGCGAAGGAATTTATTACTACTTCAAGAGCCAGCTGGGTCGACACACCTTGGTTTTGGCTGACTCATACGCCGCGCACGACGATCTCCCGGGCAACGCAAGTCTTCCTTTCATGCCACAGCACGGGGAATCGGCAACTCGACAAGACGTGATCAACGAATGGCTGCTTGGCGGGGAGATTCAGTCTGGTTCCTACGCGCTGAAAGCATTTGATTTTCAGAAGCCTTTTGCCGATTTGCTGGTCAAATCGTCTTTACCACGCCATCACCCACAAGCGAAACACGAATTATTTGATTACCCAGGACAGTTCATTGATTCACGGCGGGGCAATGCTTATGCACAAAATCGCATCGAAGCTGTGCACACTCAATACGAACGGGTCGAGGCAGCAACTCAGGCGCGCCATTTTTTCCCCGGTGCCTTGTTTGCACTAACTGGACATCCGCGTACCGACCAAAACAAACACTATCTAATTGTTTCAGCGCACTACGTTCTGGCAGCAAACACTTACGAATCGACTGACACGGAGCCCTTACCCGCGCTGCGCTGTCGTTTCTCCGCCTTGAATAAAGAACATGCTTACCGTCCTCCTTATTCAGCACGCAAACCGCTTGTCCAAGGCCCGCAGACCGCGATGGTCGTAGGCAAAGCCGGTGAAGAAATTTGGACGGATAAATACGGTCGAATTAAGGTTCAATTCCACTGGGATCGCCTCGCCACAGGTGATGAACGCAGTTCTTGCTGGGTGCGCGTCGCGCAGGGTTGGGCTGGCAAGCACTGGGGCAGCGCTTTTATTCCACGGGTTGGGCAAGAGGTGATTGTAAGTTTCTTAGAGGGGGATCCAGATCAACCCCTGGTCACCGGAAGCGTGTACAACACCAACACCATGCCGCCTTACAGCCTGCCAGAAAACGCGACGCGTTCGACGCTTAAAAGTCACTCTTCAAAAGGCGGCGGCGGGTATAACGAGCTACGCTTTGAAGATAAAAAAGGTAAAGAGCAACTGTTTATTCATGCCGCCAAAGATCAAGACAACCGCGTGGAAAACGATTCACGTGAGTCGGTTGGCCATAACCGCCATTTAAGCGTAGAGCAAAGTTTGTTTGAGCAAGTGCACACTGACCGCCACAGCCAAGTAGGCGGCGATCACAATGAAAAGATTGGCGGCACACTGTCTTTGCAAGTGGGTAAAAACATGCAGCTGAAAGCAGCCGCAGAATACGGACTGGACTCAGGGAGCGACATCCACATCAAGGCGGGCATGAACATCGTGATCGAAGCGGGCGCTAGCATCACGCTCAAGGCAGGCGGTGGATTTATCGTCATTGGCCCGAGTAGCGTCACGGTTTCTGGCACGCCGATCTTACTCAATAGCGGGGGAAGCCCTGGGCAGGGCGCTGGCGTATCGTTGAGCGCACCGAACGCGCCGATGGCGGCGGATAAGGGAGACAAGTAAACGCTGCAGGCAGCGCGCCATTGACTGACTCAAACAGCAACAAATCAAAGATAAGCGTACAAACAAGCGAAATAACACTTCACCGCAGGCACAAGCAAAGCAGAATTGATCGATCAATGGACTTAACAACGGACTTAACAACGAACTTAACAACGATGAGCTTAACCAAAGACTCAGCCCCAGGCGCCCGGCCAGCGGATGCTTGCGTCACATACCCCGCGCGCGCTAATAGCGCGTCAAGCGAAATTCAATGAGCCACCCTATGTCCCTCATTATTCACGTCCGTTCCTTCCAAGATTCGCCTTTGCCCACAACGAATTGCAAGCGTTTCGATGTGGCAGGCGGCTTTATCGGGCGCACGCCGGACAACGATTTGGTCTTACACGATCCGCATAAACTGATCTCGCGCAAGCACGCCCAAATCGAGTGCCGCCAAGGCGCCTATTACTGGACCGATCTGGGGGGCAACGCCAGCCAGATTAACGGACTCACTTTAGGCAGCGGCAAAGCAGCAAAATTAAACGATGGTGACCAGATTATGCTGGGCGCGTACGTACTCGAAGTAGACATCACGCCTGAACACGGCAAAACCCCCTCGACGCATCCAGGAGTAGGCAATCTCGCTGCTTCTCACGCCGCTGCTAAAGATCATTTTCTTCCCGTTTCCTCGCCCTACAGCAGCGCGGATCCCTTGGGGCTGAGCTTGCCTGAGCAGCGCGAGAATGACCTACTCTCGCCGCATTTTCGCGGCTCTGAGAGCGACCACATTTCGCCAGAATTACAGGCGCTAGCGGTCATCCCCGAGCAAATTTCGCTCTTTTCCGGTGCTACCGCAGCGTCCGCTATGCCAACTACGCCAGCCATTCCTGGTGATTACGATTTACTGGCCGACTTACAACCTGACGCTGGCGTGCTTACGCCGCCCACCCAAACAGACAATCAGCACGCAGAAAATCATGATCCGTACGAGCTGTTCAGCGCAGCTCTGATGAAGGGGCTGGGCGTACCCGAACTCAAGACCAAGCACGATCCGCTCGAATTAGCTGAGACGGTTGGCGCCATGCTGCGCGAAGCACTCGATGGCGTGATGGCGGTATTACGCGTCAGAACCATCAGCAAACACGAGAACCGAGTTGATGTCACACGTATGGCGGTCAGCGCGAACAATCCGCTGAAATTCTTCCCCAGCACCGAGGGCGCCTTGAAACAGATGCTGACCAACGAATTAAGCGGGTATTTGTTGCCGCTCAGGTCTATTAGTCTGGCCTTTGAAGATCTAAAAGTGCACGAAATTGCCACGGTAGTCGGCATGCGCGCAGCCTTGATCGGGGTTCTACAGCGCTTCGACCCCGCCAAAATTGACCAAAAAACAGCCGCCTCTGGCGTCATGGATGTTTTGCACAGCAAACGTAAAGCGAAAATGTGGGACAGTCTGGTCAGCCTGCACACCGAAATCATGAACGCAGCCGACACGGATTTCCAAAGACTGTTCGGCGATCAATTCGCTCGCGCCTACGAGGAGCAAGTAACACGGCTACGCAACAAAAAAAATGATTTTGGCAACGACTAGGCAGCTCAGTTTTAGACGCGAGCAAGTCTTTGCCGATACGTCCCCGCAGAGCAAAGACCGAATCATGAAAAATCTAGGTACATTTACATTACGAGCGAAATTACGGGCAAAACCAACACCAACACGGCGGGCTATCAATGTCTTGGAACAATAAAGTAATTTGGTCAGAGGGCATGTTGTTGCAGCCGCAACACCTGCAACAACATGATCGCTTCTTACAAAATCGTTTGGAATCCAGAGTGCGGGGTTTACGCCCTTACGACTGGGGGTTTTCTGCCTTAAAGCTTGACGAACACCAACTGGCCTTGGGCAAAATTGCGCTCGTTTCTTGCAGCGCCATCTTGCCCGACGGTACGCCTTTAACTTTGCCCGCTGACGATGATTTACCGCTTCCGCTCGACATTGCCGAAGATGCACGCAATGTGTTGGTCGTCTTAGCCTTACCCTCGCGCAGACCGGGGGTTGTCGAGGTGGAAGACAACAACACGGGCGAAAGTTTCGCGCGCTATCGTAAGAGCGAGTACGAGGTTTGGGATAGCAATGGTGAAGACAACAGCGCCTTGATGCAGGTGGGGAAACTACGCGTTCGCCTTGCCCCAGAAGCAGACGTAGCAAACGCTTACACGACCCTAGGCGTCGCCAAAGTGCTCGAACGCCGCGCTGATAACCTGTTAATTCTTGACCCAGAGTATTGCCCCCCCTGCCTCGATTATCGAGTCGCCCCACGCTTAGGTATGTTTATCGATGAGTTGGTTGGCCTGCTGCATCAACGTGGCGCGGCGCTATCAGAACGCATCTGTAAACCAAGCGCGGGTGGCGCGGCAGAGATCGCTGATTTCCTACTATTGCAACTGATTAACCGTGCGCAGCCTTTGTTTGCACACCTATCAACCATGAATGGTTTGCACCCCGAAGAGTTGTATCGAGCCTTATTACAACTGGCCGGAGAAATGGCGACTTTTCACCAAACAGACAAACGCGCAGTGATGTATCAGGTGTATCGACACAACAATTTGCGCGAAACCTTTGCCCCCGTCATCGAGGCCTTGCGCCAATCTCTATCCGTCGTCATGGACGCCCGCGCCATCCCGATTGCCCTCGAAGAACGGCAATTTGGCATTCGCGTCGCCGTGTTATCCGAGCCCGCTTTGCTACGCAACGCCACCTTTGTTCTGGCGGTCAACGCGCAAATGCCTTCCGAGGCTTTACGCACAGGATTCCCGGCTAAAGTCAAAATCGGCACGGTGGAAAAAATTCGCGACTTGGTGAATTTGCAGCTGCCCGGGATCGGCTTGCACCCCTTACCTGTGGCGCCGCGTCAGTTGCCGTTTCATGCCGGATTCACCTATTTCGAGCTAGAGCGTAATAGCGAACTATGGAAACAGCTGTCCAGCTCAGCCGGTTTTGCTCTGCACGTTGCAGGCGACTTCCCAGGTTTGCAAATGGAATTTTGGGCGATTCGCGCTATTGAGTAATGCCAATTGGCATCAGAGACAGGACACGAAGCACGCAGACAAGCCACAAAGCTTGTTCTAGCAAGGCGAGGCGAGGCACAGTACCGGGTCTAATGCGAATTTGGAATAAACGGAATAAACGGAATAAACCGCGCCACAGCGCACGCGCCGTGGCCAACGTTGCGCATCTGGTTTGCGTTGAGGACGAACAAAATTGACTGCCAGCGAACAAACCGATTTAGAGAGAACCAATCTCTTGGAAGAATGCGACACCACCTGCAT
>JAZKFR010000086.1:0-6892 GCA_040386295.1 Pseudomonadota bacterium | reverse complement strand
CTTTCGACCGAAGTTTGAGAGTTTCACCCTAGAAAAACGTTTGCAAGCGCTTTTAACACTGTGCTGGCGGCAGGTGGCTTCTTTCCTCCACGCTTAAAAGAACGTACCTGTTTGAGTGACTGTGCAACTCTGTCGGCCAATATATTTCGTTTGTTCAGCAAGGTTGAATCGTCTGCAACGAGTTGACGAGCAAATTTATTAGCCTCGGTTAGCGGCATTTTTTTAGCTCTATGATTTCACGCGGCTTCGCCTCTGATAGCTCAGGGTGTATTGCTGTGGCGAACAGATTGGGAATGTCGCGCACCGTGACGCGCTCTTGGTCAGCAGCTAGAACAATTTCAACTGGCATACACACCTTCCTGTGCATCCTTCAATTGAGGAGCCACGCCAGCCGGGTGAAGGTGCCCGGTTTTTCCTTCGTCTAGGTGCGCGACTATTCGATTAGGCTACGGCGTTCTCGTCAGCCGCAGCCGCAAGCAGCCCAGCCCCTTGCATACAGGCGGGGTATTACAAATGCTAAATCTCTTCTTAGCCATGTTTCACTTTTCTGTTACGTAGATTGCTGGCTAGGGCGAGCGATGTCTTACAGCACATCCGCTTTGCCTGATTTCGTCAGGTGGCGGTGATGCTTTGTAGGATTGCCCGTTTCACCTTGGGCACGCCTGATTGCCTTGCCTTCCAAAGGTCATAGGAAGCTTGTTGCGCAATCCATGTATCAGCCCGCCCGCCATTCTCAGTACCAAGCCAAGCTTCAAGTCGCAAGGCCATTGCAGGCGAGATAGCAGCGCGGCCATTCAACACGCGCGACAAGGCAGCACGGGTAACGCCGAGTTGTGCAGCGGCATCAGTCACGCTCATTCCCAAGGCCGGCAATACATCTTCTTTCAGCGTTTCGCCGGGATGAGGCGGGTTAAACATTTGCTTCATTTCAATTCCTTTCAGTGATAGTCCTGATAGTCGACCAGCACGGCGTCTCCATCTTCAAAGGTGAAGGTCATGCGCCAGTTGCCATTCACTGTGACTGAGTAATGTCCTACCAGGCCACCGGCAAGGCCATGTAAGCGCCAACCGGGGAGGTTCATGTCTGCCGAGCTTTTTGCTACATCTAGGCGTGCTAGTTGGCGTTGTAGCTTGGGTGCCTGGTGCGGCTGAATGCCTGCCTGGCTACCTGTCTCGAAAAAAGCTTGTAACCCTTTATGCTGGAAACTTTTTATCATAGCTCAAATGTATAGCGTAGCGTTACGAATGACAAGATGCTGACTGTTACCGAGCCACAGAGCAGGCCTGCTCGTGCAGCAGCTCAAGCAAAAATTCCGGCGCGAGGTCTGCGCCATTTGCCCATACAACGGTTCTCATCACCGGGTGCTGCGTCGCCGTTGCAAATTGCGCTGGGTCGCGTAGTGCTGCAAACACTTCGCCGTCTAGTTCATTCGATAAGTCGACCTCGCCTTCCTCTCCGTTGTTAAAGCGTAGAAACAGGCGGTATTCGGGCAAGGGGATTACTTCGGTCGTATGCAGAATCATGCTCGTTACTCCAAAGGTTCAATCGGTTTTAGGGGTTTCCTTGCCATAGCCAGTTCCCAATCGTCGGCAATGTCATCGCGGCGCAAGACCAGCCATTCGCGCACCAAAGACAGTGCGCGACTCGGTAACGATCCCGAGTAAACCTTTCCCTCTAGGGTAATCAGGGCTTCGTGCTCGGGGAGGCCTTAATTAGATTTTTACAGCAGAGGCCCCCTGCGCCTTACCCGCTGCCGCGACCCACCGAGGACGCTGGCTCATAATGCGCCACAGCCAAGCCCTGCTTTAGCGTGTTAACGTATTTTTCGCCGCGATCTAAAAGCAGATTTATCAAGCTTCTTCCTTCCTTCTCTAATGCCGTGCGTACGCTACTTAAAACTCAGCGAGCGCCCTCTTTTCAGAAATAGGCACGGCTATAATCGCCGCTTCGTCTCATAATTTAGCTTGTAAGCGCTTTTCAGGAGCCACGACCATGACGGCTGATACCTCTTTTGCTGTACCTACACTGGATCGCACAATCGATCGGGCGCTGCAACATAAAATCGACCAGAAAACCAAGCCACAAGGTGCGCTGGGTCGGCTTGAACAGCTGGCCTTACAAATCGGACGCGTGCAGCAATCGCTTAGCCCCAAGCTTGAACAGGCTCATCTGCTGATTTTTGCCGGTGATCACGGCGCCGCCAAAAGTGGGATCTCAGCTTACCCGCAAGAAGTGACATGGCAAATGGTGAATAACTTTCTCTCAGGTGGCGCCGCGATCAATATTTTCTCTCGCCAAAATGGCCTGCCGCTATCTATTGTCGACGCGGGCGTTGCCCATGATTTTAAAGAGTTAGCGCACGCATCGGAAAAAACGGGCGAGGCAAACATGCCGCAGTTTATCGACGCCAAAATCGCCTTCGGTACACGTAATTACCTATTTGAGCCCGCGATGAGCAACCATCAATGCGCCATGGCTTTAGACAAAGGTGCCAGCATTGCTCGAAAATTGGCGACCCAAGGCTGCAAGGTCATTGGTTTTGGCGAAATGGGGATCGGCAACACGGCCTCTGCGGCATTACTGACGCATGTGCTCACGGGTACACCGCTGGACGAATGCATCGGTCGTGGCTCTGGTCTTGACGACGACGGTCTAACGCGCAAACGTAGCTTGTTAGCGCAAGCGATACGCCGTGCAGCTCTGCCGATAGACCCAGTGACACTCAGCACAACCACACCGCTGACCACGCTTGCCGAGTTTGGCGGTTTTGAAATTGCCATGATGACGGGGGCGATGCTGTCTGCGGCCAAGCACGGGCTGCTGATTTTGATTGATGGTTTTATTGTCGGAGCGGCGCTTCTGCTCGCTGCACGGCTTGCGCCGGAGATTCTTGATTATTGCGTGTTCTGCCACCGCTCCGCCGAACCAGGGCATCAAACACAACTCAAATATCTACAGGTTAACGCGCTGCTAGACATAGACCTACGTCTTGGCGAAGGCAGCGGTGTCGCGCTCGCTTGGCCATTGGTACGCGCCGCAGCGGCGTTCTTAAACGAGATGGCTAGCTTCGACGAGGCAGAGGTCAGCGGCAAAAGCCAGCTTGCTTAACCGCCCCTCGATCGCTTGATAATGCCCCCACGCCTACGCCGCGAGGCAGAGTATTTTTTTGGTGCGCTGCGCTTTTTTACACGTTTTCCGGTACCTGCTTGGGTCGGCCACAGCCCCTTAGCGCTCAACCGCGCCACCCGTTATTTCCCCGCTGTCGGGCTCATTGTCGGCGCCGTTGCGGCACTGAGTTTTAGTCTGGCTAGCCTAATCTGGCCAACGAGTTTAGCCGTCTTAATCGCCATGGCCAGCACGCTCTACTGCACCGGCGCCTTCCACGAGGACGGCTGGAGTGACATGGTCGATGGCTTTGGCGGTGGCTGGGATAAAGCACAGATTCTCAACATCATGAAAGACTCGCGCATCGGCAGTTTTGGTGCGATTGCTTTAGTGATGCTCCTACTCGCCAAATTTTCCGCCTTAGTTGCCCTCGCCGAGCCAGGTAGGTCATTCCCTCCTGAAGCGGGCAACTTATTCAGCATATTCAGTGGGTGGAGCACCCTGCCTGCTGCCTTGATTGCCGCGCATGCCTGCTCACGCTTTTGCGCTGCCAGCGTTTTGCGCCATCTCGATTACGTGCGCGAAACAGGTACTGCTAAGCCATTGGCGACGCGTATTAGCTTCGGCGAGTGGTTTTTTGCCGGGCTCAGCACTGTGCCCGCCCTACTCCTTTTACCGACGCGCAGCGCCCTGCTCGCCTGCTTGTTTGCGCTGCTCGCCACGCTCTGGTTAACACGCCTGTTCAAACGACAAATCGGGGGCTATACCGGCGATTGCCTAGGCGCCACGCAACAACTCTCTGAAGTCGCTTTTTACTGCGGACTTCTATGCAAATTTTCCTAATTCGTCATCCGCGCCCACAAAACGCAGAAGGAATTTGCTACGGCCAGTTGGATCTAGACGTGAGTGCACAGGAATGTGCTGCCTGCGCACAGCGCCTACGCCGACTAAACCTCTGGCCAGATGCAGCAAGGCTAATGAGCAGCCCGCTACGCCGCGCCCATGCCTTGGCTCAAGCTTTGCACCCAGCGCCCGAGTTAGACGCACGTTTAATGGAAATGAGTTTTGGTGATTGGGAGGGTAAGGCTTGGAACGACATTCCCCGCGAGCAACTCGACGCCTGGGCGGCAGACATCGTGCATTTCACGCCACCGCGCGGTGAATCAAGCGCTACATTAAAGGCACGCGCACTGGCCGCACTGGCCGCACTCACCACACTCGCCCCACTTTCTGCCCTCTCACCGACTACCGCAGCAAAAAATAAACCCCAGGAAAACATCGTTCTGGTAAGCCACGGCGGCGTAATTCGTACTTTGCTCGGGCATTACTTAAATTTGCCAGTAGCCGAATGGAGTCAATTAGAGCTCACCTTTGGCGGCGTCTCTTTGCTCGAACTACGTAGGGTGGAAACCCGTTTTGGAGAAAAACAAGAAGCTTGCGGAGCAAAGCAAGAGCAGAAGGGCGATGGAGATCAGACAAACGAGCTAAGCGCTGTGCTGCACTACCTAAATCGTTAAAAAATTAGACGGATTCGGGCGAAAAAATGTCGCTTTTTTTAATGCAGCTGGAGTGGCATTAAAAGCAACTCAAACGCTATTCGACATTCGGGGGGACTTTGCCTGTATCACTTGCGCAAACTGATTCTTCTAAGGCTGCAGCCTTGTCTAGCAGGGATCGAGCCCGCGCACGACCTTGCCGACGGCGCTCCAGCCACCAAGCATAAAACGGCAGCAACAGCGCTGACCCAGGCAGTAGCAAAAACAGCAAAACCGGTGACAAATGCCAGAGCAAGCGTAACTGACTCAGCAGTTCTTGCTTTTCCTCGACGCTCCACTTGCCCCCGTTACGCCGCTTCATCAAGAGTGGCATCAAGCCTTTGACCTGAACTACCTCAGCGACAAAATCACGGGTGTAGCGCTTCTGTGCGTTGAGCAAGCGCCTGAGCAAAGAAACCGGAGCAGCAACCGGAACTTCGGCTTTAGTCAGCATCTCATTCATTAACGCAAGCCCGGATTTTTGAGGCGCGACCAGAGCGCGCAGGCACGGCGATAAACGCGCCAAAGCGACCCACCGTAGCGCAGCACCGTACGCAAACGACGAGCTTGCCAAAACAGCAAAAAGACAAGCCCTGCGGCTGGAATACTCGGGTGCTTTTTCAGAGCATCGGTGCACTGCCTAAGCCCGACTAAGGCATGATCGCTCGCTCGCAAGAGATAAATAACAGGCGCCAATTCACTTATCAAAGTGGCACGTTGCGCCGCGATGCGCTCACTCAGCTGAGCGCGCTGCACGGCCAATTCAAATGCGTTTCTTTTCTTGCGACTCATGACGTTCATCTCGAACCGCAGCATTGAGCTGGCGGATATCTTCTTCCAGCGCAGCCAAACTTGCCGCAAACATAGGCAAATCAGCCTCGGAACCCTCATACGCTGTGCGTTTATTAAGCAAACACCTAAAACCCCAGTACAGGCTGAACGCGCAAATCAAGGAAAACGCAGCGGCAATGCCGAGCAACAAGGCTCGGTTTTCCCAAAAGCAAAGCACTAATACAGCCAGCGTCAATAACAAGCTCAAAGCGAAAAAGAACGCGCTGGCCTGGGCAAGCAGTAACAGACGAATAGCACGTAATTTCTGCGCTTCAATTTCGTTGCCAAGCAGCTCTAAGCGAGTGCGCCCGCTGCTCAACAAGCTCACTGCCAAATTTTTGACCGTCATCAGCACGCTACCGCCGGAACCACCGCCCAGAAATAAACTCATACGCGGGGCAGCTTAACGGCGACCGAGGATCAGACCCAGTAACAAGCCGACGCCAGCCGCAACACCTACTGCCTGCCAGGGGTTATCGCGGACAAAGTCATCGGTGGCATGAGCCGCTGCTTTAGTTTTATCGACGACAAGCGCTTCAACGTCGGCGATACGCAGCTTGGCGTCACGCACTCTTTCCTGCATGCGCTCACGTAGTTCAACCACTTTTTCACCGGCCAAATTAGCCGAAGCACGCAGAATTTCTTCTGCATCGGTCACTACGCTCTTCAAGGTGGAGAGTACTTTTTGTCTATTCATTGCAGATAGGTCAGTTACATCAAACATAAGGCGCCTCACGGTCAGGATTAAAAACGGAAAAAATCGCTCAGCACGTTTAGGTCTCGGCCAGAAAATTTGGGATAGCCGTACCTAAAACAAAAGAAGCGGCAGAAAAAGCAGCAAAACTACGTACCCAACTGTAAAGAAAGAAGCTTAAAAACGGCTCCCGAGCTTATCCAATTTATCAGCCCCGAGCAATGTAAATTCCTGAGGAACGGCGAGCATCAAAACTGGTAAGGCAGCAAGCTAAGCTTTAATCGAAGCAGAGATCAAAAGGATGTTCAAAGTACCTCATTTCGTCAGGCACCAACTCGTACCTTAGGCCAGTAAGAACAAAAGACCTGGATTTATTTTCAATCGCTAGAGCAGAGGCCATTGTTCGCCACAGCCCACTCAGCCAACTCCACAGCCAACTGAGCTGTGCTTAACAAAACGGGGAGCCAAGCCCCCCGTTTCCTTTATTTCTCAGCGTAGCGCAGGCTGACAAAGAAATTAGCGCCGCCCGTACCGTATCCGTCCACTAGCTGATAAGCCTTATCAAAGACATTATTCGCACGTAGCAAGAGATTCCAGTTTTTCTCCAGACGGTAATCAGCCAGCAGGTTGACCAAGCCATAGCCGCCCAAACGTTGGCTGTTGGCAGCATCATTAAAACGATCGCCCGATAATTGCCACTCACTGCCGAGACGCCAAGCTCCCGTG
>JAZKFR010000085.1:0-5938 GCA_040386295.1 Pseudomonadota bacterium | reverse complement strand
GTGCTGTGGCTGATTTTGGCTGCGGTTTGGTGCGCTCTGTTGTGGCGTTTTTCCCGCCCCTGCCGGGGCACCCTCTCCCACGAGTGTGAGAGGGGAAGGCAAGCCTTGGGTGGAGGGGGGCTGGCTAGGACATCTCTGTCTCAAGTGGGAGGCTTACTGGCTCGCTTATTTCTTTTTGCTTGGATCGGCAAGCGGGGGCATTATTAAATTGGCGTTGGTGGGCAAAAGCGGCTCTCCAGGCCTGTCTTTGCGGCGTGCTACGGTTGTGCAGAGGTCTTTTTTTACTGTTCTGATTTAACCCTGATAGGAGCTATGTGATGCGTCTTACTTTACCTGCTGGTGTTGTCATCAACGCGCCCGTGCAAGCGGGCGATGAGCTGATTTTGAGTGAAGCAGCGCTCTCCTTTGTTGCCAAGTTGCACCGTGCGGTTGAGCCGCGTCGACAAGCGCTACTTCAAGCGCGGGTAGCGCGTCAGCGGCGGATTGACGCCGGTGAAATGCCCGATTTTTTGCCAGCAACTCAAGCGCTGCGCGATGCCGAATGGACGATTGCGCCGCTACCCAAAGCGCTAGAGCGGCGGCGCACAGAGATTACCGGGCCGGTTGAAGCCAAGATGATGATCAACGCCTATAACTCCGGCGCTGACTCGTATATGGCCGATTTTGAAGACTCGAATAGCCCGCGCTGGCGTAATCAGATCGACGGACAGCGCAATCTCTACCAAGCGATTCGTCGGCAGCTCAGCTTTACCAACGAAGCCGGTAAGCACTACCAGCTCAACGCGCAAATCGCCACCTTGCAAATTCGTCCGCGCGGTTGGCATCTCGACGAGAAGCATGTCAGCGTCGATGGTCAACGCGTGGCGGGCGGTTTGTTCGATTTTGCGCTGGCTTTTTTTCACAACGGCAAAGAACAGGTCGCGCGCGGGGCGGGGCCGTTTTACTACTTGCCCAAGTTAGAAAGCCATCTTGAAGCGCGTCTGTGGAACGATATTTTTGTCCTGGCACAAGATGAAATCGGCCTGCCACAGGGCACGATCAAAGCGACCGTCTTGATCGAAACCATTCTTGCAGCCTTTGAAATGGAAGAGATTTTGTACGAGCTGCGCACGCACTCTGCCGGTCTGAACGCGGGGCGTTGGGACTATATTTTTAGCTGCATCAAAAAATTCAAAAAGAACAGAAACTTTTGTCTGGCTAACCGCAGCGCCATCACCATGGAAGTGCCCTTCATGCGTGCCTACGCACTGGCGCTGGTGCAGACCTGCCATAAGCGCGGCGCGCCAGCCATCGGCGGCATGAGTGCGCTGATTCCAATCAAAAACGACCCCGTTGCCAACGAAAAAGCGCTGGCCGGAATTCGCCACGATAAAACGCGCGATGCGAACGATGGTTTTGACGGCGGTTGGGTGGCGCACCCTGGCTTGGTAGCGATTGCTGCCGAGGTCTTTCAGCAGGTTTTAGGCGAGCAGCCGAATCAGTGGAGCAAGCAGCGTAACGAACGTTTTAGCGCACACGATTTGCTCAATTTTCAACCCGAACAGCCGATCACCGAAGCCGGTTTGCGCAACAACATCAACGTGGGCATCCATTACTTGGGCAGTTGGCTGGCCGGTAATGGCTGCGTCCCTATCCATCATCTGATGGAAGACGCCGCGACTGCCGAGATCAGTCGTTCTCAGGTTTGGCAATGGGTGGTTTCGCCCAAAGGCGTGCTCGACAACGGCGCTAAAGTCAATGCAGCTATGGTGCGCAGCATGATCCCCGAGGAGCTGAGCAAGGTGAAGGCCAGCGTCCAGGCGAGCGATCCAAACGCGACCGGAGCCGCCGGCGAAACCTACGATCAAGCCGCCCTCATCTTTGAGCGTATGGCCTTGGCTGAAGATTACCCAGAGTTCCTCACCCTGCCGCTGTACGAAGCGATGGCCTAAGCGTGTGCGCTTAAGAACAGTGCGCTACCGGCTAGCGCGCTTGTCTAAGCTTTTAGATATGAGCTCTTTCCCTCTCCCGCCCCTACGGGGCACCCTCTCCCACAAGTGGGCGAGGGGAAGGCGGCGTTGGGGGCCTAGCGTTCTAGCTAAACCTCCGCACAAGTGATTGCGTGCCCAACTACGGTTGTGCGCCGCACAAACCCGCATAAACCCATAGACGCTAACTGTTGAGCTCTTCCCCTCGCCCACTTGCGGGCGAGGGGAAGGTGACTGTTGTGCGCAAGGCTTTGTGCTGGTGGCCGGGGTGTTCTCTGCTTCAAGCCCGCCCAAACCCATAGACGCTAACTGACGAGCTCTTTCCCTCTCCCACTTGTGGGAGAGGGTGCCCCGTAGGGGTGGGAGAGGGACTGAGTTTGACCGGGAAAACGTCGGTAAATAGGGTACGGCGTTTGCGCTTTTTTCCTTTGCAAGAGGATGAGTGGTGCGCGCTCTTTCGATGAGATTTCTTCTCGGGAACTTTTTGTCGAAAATAGCTACTAAAACTGTATAGCGCCTCTGAATTTGTCAAATTTCAAGGCGTACTGTTTCGGCGCTGCGCGCAGCGCCCCATTCGAGCAAAGGGCTTATCAAAATGACTTTTTCTAAAGTTTTTCCTGCAGAGTCCATTCCCGCATGTACAGCTCGCTGGCTGGATTTAGGGTTTGATCCGGTTTTTCCAAGCGTGCCCGATAGCCGTGCGCTGACGCATGAACAAAGCCAGTTCATCGAGCCCTTGCGTGCTTGGTTAAGCACAGTTACGAGCAACCTCACTGGCTTGACGCAGGCCGGCTTAGAGACTGAGCTGTCAAGCGTGCCGTTGACGGATGAGCAGACTCAAGACGTACTAAATGCGTTAGCTAGTCCCCTGGCGTTTTCGCCTGAGGCGTTTTCGCAGCGCATACAAGCCGGTTGGTTGTCGGACGCGTATGCGTGTCTTGCGGCATCTGAGGTGTTTGCGCCGAATCAGAATCAGAGCCGCGCTCTTGAGGCAAGCATTGTCACGGAAGCACGCAACCTCTTGGACGAGCCCGCTGCCCCCGGTGTGATGGCCTTATTGGCCGGTTTGCAGATCAGTCAACAAGAGCAATTGAGCGGCGCTTTGCTCGCAAAACTCAGGCCGCATTTACATCAATTTATCGAGACCGCTGTAACTACCTTGTGCACGGCATCCTTTGCGCATGAGGTGGCGCTAGACACGGCGGCACAACGCCTCGCCGCGATCATCGCTCCCCTGCTGGGCGCGCTCACCGGCACGGAGGATAATCAATTACTCGGCACTCAGCTGTTTTGCGATTGCATGAGCAAGCTGGCAGCTGAGCCACGGAAGCAACAGGCGCTTTTTCGGCAGTTATTGAATCATTCGGCACTGACGCACCACGGCGTCAGTTGTTTTGAAGTGTTACGTCAGCCCGAGCAAGCGCATTTGCGAGGGGCGTTGCAAGCTTTGTGCGACGCGTATGCCGACGCCCATCCAGCACACTTTTTCGTACCCAAACGTTTGTCGTACTGTCTGTTCCCAAGCTACACATTCACGCGAACAAAACTTCTTAAAATGCCCAAAGCCTATCCGCAAAATGAGCCTCAATTGCAGAAAGATTTTTCTGCTCATACGGAAGCGTCTAAGAATTTTGATCACATCGAAGGCCTCTCTATCGACAATTCAGGCACAAGCATCACGGCTTATTTCCCTGCGCACCTGACATTGTTACGACGCTGTTTAGAGACACCTGAATTCCAGCAACTCGTGCCAGTTTTCATACGCGCTGGTCGGATGGTACGCAGCATCCCTGTGCTGGACGCTGCCACGATAATCAACATGCGAATAAGCCAGATCAATCCTAATAATTTGCGCAATATGCTCAGAAACCTGCAAGCCTCGCGGCCGTTGCCCGCTGTCAGTCGCCTTGATGAAGGTGCGTAGCACCCTGCTTTAGCCGCAGAATAATTGACCTTGCTTAAGCCTAGGCTTAAGCAAAAACGTAAGGGCACAGCACGTCGTGTCCTTACGGCGAGAAACTTCTGCTCCACAAGGCCTGCTTAGTCAGACCTAGCCAGGCTCATACCAGGTTCACACCATCAGCAGCGCACCCGAATCAGAAATCACCCACGAAGGCGGCAGCCAAGCGGGTCTGGTGTACGCCGAAAAGCAAAGCGCAGAGCGTGCTGCCACCTGGCGCAAATCATTACCGCACAGGGATTGGCATTAACCTGGCCAGAGCCGCTCAAAAATCTTCATTAAAAAACAATGAGTTGTACTTTTTTGTAAGATAATGCGGGGTGTGTGCTTTTTCGATGGAACTTTTTGCTAAAAATCACCACTAAGTCTGTAGCGTCTTTGCGTGCTTCATTGCGTGCCTCAAATTCCAAGAGGTTTCGGTGCGGCTTCTGCGCGCGCCTCAATTTTTAATGTGAGTCTTTCTATGCAAATTACTTCCGTCCGTCCCCCTATATTTACTGGCCTTCAGCTCGACGCTGAGTACACAACAGAACTCTTAAAAATCCATGCCAGCTCGGCGCTTGAAGACAAAGCCGGTGTGCGTTATTTGTTAGATCAGTGGGGTGTTGAAGGAACCGAAGATGAACTCAATACGCTTGCCTCAGCCTTGGTCATCGGCAAAGACAAAAATGAGCGAGCGCCTGAGACGCTCTGGCGTCTCGATAGTGAAACCTTAAGTTGCACGCCGCTTGCCGCACTTAAGCCCTATCCGGCGCTGGCTGCCTTGGCTTTGGCAGTCGAGCAGCACTTGCTGGCGTGTCAGCCGCTAAGCGCGGTTGAATTGGCTGAATTAAGCCCTGAGCAAATCGCGGACTACCAAAACAAGCTGCAGTATCCAACAGACTTAGATGAGCGCATTTTTTCTGAATTAAGTGACTTGCAAAGTCATTTGCAGCGCGTTTATGCGGCGATGCCAGCAGAAGACAAAGCGCGTCATTTGTACGCGCTGGTCAAAGCGGCTGATTTTGGGCAGCTGCAAATTTTGGATCCGACAAACGCAGAATTGAATGACTTGCAAAGTCATTTGCAGCGCGCTTATGCGGCGATGTCAGCAGAAGACAAAGCGCGTCATTTGTACGCGCTGGTTAAAGCGGCTGATCTTGGGCAGCTGCAAATTTTGGATCCGACAAACGAAGAATTGGCGTGTAGCGCCCCAACCGGGGATAGCCTGGCGCACGTTGCTATACGGCACGGTGCACCTGAGGTGCTTGAGTATCTGCTCGATAGAAAAATCGAGTTTCCGGAGAATATGGTTCTGGTTTCTGGCACTGGGGGCCAGCCTGGTGGGATTAGGCGTGCTGTTGGGGACAGCCGCGCGCTGGTTAATCGCCCCAATCAATTCGGTTTAACCCCTTTGATCTTAGCGGCTCAAATGAAACGTGATCAAATGGTGCCGATGCTGCTGCAATGGGGCGCTGTTCCTAATCGCTTCGGTTTAGACAGAAGACCGGCGATCCATTACGCCATCGCTAATCAGAATAACGATATGGTTCTCCAACTCGTACAGGCAGGCGCAAGCGGTGATTTAGGCTTCCCGGCAGCACGCTTCGGGAACGTCTCACTGCTACAGCATCTCCATGCCAGCGGCGCGCTTCTGAATGAGCCCGATAGCAAGGATGTAACCCCATTGCACTACGCTGCTCACTATGGTCATGCAGAGGCGGTGACTTACCTGCTGAGCATAGGGGCAGATGCGATGATAGCGGGCCCTCAGGGTATGACTTGGCTACACTTCGCGGTACAAGAAAACAGACCGGATGTTATGGCCTGCATGCCGATGAACTATGCGCACGTCAACGCGACGGACATAGAAGGCAGAACAGCCTTACATCATGCGGCTGTTCGGGTTAGAACGGATATGGCTAGGATCTTGGTTAATAAAGGCGCCAATGTTGGCGCGCGTAACACTGCACAAATGACGCCTTTGCACGAGGCTGCGCGTACGGGAGATTTGGGCATGGTTACGCTATTG
>JAZKFR010000084.1:10292-34257 GCA_040386295.1 Pseudomonadota bacterium | reverse complement strand
AATGCTCCTCGCCGACAATTTGTGGATCCAATTGGCGTGAGGTTGAATCAAGCGGATCAACCGCCGGATAGATCCCGAGTGAAGCGATGTCACGTGACAACACAACGGTTGAATCCAAGTGCAAAAAGGTGGTTGCTGGCGAAGGGTCAGTCAAGTCATCAGCAGGCACATAGACGGCCTGAATCGAGGTAATCGAACCGACCTTAGTTGAGGTGATCCGCTCTTGCAGACGTCCCATTTCTTCGGCCAGCGTAGGTTGATAACCCACCGCCGAAGGCATACGACCGAGCAGCGCCGAGACTTCGGTACCGGCTAGGGTGTAACGATAAATATTGTCGACGAAGAACAGAATATCGCGACCATCATCACGGAAACGCTCAGCCATGGTTAAGCCGGTCAGCGCAACGCGCAAACGGTTACCTGGCGGTTCGTTCATTTGACCGAAGACCATTGAGACCTTGTCGAGAACGTTGGAGTCCTTCATCTCATGGTAAAAGTCGTTGCCTTCACGTGTCCGCTCGCCAACGCCGGCAAAAACCGATAAACCTGAGTGTTGCTTAGCGATGTTATTGATCAATTCCATCATGTTGACGGTCTTACCAACACCAGCACCCCCAAACAGCCCGACCTTACCGCCCTTAGCGAAGGGGCAAACCAAGTCGATCACCTTGATCCCGGTTTCGAGCAAATCAACGGACGGCGATAACTCATCAAACTTAGGCGCACTTTGGTGAATCGCGCGTCGCTCTTGCGTCGCAATCGGACCGGCTTCGTCAATTGGACGGCCTAAAACGTCCATAATTCGCCCCAAGGTCGCTTCGCCAACAGGAACCGAGATACCCGCCCCGGTGCTGTTCACTTTCATGCCACGGCGTAAACCATCGGAAGAACCCATCGCAATCGTACGCACGACACCGTCGCCCAATTGCTGTTGCACTTCAAAAGTCAGGCCGGCTTCGACCATTGAGCTTTCTTCGCTCGTATCGAGCACTAGCGCATCGTAAATTTTTGGCAGTGCATCACGTGGGAACTGAATATCCACCACAGCACCGATACACTGAACAATGTTTCCTTGACTCATCGTTGCATCCTTAATCAATAAACTATAGATCGCACGTTCTAGCTTGGACATGCAAACGTTTAAACGGCAGCGGCACCACTGACAATTTCCGAAAGTTCTTTGGTAATCGCCGCTTGACGCGCTTTGTTGTACACCAGCTTGAGATCGCCAATCACGTCTTTGGCATTATCCGAGGCCGATTTCATTGCCACCATACGGGCGCTTTGTTCGGAAGCAATGTTCTCGGCAACCGACTGATAAACCAAGGCTTCGACGTAGCGCGTCAGCAATTCATCAATGACCGATTTGGCGTCTGGCTCGTACAAATAATCCCATTTTTGCGTCTCGGGATGCGCCAGATCATCCGGCAAGGGCAACACTTGCTCGATCACTGCCTCTTGCTTCATGGTGTTGATAAAGCGCGTGTAGGTCATGTACAGAACGTCAATCTCGCCCTTGACATAAGCGTCTAACTGTACTTTTACCGGGCCGATCAATTTTTCTAGATGCGGCGTATCGCCCAGACCTGTGACGTGCGAGCTAACCTTGGCGCCCAGACGGTGCATAAAACTTAAACCTTTGTTACCAATCGCCGTGACTTGACAACCCTTGCCTTCTGACTCCCAGGCTTTCATTTTTGCCAAGGCCAAACGCAGCACGTTGCTGTTCAAGCCCCCGCACAAACCTTTGTCAGAGGTAATCGTGATCAAGCCGACGTTTTTAACAACTGCTCGCTTCTCCAGAAAGGGATGACGATAATCAGTTAAAGCCCTCGCCAAATGCGCCGCGACCCGTCTAATTTTCTCGCCATAAGGACGTGCTGCACGCATCCGTTCTTGCGCTTTACGCATTTTGGATGCGGCAACCATTTCCATGGCTTTGGTGATCTTGCGCGTATTTTCTACGCTTTTGATCTTGTTACGAATTTCCTTGCCGCTAGGCATGGTGCGCTCCTCGATCGATCGGCCAATCAGGCCAATGTGGCCTTGAATTCCTCGATCGCTTGCGTGAGTTTCTGCTCAGCGTCGGCGTCGAGGTCTTTGCTTGTCTCGATCTTGTTGATCAGCTCGGCATGGTTATGTTTAACAAAGGCGTGCATCTGTTTTTCGACATCCAGTGCTTTTTTCACTTCGACATCGTCGAACAAACCTTTATTGACTGCGTGCAAGGTAACTGCCATTTCACCCACTGACAGTGGCGCGTATTGCGCTTGCTTCATCAGTTCTGTGACCAAACGTCCGCGTTCAAGCTGCTTGCGTGTCGCCTCGTCCAAATCAGAGGCAAACTGGGCAAAAGCGGCCAATTCGCGGAATTGAGCGAGCGCCAAACGAACACCGCCACCTAGCTTCTTGATCACTTTAGTTTGCGCTGCGCCACCGACGCGCGAAACAGAAACCCCGGCGTTAATGGCGGGACGAACCCCAGCGTTGAAGAGATCCGTCTCTAAGAATATCTGTCCGTCGGTAATCGAAATCACGTTGGTCGGCACGAAGGCAGAAACGTCACCGGCTTGTGTTTCGATCACGGGCAGAGCCGTCAAGGAACCGGTTTTGCCTTTGACTTCGCCGTTCGTAAACTTCTCGACCCACTCTTCAGAAACACGCGCAGCGCGCTCGAGCAAACGCGAATGCAGATAGAACACATCGCCGGGATAGGCCTCACGACCTGGCGGACGGCGCAATAGCAAAGAAACTTGGCGATAAGCCCAAGCTTGTTTGGTCAAATCGTCATAGACGATCAGCGCGTCTTGACCCCGGTCACGGAAGTATTCGCCCATCGTGCAACCAGCATAGGGGGCAATGAACTGCAGTGCGGCGGATTCAGAAGCGGCTGCGGCGACCACGATGGTGTAGGCCATCGCGCCGTTTTCTTCAAGTTTGCGTACCACGTTGGCAATGGTCGAGGCTTTCTGACCGATTGCGACGTAGATACACATCATGTTTTGACCTTTTTGATTGATGATCGTATCGATCGCAACCGCTGTTTTACCGGTTTGACGATCGCCGATGATCAATTCGCGCTGGCCACGACCCACCGGAACCATCGAGTCAATTGACTTGAGGCCTGATTGAACCGGCTGCGAAACCGATTTACGCCAAATCACGCCAGGGGCAACTTTTTCGATTTTGTCGGTGAGCTTGTTACCGAGCGGGCCTTTGCCATCAATCGGCTGACCGAGTGAATTGACGACGCGACCAAGCAACTCTGGACCGACCGGGACTTCGAGAATACGACCGGTTGTTTTGACCGTATCGCCTTCAGAAATATGCTCGTACTCGCCGAGCACCACAGCGCCGACCGAATCACGTTCAAGGTTAAGCGCCATCCCGAATGAATTGCCGGGAAACTCGAGCATTTCGCCCTGCATAACGTCAGTCAGCCCGTGGATGCGACAAATACCATCAGTCACAGAAACTACTGTTCCTTGGGTACGCAGATCGGAACTGATCGCAAGATTTTGAATCTTGCTTTTAATCAGCTCACTAATTTCAGAAGGGTTCAGCTGCATAAAATTCTCCTAGTTCTTGAGCGCGACGCCCATGCTCTCGAGCTTTCCGCGCACGGAGCTATCGAGGACTTGGTCGCCAACCACAATCTTGACGCCGCCAATCAGGGATTGATCGACGCATACTTGCGCATTGAGCTGCGTTTTAAAGCGCACTTGTAGCTCGCTTAGCAGCGTACTGAGCTGCTCTTCGTCAAGCGGGAAAGCGCTATAAATAGTCGCTTCGGTGACGCCTTCTGAGGCATCTTTGAGCCCTTCGTACAGACGCGCAATCTCAGGCAACACGGCAAGCCGTTCATTTTTCGCCAGAAGATCAATCAAGCGCGCCTCAGCCGCATCAACCGCGCCACCCAGACTGGACGCGACGATGGCTTTGAACAGCTCACTTTTTTGCATGGCCGACAAACGCGGATGACTGAGGCAAGGACGCATCGCCGCATCGTCGGCAATCGTCGCCAGCAGAGACAGGCGTTCAGACCAAGCGTTCAAAGCGTGATCTTCTACCGCGATACGGAAACTTGCTTCCGCATAGGGACGCGCGATGGTGACAAGTTCAGCCGCCATATGCTTAGAGTTCCTCAGCTAAGGAGCGCAACATGCCAGCGTGCACTTGGGCATCGACTTCGCGCTTCAGAATGCGTTCCGCACCAGCGACAGCCAGCTCGGACAGGCGCTCACGCAGGGCAGCACGAGCGCGCTCCAATTCTTGCTCGATTTCAGCTTTGGCTGAGGTGATCACTTTCTCAGCCTCGATTTTCGCTGCTGACTTTGCTTCTTCAACCATCTGGGCACTACGTTTATCTGCGCCAGCAATGATTTCAGCTGCTTTAGCTTTCGCCTCACGCAATGTTTCAGCAGAGCGCTTACTGGCCAAAGCCAGTTCATTTTGCCCACGCTCTCCCGCCGCCAGACCGTCCGCAATTAACTTTTGACGGTCTTGCATCGCTTTTTGCAACGGCGGCCAAACGTAATTCATCGTGATCCATATAAACAGACCAAACCATAACGCTTGGCCGATCAAGGTCGCGTTGATATCCACACTAGCCTCCTATTAAAGATCAATCCGCAGAAAGGGAAGATCAGCCTTTGATGACGGCGATAAAGGGGTTTGCAAAAAGCAGGAACAAAGCGATACCGACACCGATCATGGTGACGGCATCAAGCAAACCAGCAACGATGAACATCTTGACTTGCAATGTTGGAATCATCTCTGGCTGACGTGCAGCACCTTCGAGAAAACGGCCACCGAGAATACCAAAACCAATAGCGGTACCGAGCGCGCCAGCACCAATCAAGATAGCAACGGCGATCGCAGTATTACCAAGCAACATAGACAGAGCAGCTTCCATTCATTTCTCCTAGCAGAACGTGTTAATGGGTTAATTAAAAAAAGAAACGTGAACCGGGTAAAACAAAAAACAACAACCAATACAGGCAGATACTCTAATGTGACTCACTCGCCATCGACATATAAACGATCGTTAGCATCATGAAGACAAAAGCCTGCAAGGTAATAATCAGAATGTGAAACAAGGCCCATGGAAGCGCTAAAGGCAACTGGTAGAGACCGAGCATCGCAATCAAAATAAAGACCATTTCTCCCGCATACATGTTGCCGAACAAGCGCAAAGACAAAGAAATCGGCTTAGCAATATCTTCAATAATGCGGAATAAAAGATTGATCGGAGCCAGCTTCGCGCCAAAGGGTACGGTCAACACTTCGTGCAGAAAACCACCCACGCCCTTCACTTTTAAGCCCATGGCAAGCATGATGACGAAGACAGTCAAGGACATACCGAAGGTCAAATTAGGGTCTGTCGTTGGCACGGCTTTGAAGTGATCTAAACCAGCCAAACCTAGCGCCAACGGTAAAAAATCGACTGGCAATAAATCCATCGCGTTCATGACAAAAACCCAAACGAAAATCGTGATCGCCAAGGGGGTAATGAGCGGGCTTTTGCCGTGATAGGTATCTTTGACTTGCTGATCAACAAAGCTCAGAACCATTTCAATCAGGTTTTGCCATGCTGCCGGCACACCGGCGGTGGCTTTATTGGCGAAGTAGGCCATACCGAGAAAGACGAACAAGCCGAGCACACCCGAAACCAACAAAGTGTCTACATGCAATGTCCAGAAACCTTGACCCACCTTAAGATTGGTCAGATGGTGTGTAATGTATTCAGTTACGCTGATCGACTCACCGGAAGACATTTATTCCCCAATTACTTGTTAGAACTATGCGGCTTACTGAAGCCGAAAACTGGCGCAGGAAACACGCCAATTGAGACAATTGAATCTCTAGCGCACTTTGAGCAGCGCAAACCAGTAGACCGAGCTTGCCAACGCGTAAGTCAAAAAGAACGGCAAAACGGACAATTGCGCGTAGATTTTAAACGTCAGCGCGAAACACAGGAGCGTCAGCAAAAATTTCCAGCGTTCGCCCGCAGCCTGAGCTTGCAGCGCCGTTTTGGCGCTGAGCCCCGCGTGCTCTTCAACTCGCTTCGCCCTGAACAAGCCAGGAGCCAGTATGGCACGCCAGAAATAGGCATAAGCACCGAAGAATGCGAGCAAACCGCCCAACGCGCTAGACAAAGCAGCGTGTAGGCTAGATAGCGCCAGGGCAAGCAAGGCGGCCAGTAGCGTGAGCAATAGCTGCGTGCGCAAAATCCAGCTGAGCTGAGGATGCACTAGCATCCCTCCAAAGCCGCGAGATTATACTGGCGGCACGTCCTCTGGTCAAATAAAAAGCGCCGCAAAGTCGTCATGGCATTTGCACAATGTGTGCAATCACTGAAATCACCTGGGCACATCAGAGCGAGGCCAACAGAAATAAGGCCAAACATCGTCAGCGCAAACATCAGAAGTCGTTTGCGCTGTACTCGTGCCGCAGTGCGGCAATCGCTGGTAAGCTAGCGGAATAAAAAAAGCGCGACCCCTAGGGATCGCGCCAAATCCACTCCCGTAAGGAGGGTGGAGGAGACACTGGTGGAGCGCTTACACCGCACAATCTGTTTTTTCGCGGCTGCTCAGTTGGGTTAATTATTGATCATGTGCAAGAGAATTTCAAGCTTTATTTCTGCGCCGCACCATTTTTTATTTTCCTGACCGCCTCAATGTTCGCAAGAAATATTTATTTTAATAACATCATCTTAGCCAATTACCCTCCGAATCGCTTTTGACCGTCTCGCCTACAAAGCACGTAACAACCGTACCTTACAGCGTTCAAGATCGATATTGTTGCGGTGTTGCAGCATTTAATTTACCCCGCAAGCACCACGACCATAGATAAAAAAACGCTAAAAACACAATGCAAATAGCCTCTCTCGCCACGCGCCACCGCCACACACTTGGCTTACTTTTAGGCGTATTGGGCGCAGTTTTATTTTCTGCCAAGGCCATTGTCGTGAAATTGGCTTACCGCTACGGCGTCGATCCAGAAACTTTGCTCGCACTGCGCATGTTTTTTGCGCTACCTTTTTTCTTGGCGATTGCTTATCGCCAGCATCAGCGCGCGCCGATCAGCTTAACGCGTCGCCAGGGTCTGACTTTACTGGCGATGGGGGTGCTTGGTTATTACGCAGCCAGCTACTTGGACTTTCTCGGCTTGCAATACATTTCTGCCGCGCTGGAACGGCTGATTCTGTTTCTCTACCCGACCTTAGTATTGCTCTGCGCCTGGTTATTTTTTGGCCGTGCGGTGAGCCCACGCCAACGTTGGGCGCTCCTCATTAGCTACCTCGGCATCGCGGCCACTTTTGCGCACGATGTCCAGCTGGCGCAGCCTCATTTATGGCTGGGCGCAGGATTGGTACTCGCCAGTTCGGTGGCATACGCGCTCTATTTGCTCTTCGGCGGCGAGCTCTTACAACAAATCGGGGTATTACGCATGACCGCTTTGGCGTCCATCATTGCCTCTTTGGCTTGTATCGTGCAGTTCTTGCTTATGCGCGAGTTGAGCGTTTTGCAGTTGCCATGGCAGGTCTATGCCCTCAGCATTTTCAACGCCTTGTTTTGCACTGTGCTGCCCGTTTTTTTTGTGATGTTTTCGGTCAAGCTTTTGGGCAGTGGGATTGCCGCCCAAGTCGGCATGATCGGCCCTATCAGTACGCTGTTCTTCAGCGCCTCGCTCTTGGACGAGGCGCTGACGCAATGGCATTTATTGGGCACCGGCGCAGTGCTGCTGGGGATTTTTTTGCTCAATCACAAACCAGTTCAAGCGCGGCTACTGGAGTCTCAAAATCATAACGAGCGTACGAAATGAGCCCACCTTCGTTCGACAGCGCACTAGTTTGGTTCCGTCGTGATTTGCGCACGGAAGATCACGCTGCACTGGCTGAAGCACTGCGCCGCGCACGCCGTGTGCATTGCGTCTTTGTTTTTGATCGCGAAATTTTAGACAAGCTGAAAAACAAAGAAGACCGTCGAGTCGCCTTCATTCATGCTTCTTTGGTTGAGTTAGACAGCGCATTGCGCGCACGCGGCGGCGGTTTAATCGTCCGCCACGCCTGGGCGCAGACGGAAATACCCCGTTTGGCCACAGAGCTAAAGGTTGAGCTCGTGCTGGCCAACCAAGATTACGAGCCGCAGGCCAAGGTGCGTGACGCAGCCGTAGCACAGACGCTCAAAACGCTCGGCATTGAGTTCGCCACCTATAAAGACCAAGCCATTTTTACAGGCAGCGAGGTACTGAGCCAAACGGGCAAGCCGTACACCGTGTTCACTCCGTACAAGAAGGCTTGGCTCAAGCGTTTGAGCGAAGACGATTACGCCGTTTATCCCAGTCATTCAGACGCTCAAAACAAGGGGCACCTGCTGGCGCCGCCAGAACTTAGCGCTTCAGGACAGATGCCAAGCCTGGTGCAACTGGGCTTTGCCCCAAGCAATCTAGCCCAGCTCAAAATTCAGCCCGGAATGTCTGGCGCACAAGCGGCCTTAGCCGATTTTGTGCCGCGCATCAGCCACTATCAAACGCAACGTGACTTTCCGGCGATTAAAGGGGTGTCTTATCTTTCGGTTCATCTACGTTTTGGCACAATTTCTATCCGTCAGCTCTTAGCGCAAGCGGTTGACGCCGGCGCTTTAGGTGAACAGACGTTTGCTGCGGGCGCGGCGTGCTGGCTTTCCGAACTCATCTGGCGTGATTTCTACTGCATGATCCTGGATCACTTTCCGCATGTGGTGACGCGCTCGTTCAAGCCGGAATACGACGCCATCGAATGGGAGCAAGGCGCCTCTGCAGAGCACGCTCTGAGCGCCTGGCAAAATGCGCGTACTGGCTATCCTTTAGTTGATGCCGCCATGCGCCAATTGAATCAGACAGGCTATATGCACAACCGCTTGCGCATGGTAGTGGCATCGTTTCTGTGCAAGGATTTGGGCATTGACTGGCGCTGCGGCGAACGTTATTTCGCGGAACAACTCAACGATTTTGATCTGGCAGCAAATAACGGGGGCTGGCAGTGGGCAGCGTCGAGCGGCTGCGACGCACAACCCTACTTTCGCATTTTCAATCCCGTCACTCAGTCGCAGCGCTTCGACCCGAGCGGTAAGTTTATTCGCCGCTATTTACCTGAACTAGCCGCTTTACCCGAACGCCATATCCATACGCCCTGGCTGATGAGCAGCGCCGAGCAAGCTACTTACGGCGTGCGTATTGGCCGCGACACGCCGGCGCCTTGCGTTGCGCACGAGCTAGCGCGCAAACGCACGCTAGCGCGCTACGCGGTCGTCAAGAAGCAGGCGTAGTCTGCTGCGCCGCACGTTGCTGACGCACGTGTTGCGCAATCAGTTCGAGCAGCTGCGCCTCAGGATAGGGTTTTCCGAGGTAGTGATTAACGCCGATTTGAACAGCGTAGTTACGGTGTTTATCAGCGGTACGCGAGGTAATCATGATGATCGGAATGTTTTTGAGCCGCGCATCTAAACGGATGTTGCGGGTCAAATCAAAGCCGTCCATGCGTGGCATTTCGATGTCCACCAGCATCACATCAGGCAATACATCAAGCAGTTTTTCTAGCGCATCAACCCCATCTTTAGCGGTGATGACTTCGTAACCTTCACGCGCCAGCAGCCGCTCGGTGATTTTGCGTACCGTCAAAGAATCATCAACCACCATCACGGTCGGCAAAGCCGAAAAGCCCACATTAGATTCCCCCGTCGCCAGGGGACTTGGCATCAACGCGGTCGGCAACGTTGGCGTTTTTTGCTCACGCGCAGCTAAGGCCAAAGGATTCAGCAAGAGAATGATCTGACCATCGCTGAGCACGGTCGCACCGTCGATTCCGACGACCCGCGCCAACTGCGCGCCAATGTTTTTAACCACGATTTCTTGATTGCCTTTTAGCTCGTCGACTTGCACGGCGATGCGTTGTTCGCCGCTGTGCAGCAACAAAATCCAGTAACGGCGATGATGTTCGGGCACCGCCTGAACATCGCCTAATAATCGCGGCAGAAAGTAGAACGGGTAGCGCTTACCCATCCATTCAGCTGCTCCCGCCGTATGAATTTGCGCCAAGCCATCCTGTTTCACATCAAGCACCTGCTCGACCATGACCGAGGGCAGCGCGTAAACCTGATGTGCCACACGCACCAGCAGCGCCTGCGTCACAGCCAGGGTGAGCGGTAGGTGCAAACGAAAGCTAGCGCCCTGACCGGGCGTTGAGCGCACATCAATGCGCCCGCCCAGATTGACGATCTCGGTTTTCACCACGTCCATGCCGACGCCACGACCGGCAATTTTCGAAACCTCGGTCGCCGTCGAAAAACCGGGTGTGAAGATCAGTTCAGCCAACTGCGCTGCTTCTTGTTCTGGTGTATCGCCAGGATTCGTCGCGAGGCTCAGCCCAATAGTCAGTCCCATAGCGTTCGCGCGTGCACGAATACGCTCTTGGTTCAAACCAGCCCCGTCGTCGGCCAAGTCGAGCAGCAGTTCATTGCCTTCTTGACGCAGGGTCAGGGTGATTTCACCAATCTCCGGCTTACCTAGCGCCAGGCGAGTCGCTTGCGCTTCAAGACCGTGGCCAATCGCGTTGCGCAGTAAATGCTCAAGCGGTGCGGCTATTTTTTCGAGGACGCTGCGATCAACTTCGATGCGCCCACCGACAATCTCAAGATTGGCGCGCTTACCCAGCTCTTTGGCTGTCTGCCGCGCAACTCGGTAAAGCCGATCGGCCAAACTGCTAAAAGGCAGCATACGCACCGCCATCAGTTGTTGCTGCAGCTCACGATTGAGGCGTGCTTGCGCCAAAATAGCGGCGTTGGCGGCGTTCAGGTTTTTGAACAGATTCTGTTGGATAGTAGATACGTCGTTGACCGATTCGGCCATCATCCGCGTCAACTCTTGGAAGCGCGTAAAACGATCAAATTCGAGCGGATCAAAATCTGGGTGTTGCTCGTCTGCCTGCGCGTTCAGTGCAGACAGCGCAGGCGCCACACTCCGTCCCGTGCGCGCAGTGCGTGATTGCATTTGCGACTCAGCCTGAATATCGATCTCACGCAATTGGCTACGCAGCCGAATAACGTTCTCAGTCAGGTCGAGCAAAGCGCCTTTGAGGCCGCGCATTTCGCCTTCGATACGCGAGCGGGTAATCGACAATTCGCCCGCTTCGTTAACCAAGCGATCAAGCAACTCGGCACGCACCCGTAGCATGGGCTGCTCTTTCGCCGCCATGCTGCCGCCGGCGTGAACGTGCGCCGCCGAAGCAGGTGAGGCAGGCGACGCAGCAGGCAATTCTGCCAAAGTTGTTGGCGCAACGCCCTTGCCCGCATCATTGGCCGCTTGCGTCGGCGTCGGTGTCAGCGCAGCAGCCGAATCGGGCGCCAGCGGCGCGCGCGTGCTGCCTACACTTTGCAATGCGTCAATGTGCTGGACGATTCTGTCGTGCGCACTATCCATCGCATCAATCTCGTCACGCACCCGGGCGCTGAGCAGAGGGCTAGATGCTGTTTGATTCGTTGCGCCAGATACCGCCAGCGCGACCACTTGCTCCACTTTGCTTTCAATCGCATGCGCCAAAGCACCAAGGTTCATCGCACCGGCCATGCGCGCGCCCCCCTTCAGGGTGTGCAATAAACGGGCTAAAGCGCTTGCGTTATCGGTTTCTGTTGGCGCGCTACGCCAAGCGCGTAAATGCTCGGCAATACGCGGATTGAGCTCAGCCGCTTCTTCCAGAAAAATGGGCAGCAGCTGCGCATCCAATTCATCCACCTCGTCATCCACATACCACCAAGGCTGCTCTGCAGGATCGCGCTGTAATACTGATACTGAGGCCGCCGCTGACTCTGGCGTCAATTCGTCGCTGAGCGGCAACAACGGCACGGGCGCAGGTTCAGCCTCTAGGCCAGTATCCACAGGGGGTGCTGGCAAGCTGTGATAGGTTTTATTGAGCGCCTCGACCAAGGCGTGCGCAGGCACAGGCGTTTGCGCCGCCGCGACAGCAGACAACATCGTCTCCAGGGCATCGCCAGCCTGGCGTAGACAGACAAAGGTCTCTGGCGAATCAGCAATCAGCCCGCGTTCACGGCGTAATAAAGCTTGCTCAAGGGCTACGGCGAGCTGATTAATCTCACTCAAGCCGACGGCACCACTAATGCCTACCAAGGTATGCGCCGCCAAACTGACCTCACCCGGCAAGGGCAGCGGAATATAGGGAGTATGGTGCGTGTGCGTAGCCTCATGCGGTGCCCGAGGAGCAGCAAAAATATCTTGCAGCGTACTGACATGCGCCCGCGCTTCGGGCAAGAAAATTTCGTGCAAAGGAGATAAATTGCCAGAGAACAAAGAGGGCTCTGGCAATACGTCTGAAATATCCTCAGCCTCATGCCCGCTTGGCATTTCTTTTAAGGACGCCAGCACGTCCGGCGCAGACAAGAGCAAATCGTCTGTTTCGTCAGCCTCAGTCTCCTGCGCCAAGATCGACAAGGCGTCAAGCTCTGCTGTCAATAAATCTGCCGCATCGTCTTGCTCTATTGTTTCAGCCGGCGGCGCAGACACTGCTTCGCTATGCTCAGCCTGCTCAACCTGCTCAATCCGCTCAAGCAAAGCGCTTATTTCATCGACACCCGAATTGAGCGCGGCGGCTAGTTTGAGCAGGGTTTCTGTATTGGGCAAAACGCCGTTTTTTTGCTCGATGCTGTGCACCCAAGCGACAAAAACGCTTTGCGCCTCGGCGATCAGCTCGAGCAAAGGCGGTTGTACTGACCACTCGCGGCGCAACCAGAGATTGAGCACCTGCTCCACCACCCAAGCCAGCTCGCCCAATTGATTTAAACCGACCATACGCCCACTGCCTTTGAGCGTGTGGAAAGCACGGCGCAGCGTGGTCAGCGCCTCAAGTTCACGTGTTTGCTCGCCTAACTCGTCAGCCGCTTGCCCAATCGTCGCCAGCACTTCGTTCGCTTCTTCGAGAAAAATCGCCAACAACTCTGCGTCGATTACTTCGTCATTTTCTTGCAACAGCTGCATCGTTTGTTCCGACGGCGCGGGCGTCTCTAACTTGTTTGGTTTGAGATTGGCGATGGCTGTTTCGAGTGCTAGCGGAGGAGCTGCTGTCAGTGCCAAAACAGAATCCGCTGCCTCTACCGTGGCTAAGGCATCCGGCTCCAACAGAATAGGGGTCGCATCGTGCGCGGCCAAAGCGGAGCGTACCGCCTTGGTTGCTTGACTCAGCTCGGGGTCGGCCAAAAGATCAGCATCCTGCTGCAAGGTCGTTAGATTGCGTTCAATCTCGCTACGTAGACTTTGATTATCGGGCGTGGCTTGAAAAGCTTCGAGCAAAGCATGGGTATCGTGTTTTTGTTGCTCTAGCGTTGATTCAACACTGTCGTTGCGTGCTGCTGCCGGCATTGCTTGCATCTTGCGCATGAAGGAGGAGAAATCGCTGGCGCTGCTGCTCTGCGCCAACGCATCAACGAAAAACCCCAGGTGCGACAACTGGTCAGCCAATTGTTCAAAATCAGCCTGCTGAGGTAGCTCAGTGTTGCCGGACCAGACTTTGATACGGCTCATACAGTGCTGTAAAACACTGACCGCCTCATCTTGCTGCATCACGCTGAGCGCGCCAATGATCTGGCGTAAGGGCGTATCAAGCTCGGCCAAAGCGCTACGCTGCGTTGGCTCGCGAAAGAAATCGTCCAGCACCTGCTCGACCTGCGACAAATTGCTATGGATTTCTTTAGCCACTTGCGCCAGGAGCAATTTTTCTTGTGCGCGGCGCGACATTTCGTCGAGCAAGGGCACTTCTGACCCAGGCGCCGGCGGGTTACCGGCGATGCAACTGTGCAAACGCGCCACCATGACATCGACTTGGTGCGCAAAATCCCCCCCTAGATTTTGGAAGTGTTCTTGCGCGTTCTGGCTCAATAAAATGGCAGTCGCCACTTCCATCGCCAAGCTTTCTGCTGGTGCAGCAGGCGAAACATCCGCACTGCGCTCAGACAACCAATTCGCCACCACGACAATCGCTTGCACTAAGCGACGATAATCGGTGTGGCCAAGCTGTTCAATCAGCGCGGACAGCGTGTTGGCTTCGCCTTTAAACACGGGCAAAGCCTGCGCCGTACCAGCACAAAATTTATTCCACGCGTCGCCCAATAAGCCAATCGTTTCGCGCACACGATGTAGCAGCACGCTGTGCAGATTAGGCGTCGGCATACTTTCTGACGCTGAGACGCTCTGTAACTGATAGCTTTCTTTGATCGCTTGCACAGCGGGGTGATCACTTGGTGTCGTCGCCAGGCTATAGAGCACGTCACGCATCAAACGTTCAGCCACCTTGCCCGAGCCTTCAAGCAAACGGCGAATTTGCAAATCAATGCGTGCACACAGCGCTTTAACCTCACTCTCTGGGATCGCTGCGCGTTCGAGCAAGTTACTCAGAAAACCGTCGGCAACTCCCCAAAAAGCACGTTTCTCATCGCTTTTCTGTGTCGCGTCGATGCGCCGCACAGCATCGAGCATTTGCTCAACGCCAGCAGACGTTTGCGGCGCGCGCAGCCAATTCAACAAACCCTGCTGAAAACGTGCGCGCTCTTGACGCAAACGCTGCTTGAGTTGCGCCGGGCTGAGCGCCTGCGCGGCGCGATCGTCTTCTGTGTCGAGCCGACGTTGCGGCGGCAATCGATGCAAATCGGGGAAAAAAAGATCCGTCGCAACGACTTGTTTTTGCCCTCGTGCCTGCTGTATCTCGCGGTAACAGGGCAAGAGTCGCAGCGGCTGATTTGCTTGGCCGCTCATCAGCTCGTCAAGATAATGGCGCAATGCGGCAAAAGCGCGGCTAGCCAGCGCCAAATTCTCAGCGTTGAGCGGGCAGTTTTGCTCTTCGATCGCCAAGAGCAGGGCTTCAAGTGCTTCGGCAAACTGCGTCAGACCGTCTAGGCCCAGCATCGTCAAAGCACCTTGCACTTGGTGCACGTGCGTTCGGCAAAACGTCAGCTGCGTCAGCGCGCTTTGCCCCGCCATATCGGGCAGCACCTGCTGTAGCGCCTGATCGGCACGGCTCAAAGCAAGGTCAATTTCGCCTTTAACCCAAGTGAGGGGGCCGAGATCAAATTCAGCTGTCGTGTCGATTGCAGCACTCATGCAAACATACTTTCTATACACACATGGCGCGCATTGCGCTCATTGCATTCATTGGATGATCGGCGGCTCGTGCCAGCGAGTTGCCATCAAGCGCCGTTAATTCACCTTAAAGCCGGCGACTGAGCCTTTGAGTTCGGTCGCAAGATTCGCCAGCGCGCCCACTGCCTGCGCTGTTTGTTGCGTACCGAGAGTGGTTTGCTCGGTCACGTGCAGAATGTTTTGCATCTTTTTAACGACGCCGGTTGCCGAATCGGCTTGAGTTTGCGTTGCACTCGAAATACGTTCGATCAATTGCGCCAAATTTTGCGAGACCAAACCAATCTCGCTCAAAGCCTGACCCGCTGCGTCAGAACGCTTGGCGCCTTCGACGACGCCTTGTGTCGATTCTTCCATCGCCACCACCGCGTCCTGAGTATCGGTTTGAATCGTTTTGACAATCGCCGCAATCTGCTTGGTCGCTTCAGCCGAACGCTCGGCAAGGCGTTGCACTTCTTCCGCCACGATGGTGAAGCCGCGCCCTGCATCACCGGCAGAAGCGGCCTGAATCGCCGCGTTCAGTGCCAGCACATTGGTTTGTTCGGTAATGTCGGAGATCAGCTCGACGATCTCGCCAATCTCTTGCGATGATTCACCCAGCCGTTTAATGCGTTTCGAAGTTTCTTGAATTTGCTCGCGAATCTCGTTCATTCCTTTGATCGAGCCTTCTACCGCCTGCGTCCCTTTTACCGCTGCCGTGAGCGATTGGCGCGCCACTTCGGCGGATTGCTTTGCCTCGCTCGACACCTGGCGCATGGCGCTTGCCATGGCCAAAGCAGAACGCCCTGCACCTTGAATTTCGAGCACTTGACGCTCGGCTGCGCCGAGCAATTCAGCGGAGGTTTGGCGCGCGCTCTCGGTCGCTTGCGTCACCCGACTGGCCGCATCGTTGATACGGCGCACCAGCACGCGCAGTTCTTCGGTCGTGTAGTTGATCGAGTCAGCAATGGCGCCCGTAATATCTTCGGAAACCGTTGCTGTCACAGTCAAATCGCCATCCGCCAATTCGCCCAATTCGTTGAGCAAGCGCAAAATAGCGTCTTGATTTTGCCGGTTAAGCGACTCAATTTCACGTCGGCTTTGCTCGGATTCTTGTTTCTTCTGATTGACGTCGTCGAGATACGCCCTAGCCATCAACCCCAACAACAAGATCGCCAAGGCTGCGGCGAGTACTAGCATCAATCCATAGACCGACTGCCCAGCAGCGTAGCGTTGATAGGCTTGTGTTAGCTGATCGGTACCGGCCAATAATTCTTCGCTGTTGCGCACAATGCTAGCGCCCGCTTGTTTGGCCAAAACCAAGCGTTGCATATTGTCGAGAATACCGGACACAGCAATCTGATAGCCGGCAAAATTTTTCTCTAGGGCGGCAAGCCGCTCCTTAGTTTCTGCATCGCTATTGGGTGCAATACGTAAAGCACTACTGCCTTTGATCAAAGCGCTGAGCAGATAAGCAAAGGTGCGCGTGTCTTTGCCCAAAGAAAACGCCACGTCTGGATCGATCAGATCTGCAACCAGCAAAGCGTTGGCATTTTTTGCGATGCGCTGCGTCAGCATCACGAGCTGATGCGCGGCGGCGATGCTATAGGCGCTGCTATCACTTTGCAGCTTGAGCGCGGCAACCTGCTCGGTGAGTTCGAGCATTTCAACGTTTTTGACGTTGATCAAAGCCACTTCTTGCCCTAAAGACAGCAGATTTTTCTCCATGCTCAGTAGCTGCGCCGCGTCTTTATCGGTCTGCGCCCACAGTTTCAGCAAAGAGCGCAGTTCGGGCTGCATCACTTCAGCTGAGGGATGCACCGAAACCTCACCAAAGCGTCCGCCTTGTTCGAGCAATTCAAGATTGGTCGAAAACTGCGCGCGCGAGTCTTTAAATTGCTTAAACGCTTCTGGATTTCCCTGCAAAGCCAAGGCTGAGGCCTTAGCCAAACGCTGCGACAACATGCGCATTTCTCCTGCTACAGCAATTTGTGTGGTGCTGTCGGAGGCTTCATCACGCGCCCGATAGACAATCGCGACGATGATCAAAATCGTCAGAATCAGTGCACCACCAAGAATTTGCATCTGCTTCGCCACGGGGAATTTTTTGAGTGAAGCGAAGAAATTCGTGGTCAGGAAACTCGGCAATGTGTGCAATATGCTCGCCAAGCTATTTTTGCTTTGCATGGCGCCGCTGCCAAGCCGCTCGATAAAGCGCTTGCCCTGGGTACCTGACTTGCCGGGACGTAGAACTGACAGAGCCGGCAACTTGAATTTAAACGCCATATTTTCTTCTCCGAGACACAGTATCAACAGCGGCTTTAAGTACGCCCAGTACGCAACAGATCGTCAGCAACCGACCTGCATAAATGCCTCATCAGCCAGCAGGGCGGGAACATTCAACTGCTTCCAGAAGCGCCCTTCTTGGTCTGTGTAGGTTTCGTCCAACCAGGACGGTGAACTTGCCTGTTGTGCATCGGCTGCATTCACGCTTGGCTGCAAGCCTTCAAGCTTACGCAAACCGAGCATGCGATTAACCAGAAGGGCAGCGTTGTTGCCATAACGTGCGCCGACCAACAAGAGACGCGCGCTGGCATTGCGCGGCGTTGGCTCTTGACCTTGAAAGGCCGAGAAGTCGATCACTGAAAAAAGATCACCGCGAATGTTCGCCAGACCAGCAAACCACGGTTTGGTCATCGGCACCGGCGTCAGATAGCTTAAGGGGACAATTTCGCCCGCGTCGGACAATTTGATTAACCAATCGCAGCTACCGACCTGCACGCCGAGCAAACCCGCTGCATTTTGCTGACCGAGATTAGCCAGGCGATTCGCCAAGTGGCTTTGAAATTCGCGCAGATTGCGTTTTTTAGCCATGAGGCAGGTGCTTTATAGCGAGAGGGCGTTGATTTTGGCGAGCAATTCTTCGGCGTTAACGGGCTTGACTACGTAGTCTTGCGCACCTTGGCGTAGCCCCCAAATTTTGTCTGTTTCTTGTCCTTTTGAGGTGCAGACGATCACCGGGATGTGCTTGGTGACTTCGTCGCGCGTCAAGGTGCGCGTCGCCTGATAGCCGTTTAAACCAGGCATCACGACGTCCATAAGAATCAGGTCGGGCAACTCAGACTTGGCTTTGACAATCCCCTCTTCCCCACTATTCGCTGTTGACACCTGATAGCCCTGCTTAGTCAACAGCTCAACCATGAGGTGGCGCTCGGTGGGCGAGTCATCGACAACGAGTACTTTCTTGATCGGCATGGCTTTTCCTAATCGGATTAACAGAGGGGCTCAGGGGCGTTCAGACGGACAGTAAAGACGGATGTGTTGCCGACGGCGAGACAAACTTAGCCACCGCCTGCAGGAGACTGTCTTTGCTGAAAGGCTTGGTTAGGTACTGGTCAGAACCGACCATGCGTCCACGTGCACGGTCAAACAGACCATCTTTAGACGACAACATCACAACAGGCGTATTACAGAAACGTTGGCTTTTTTTGATCAAGGCGCAGGTTTGATAGCCATCCAGGCGCGGCATCATGATGTCGCAAAAAATAATCTGGGGCTGGTGATCGGCAATTTTCGACAAGGCATCAAAACCATCTTCCGCAAGCAAGACTTGGCAGCCAGACTGCAACAGAAAAATTTCCGCACTGCGCCGAATGGTATTGCTATCGTCGATGATCATGACTTTGACGCCCTGCAGATTGACAGCTTCAGCCAATTCTTCACTCCAATTCGTCAATTCGTCGGTTCGTCGGCTCGTCGGTTCTTCGTTTTGTCGGCTATTGAGGCATCTGCTCAATCAACGAAAGGCAGAGCAAGCTGCCCACAAGAGCGCCGCAAGAGGCCTTCGCCCCAGGTGCTCGATTGCCTTTTTGTCTCACCCCTACAGCGCCCCCTTGATGCGATCAAGGCTTTGCTAGCCAAGGAATTGCGCTGAGCAGCTGGGCTTGAGGGTACTCGGGTTTTACTATACCGGAAGATTTTAAATTTTGATCATCTCAAAATCCTCCTTACGCGCCGCGCATTCTGGGCAAACCCAGTTCATGGGCACATCAAGCCAACGCGTTCCGGGCGGAATCCCTTCGTCGGGAAGACCCGCTGCCTCGTCGTAGATAAAACCGCAAATGAGGCACATCCAAGTTTCGTAGGGAAGGTCGTCGTTCGCTTTGATTGGCTGAGCTGCGGATTCGTTGGTCATTTTTTTGTGCACAAGTTGGAGAATAAAAAAGGCGCTGATTATACTGTTGAGTCTGTTTCACGAGACGCAAAATAGATGCACTGACAAGCCGCTAGAGGCTTGTCAAGCGTTAAACTGCGCGCCCTAACAGCTTTCCATCTGCCCTGACACTTCGCTGAGGACTGTGTGCAGTCCTCAGCATCGACTTACTAGCCCACCTGGCTTAGGCTCAACCGCTGCGATTTGGCAAATGAATTCAAGCACCCAAGCACGCACTAAAACACCGCCGATCATCCTCAGCTTTGCCGGCAGCGATCCTTCCGGTGGCGCGGGGATTCAAGCCGATCTGCTCACGCAAAGTGCCTTGGGTTGCTACGCTTTGTCGGTAATCACAACGCTCACAATCCAAGATAGCGTCGGCGTTTACGACACACTCGCGGTGCGTGCCGATTGGGTCGCGCGCCAAGCACGCACTCTGCTCGCCGAAATGCCGGTCGCCGTCTTTAAAATCGGTTTATTGGGCAGCCTCGACAATCTGCGCGTGATTGCCCGCATCCTCGAAGAGCACCCCAAACTACCCGTGGTGTTCGACCCGGTGCTCGCTTCAGGCAGGGGCGACGCCTTGATTGAGCAGGAGATGATCGCCGAATTACGCAAGCTGCTGCTGCCACAGACCACCGTGTTAACGCCCAATAGCTTGGAAGCACGACGCTTGAGCGGGCTCACTGCACACCAGCCCCTAGCGGATTGCGCACAACACTTAATCGCCGACGGTTGTCAGCAGGTGTTGATCACTGGCGCGCACGAAGACCAAGCCAGCCCAGAAGTGCGTAATCACCTCTACGACCAACACGGACTTGTCCGCTGCGATCGCTGGCCACGCTTGACGGGAAGCTACCACGGCTCAGGCTGCACCCTCGCTTCGGCGCTGGCTGCGTACCTGGCCTGGGGCTACGCGCTGCCCGAAGCGGCGGCGCAAGCCCAAGCGTACACCTGGCAAACACTGGCCAATGCTTATCAACCGGGGCAAGGGCAGTGGATCCCTCAGCGCCTGTACGCGCTTGACCCCCATAACGCGCCGCAAGAAAAAAGCCAAGCAGCGCCAAGGCCAAACCGCGCATTGTCATTGTGTGAAAACGAAGGGCTACACAATGTCTAAAGCCAGTGCGCCAGAACCAAAAAACAATGGGCAAAAGAGTGCCGAGCAAAATGCTGAGCGCAGTGAGCAAACACCCCGCTTACGCGGCCTGTACGCGATCACACCAGAGGGTCGCACGCAAACGCAGTTGATGACGCAAGTCGAAGCCGCACTGCACGGCGGCGCCAGCCTGGTGCAATACCGCGACAAACAACACCCGCCGCAAGAGCGAGCAGAAAGGGCGCGCGCACTGCAACAACTGTGCCGCCGTTTTAACACCCGCTTGATCATCAACGATGACCTGGCCTTAGCTTTAGCGATTGACGCCGACGGTGTGCACTTGGGCGCCGACGACGGCGACTACCTGGCCGCCAGACAAGCCTTAGCAACCGATAAAATCCTCGGCGTTTCGTGCTACGACGATTTTGCGCGCGCACGCCTGGCCAGTCGTGCAGGCGCAGATAATGTGGCTTTTGGTGCGGTATACCCTTCGTCGACCAAGCCGCAAGCACGCCACGCGGCCTTGAGTTTGTTCACCCAAGCACAGCACGAACTCTGCTCAGCACGACGCGCTCGCCCCCTTGCGCTATGCGCCATTGGCGGCATTACCGCAGCAAACGCTTCGCCCGTCATCGCGGCGGGCGCCGATCTGCTGGCAGTGATCGACGCCCTCTTCGGCAGCAGCGCAGAGGGCGAGTCAACAGCGCAGCGCGTGCAACAAAACGCCACGCTGTATGCGCCGCTATTGAGACAAAACCCCGGATGGCCGAAGTAGGCCGAAGCAGTCTACTGGAAGCAAAACCTTCTTAACGAGGAAACCACATGAACAACCAAGCACTTTTTGCACGTGCCCAGCAACACACCCCAGGCGGCGTCAACTCGCCGGTACGCGCCTTCGGCTCAGTCGGCGGCACTCCGCGCTTTTTTAAGCAAGGCCGGGGGGCGCGCGTCACCGACGCCGAAGGCAAGGTCTACCTCGACTACGTCGGCTCCTGGGGGCCTTTGATTCTCGGCCACGCGCACCCCAGCGTCGTCGCCGCAGTACAGGCCAGCGCCGCGCAAGGACTGACTTTTGGCGCGCCAACTGAAGCTGAGGTCGAGCTGGCCGAGCAACTATGTAGCCTGCTCCCCTCCTTACAAAGCGTGCGCCTGGTCAGCTCGGGCACCGAAGCGACGATGAGTGCAGTCCGTTTGGCTAGGGGCTATACCGGACGCGATTTATTGGTCAAGTTTGAAGGCTGTTACCACGGACACTCAGACAGCCTCTTAGTCAAAGCCGGCTCAGGCATGCTCACCTTCGGCCACCCTAGCTCAAGCGGCATCCCGGCGGATATTGCGCGCCACACTTTGGTTCTCAACTACAACGATTGCGCTCAGCTTGAGGCGGCTTTTGCCGAACACGGCGCGCGCATCGCGGGCGTTATTGTCGAACCGGTAGCCGGCAATATGAATTTGATTTTGCCGCAACACGCGTTCTTGCATAGCCTGCGCAGACTGTGCACAGAACACGGCGCGGTCTTGATTTTTGACGAGGTGATGACCGGCTTTCGCGTCGGGCCGCGCGGCGCGCAGGGAATCTATGGCATAGAGCCCGACCTGAGCACGCTGGGCAAAATTATTGGCGGCGGCATGCCGCTGGCGGCCTTTGGCGGCAAACGAGACATCATGGCGCAACTCGCCCCCCTCGGCGCGGTATATCAAGCCGGCACCTTGTCGGGCAACCCCGTCTCTGTGGCTGCTGGCTTGGCCACCTTAAACTGTCTGCAAGCACCAGGATTTTACGAACAACTAAGCAAACGGACCGCGCAGCTGACAACCGGCTTAAACGACGTAGCGCAACAATACGGCCCCAGCCAGTTACACTTTTCGGCGCAGTCCTTGGGCGGCATGTTCGGCCTTTATTTTGGCCATCAGGGCGTCTGCCCAGGCGATTATGCAAGTGTGATGCGCAGCGATAAAAACGCTTTCAAACGCTTCTTTCATGCCATGCTAGAGGCCGGTTATTATTTTGCACCGTCAGCCTTTGAGGCGGGCTTCGTTTCGGCAGCACACAGCGAAGACGATATTGCGCAAACCATTGCCGCAGCAAAAGCGATTTTTCAGGCGTGGTGAGCAAAGGCAGCAAAAACGAACCAATGCCATCGATGCAGCACAACGGACAAAACCCACAGGGGCAAAAACCATGATCAACCTGCCCACGCTAACGAACAGTATGGCTTGGCTAGTGCTGTGTTGTGGCGGCTTATTCGAGATCGCCTGGGCGATTGGCCTGAAATATAGCGACGGTTTTTCCCGCTTAGTCCCCAGCGTCTTGACCCTTCTGGCGATGCTCATCTCTATCGCATTGCTCAGTTACGCTGCCAAAACGCTACCGATCGGCACAGCCTACGCGGTATGGACGGGCATTGGCGCACTCGGCACCGCACTTCTGGGCATGTGGTTATTAGGCGAAGCACACGATAGCGCGCGCTTAACGTGCATCGCGCTGATCGTCGCCGGAATTGTCGGGCTGAAATACCTGAGTCCGTCGTAGCCAGCGACGGGGCAAGAAAACGCACGCAAATACACACAAAGAGAACAAAAACAGAGGTCGCATGAGCCAATTCATCATACGCAAAGCAGCAGTGTTAGGCGCCGGCATGATGGGCGCACAAATTGCCGCACATTTAGCCAACGCGCAAATTCCCGTGCTGTTATTCGATTTGCCCGCAGCCGATTTGGCCAATGCACAGCTCGCCGATACACGCAAAGCGGCGAACCGAAACATCGAAAAAGCCATCGCCGAACTGAGCAAACGCACGCCGCCGCCTTTGGCTAAGCCTGAACTCAGCGCTTACATTAACGCCGCAAATTACGAGACCGACTTAGCGCAATTAAGTGACTGCGATTTGGTGATCGAAGCCATCACCGAAACGATGGCCTTAAAAGAAGCGCTCTACGCAAAAATCGTCCCTTTTCTATCGCCTAGCGCTGTCCTTGCCTCTAACACCTCGGGACTCTCGATCAAGCGTTTGGCCGCCACCTTGCCAGAGGCACTGCAAGCTCGATTTTGCGGCGTGCACTTCTTCAATCCGCCACGCTATATGCACTTGGTCGAGCTAATCGGCCACGACGCCAACCCGCCGCCCCTGCTCGATCAACTAGAAAGCTGGCTCGTCTCGCACCTGGGCAAAGGCGTCGTCCGCGCGCACGACACGCCCAACTTCATTGCCAATCGGGTCGGTATTTTTTCCATCCTGGCGACAATCCATCACACCGAACGCCTAGGCTTGAGCTTTGATCTCGTTGATGCTTTGACCGGAAAATTGATCGGCCGCCCGACCAGCGCGACTTACCGTACGGCAGACCTAGTCGGTTTAGACACCCTAGCGCACGTCATTCAAACCTTGCACCACAGCTTACCGAGCAAAGGTGAGCAAGCAGATCCATGGCATCGCTTTTACAAGCTACCGAACTGGTTCTCAGCACTGATCAGCCGAGGCGCATTGGGGCAA
>JAZKFR010000084.1:0-10282 GCA_040386295.1 Pseudomonadota bacterium | reverse complement strand
GCAAAACAATCAAGGTATTCGATCGCGCCAGCCTGCAATATCGTTTGCCCACACAGGCGTCAAGCGAGAACGAAAGCCTTTTTTCCGAAGCCTTGCTGAGCTTGCTCAAAAACCCAAACCGCAGCGAACAGTTCGCCCAACTACACGCCAGCGACGACCCCCACGCGCAATTCTTGTGGTCAATTTTTCGCGACGTATTTCACTATGTTGCAGTTCATCTTGGCAGCATTGCCAACACCGTGCGCGATGTGGACTGCGCCCTACGCTGGGGTTTTGGCTGGACACAAGGCCCGTTTGAACACTGGCAAGCCGCTGGCTGGCAAACCATTGCTGAGGCGATCAAAGCCGATATTGCTGCCGGCAAGAGCATGAGTTCAGCCCCCCTACCGGATTGGGTATTCCAACAAACCGAGGTGTACAACGCAGCAGGCGCCTACTCTGCACAGACGGGCACCTATCAAACACGGCACGCACTACCGGTGTACGCACGGCAATTTTTCCCCGAACGCATGCCTGGCGAAAGCCCGATCGAAGGCGTCACGCTATGGGAAAACGAAGGCCTACGTCTGTGGATCCTGCCGCAGTTCGACGCCTCAATCGGCATTTTGTCGATCACCACTAAGCTGCATACCTTAGGCACTGTGGTTACGAGCGGCCTACCTAGTGCGCTCAGCTACGCCGAACAAAAGCTAAAAGCCGTGGTCATCTGGCACGAAGCGCCGTTTTCAGTTGGCGCGAACCTAAAAGAAGTGGATGGCGCAATCAAAGCGGGTGAATTCGACTTATTGACGCAACAAGTCGCCGCGTTTCAACAAACTACGCTCGCGCTGAAATACGCCAGCATCCCCGTCGTCGCCGCAGTGCAGGGCATGGCACTCGGCGGCGGCTGCGAATTCCTCTTACACGCCCGCCATCGCGTGCTCGCGCTCGAAAGCTATATCGGGCTAGTCGAAGCCAGCGTGGGCTTGCTCCCCGCTGGCGGCGGCTGCAAAGAATTAGCCATCCGTGCCTGGCAAAGTGCGGAAAGAACGACGAACAAAGACCCTTTTGCCTTCATCCAACCGCTGTTCCTAAACATCGCGCAAGCAAGCGTATCGAGCAGCGCGCAACACGCCAAAACGCTAGGCTTCGCCTACGACAGTGACACGGTTGTACTGAACGCGCACGAACTGCTCTACGTCGCACTACACGAAGCACGCGCCTTAGGCGAAGGCAGGTATTACCCGAGCACAGGGCAAACCAAGCCTGGTCGGATCAAAGTCGCCGGGCGCAACGGGATCGCCAATTGCGAAATGATCCTGGCCAATATGCAAGGCGGCGGCATGATCTCAGCGCACGACTACGCGATTGCCAAAGCCATTGCCACAGCGCTCTGTGGCGGCGATATTGAAACAGGATCAGAGGTCGACGAAACTTGGCTACTCAGCGTTGAGCGCCAGCTTTTCATCGAACTGCTCAAAACTGAAAAAACACAACAACGAATCACACACATGCTGGCAACCGGCAAAGCATTGCGTAATTAGCCCCTGCGTCTAGAACTAACGCCAGGCTTGAGCATCACTAGCATCACAGCAAAAACGAAGAATGAACATAAACACGATTACTGGACAAACCAGCGCACACAAACGAACACCTGCCAGGAACCACGCAGCATGAGCAAACCGCTTCAAGACGCCTACATCGTTGCCGCCACCCGCCTACCCGTAGGCAAGCGCAACGGCTTATTTGCGCAAACACGCCCTGACGACCTACTCGCGCACGCCCTCAGCGCACTCGTCGCACAAGCCCCGGTGCTCGATCCTGCCCTGATCGAAGACGTGATCGTCGGCTGCGCCATGCCCGAAGCCGAACAAGGTATGAACGTCGCGCGGATGAGTCTGCTCCTAGCCGGCTTGCCCAATAACGTACCCGGCATCACGATCAACCGTTTTTGCGCCTCGGGGCTGCAAGCCATCGCCATGGCAGCCGACCGTATCCGCCTCGGCGAAGCGGACGTTATGGTCGCGGCCGGTGTCGAAACAATGTCCCGCTTCGCCTCGATGACCGGCAACTCAAGCGCGATCAACCCCGCCATTTTTGAAAACCGCGAACAATACGCCCTCGCCTTTGGCATGGGCTTAACGGCTGAAAAAGTAGCGCATCAATGGAAAATCTCCCGCGAGGATCAAGACGCTTTTGCCCTCCTATCACACCAAAAAGCCCTCGCGGCGATCAACACTGAGCAATTCAAAAGTGAAATATCGCCCTACACCATCAAAACCCGTGTGCCTGACCTAACAAGCGGCGAGATCAAGCTAGAAAGCCGTTTAGCCGCCCAAGACGAAGGCCCACGTGCCGACACCAGCCTAGAAAAATTGCAACAGCTCAAACCCGCTTTTCTGCACCAAGGCTCAGTCACTGCCGGCAATAGCGCGCAAATGTCCGACGGGGCTGCCGCACTGCTGCTGGTCTCAGAGAACGTCTTAAAACGCCACAAACTGCAAGCGCTGGCTCGCTTCGTTGGCTACACCGTCGTCGGCGTAGCGCCTGAATTGATGGGCATAGGACCGATCAAAGCCATTTCGTTGCTCTGCCAAAAAACCGGCATCGGGCAAGAATCGATAGACTGGTTTGAAATCAACGAAGCCTTTGCCGCGCAAACCCTTGCCATCACACGCACCCTGGACATCGACCCAGACAAGGTTAATCCCCTAGGCGGCGCCATCGCACTCGGCCACCCCCTCGGCGCCAGCGGCGCCATCCGTGCCACCACCTTGATCCACGGCCTGCAACGCAGACAAAAACGTTACGGCGTCGTCGCCCTGTGCGTCGGCAGCGGCATGGGCGTTGCTGCGTTGTTTGAAATGCTGCACTAAGCCGATGCACATAGAAGAATGGCTCGCTCTGCTCGGTACGCTCGATTGGCGTGTCGTGCTGCTCACCCTAGTCGCGCTACTCGCGCTCTATCTAGGCATCAGCCTGCTACGCATGGGACACCTACTCTGGGCGCGTCGTCGCAAGCACAAAGCAGACACGCATCTAGACCGTGAGCTCAATAACACGCGTGTACAGTCCGCGCTCAACGCCTACAGCCTCGGCAGCACAGACGAACCGAGCTTAAGCGCAGACAGCGCAACAGAAGACCTAGCCACGCCAACACAAACCCCGATTCGCCCCCAGCGCAGCAGACAAGACTTCGCCTGGAACGAACCGCCTGAGCCACGCGACGGCAGCGCCTTAGCCGACACTGAACGACAAAGAATCGATTCGTTGGAACGTAACATCGCCCAGCTGCGCAACACCCTATCGGCAGAAATAGAGCGTCAATTCGACCAATTGGGCAGCGAATTAGGCGCCCAATTAGCGGACAAACTCACGCGCGAACTCAGCGCCAAACTGGACGCCATGCTGGCACCGAGCACACGCAACAAAGAAGGCAAAACCCGCCTAAACGAGGCGAACGAGGAAAACAACCTGAACGACGTCGGCAGCGCACAAATACCCAAACCAAATAACGCCAAAGCACAAACACCACGCGTCTCGCACTACAGCGATGCCATGCAAATGGCCAGAGAAGGACACGACGCAGCCAGCATCGCTGCACACTGGAACATCGCCCGCGCCGAGGCCGAATTGGTCATTGCCTTAGCGCGCGGCAAACAGCAAAGCGCACCCAGCTCTGCTTCGGCTCAACAGTCAGCACCGCGTACACGCTCTTGATGTCAAGATTTCAACTCGCACCAGAAACGCAAGGCTTAGCTTAGCTAGCTAAGCTAAAAGCAAACACGCAACAGTGTCGCAACGCGGCGTTGTTAATACGCACTAACACAAGCGCGCACTTGCCTGCCAACACAAAAAACCTAGGCAACAGCAGCGACACAAAAGGAGCCAGGATGTCCTTCATCAATCTCAAACACCGCAGCGAAAAAACAACGCGCGCGCAAGCGAACAACACTAATCAGCCGTCTGAGCAAAGCAGGCACAACAGCACCGAACAGGCAGACAAAACCGACGCAGCCAGCCACCCTGTCGCCCAACTGAAAAACACTTTGCTCAAACGCATGGCCTTGGCAAGCGGACTCATTCTCGCCCTGCTCGGCAGCTTGGCCTTGTTTGACCACTTAGGCACGCCCGAAGAAAGCGCAAACAACGCACCGCGCTTCACCAGCGCAGTCCCCGTCAGCAAAAAAGAAATCGCCCAGGCAACGCCTCAGCCAGCAGAACCCACACCCATCACCAATACAAGTGCAGAAGAGCCGACTAAGACAGAGGCAGAAAGCAGCGCCAGCGCACAGCCGCAGCCGAGCTCAAGCGAAAAACTGCCCCCACCCGAAATTCGTGCCCAACCCAGCTTACCGATCACCCCAGCGGCAGCGCCTAAATCAAACACTTCAAATACTCCAAGCGCTTCAAACACTGCAAGCGCCCCCAAAACAGCCAAAAACAACACGGCAGCAAGCGAAGAAGTGACACGCGCGCCCGAGAACAACATTGTCCCGGCAAGCAAACACAGCACGAACAACCCGCCCAGCCCCACCAAGCCGCAAACCAGCGCACTCGGGCGCTACCTACTTCAGGTCGGCGTTTTCTCTGAAACACAACGCGCCGAGGCCTTACAAGCCCAACTCAGCCTCAACGGCATCACCTCAACGCTAGAAACCCGAGTCCAAGTCGGTCCATTCAAAACACGACAAGAAGCCGAAACCGCACAACGAAAAATGAAAAGCCTAGGCCTAGACGCCCTCCTACTCGCGCCCAAAAACAAGCTGAAACATTGATTAACCCACCGCCTTGCCCTCCGCCGCATTCCGTCGTGAGAGCAGGAGGCAGGCCTCAGCAAAAAGAGCGAGAAACACAAAGATATTCAGGAAATTTTAAATGGCCGACAGACGCTCTTTGCCGCACGCGAACACTTGAAGGCCCCCCATCCGGTTTAGGTTTATGCGTAAGCTGCATCGCATCTTGATGACCCGTGAGCGCATGAGTGCCCTTCAACACTTGTATGAGGAAATGAAGCAGTCAATCCAGGCCTGCACAGACTCGCACTACACGGTGCACTTGCTAGATGCCATTTTCACCAAACCCATATTTCGCAGCGCAGATCTTGCACAACAATGACAACTTGCACTGGACACTCACGAAAAAACCACTTCTGGTTTATTACAAAAACTGAAAAAAGCCGGCATTCTGCGCGAATTTCATCCCGAAAATGGCCGGCATTCTGCCATTTTGGGCTTCCTTCGCTTGATTAATCTGGCAGAAGGACACGAAGTGCAGCACCGCTGAGCTCTAAGCTGCATTCACATTCAGATTCACATTCACATTCAACATAAACGCCCGCAGGCAAATCATTCCACCGCAAACGAAGCCAACCCCGGAGAGAAGCATGCTACTCACACAAGAACAAGAAATGATCCGCGATACCCTGCGCAGTTTCGCCGCAGAGCGCCTGGCGCCGTTTGCCAGCGACTGGGATCGACACCATAGCTTCCCCGCCGCCGCGCTGCGCGAACTCGGCGCCTTAGGCGCGCTCGGCATGGTAGTGCCAGAAGAATGGGGGGGCGCGGGGATGGACTACGTTTCTCTGGTCTTGGCTTTGGAAGAAATCGCAGCGGGCGACGGCGCCACCTCAACCATCGTCAGCGTGCAAAACTCATTGGCCTGCGGCATTACGCTCAAATACGGTAGCGCAGCGCAAAAAGAAGAATGGCTGAAACCGCTGGCACGGGGCGAAAAATTAGGCTGTTTCTGTCTCACCGAGCCGCACACCGGCTCCGACGCAGCGGCAATCACCACCCGCGCCGAGCGCGACGGCGACGATTACATTCTGAACGGGGTCAAGCAGTTCATCACCACCGGAAAACACGCCCAGGTAGCGATTGTCTTCGCCGTCACCGATCGCGCTGCGGGCAAAAAAGGGATTTCCTGCTTCTTGGTACCGACCGACACCCCAGGTTATCTCGTTGGGCGCATTGAAGAAAAAATGGGGCAACGCGCCTCAGATACAGCGCAAATTTTGTTTGAAAACTGCCGTGTCCCGGCAAGCGCGTTGCTCGGCGCAGTCGGAGAAGGCTACCGTATTGCCCTGTCCAACTTAGAAGCGGGGCGCATCGGCATTGCCGCTCAATCCGTCGGCATGGCGCGCGCCGCGTTTGAGGCAGCAACCCACTACGCTAAAGCCCGCGAAACCTTCGGCAAACCCATTTGTGCGCACCAAGCTGTTCTCTTTCGCCTAGCCGACATGGCGACGCAAATAGACGCAGCACGCCTCCTCGTCTGGCGCGCAGCGCTCCTCAAAGACGCCGGAAAACCTTGTTTAAAAGAGGCCTCTATGGCCAAAGTGTTTGCTTCAGAAATGGCCGAGAAAGTCTGCTCAGACGCCATCCAAATCCACGGCGGCTACGGCTACGTCAGCGATTTCCCCGTCGAACGAATTTACCGCGATGTGCGCGTCTGCCAAATTTATGAAGGCGCTAACGATATTCAACGCTTGGTCATCGGGCGGGAAATTGTCGAGTCCTGATTGCGCTTCGCTGCAGTGCACTACAGCGCGCAACACTTCGCGCCAAAAACGCAAGGACAAAAACCAGCGTGAGCACAGCCGGACAATGCCGACAGAGCGCCACTTAGGGCTTTGCAGAGCATCAGGACTGAAACAGGCGGCGGGAGAAACAGATCAGAAGCAAGGACAAAGCGGCAAGATAGCTGCAAGGATTAACCCGCTGGTTCTTTGCCCGCCCTAGTGCAAGGTATTGTGCGCGCCGCATCCATCACGACGTCTTCTTGGCTTTAACTACTTTGACTGGCGGAGGCGGTGAGATTCGAACTCACGAAAGGTTTCCCTTTGCCGGTTTTCAAGACCGGTGCAATCGACCACTCTGCCACACCTCCGACGCAACTATTGAGCTACTTTGCTTACGCCAAAATCTGGGTGCCCGCAGCAAGCGAGAAGCGACCCCAAAAAATTTACGCCAGCACGTCTGGCGTAAATTTTGCGCGAGCGGATGATACTCGATAAGCGCTCGCTTTGCGCGCGAATTTGCGCTGCTTGAGCGTTACTTGAGCGTTACTTGAGCGTTCAGCAAGGCTCGCTCAGGCGACAAAGCAAGGCGGCAAATCAAAGCTTTTGATCCGCCTTAGTTACTGGCAATTTTCTCGTCGATCTCACCCGGCGAGGAGTGGCGAACGTTCAGCCCCTTGACCATGTAAATCACGTATTCGGCGATGCTTTTAGCATGATCACCGATACGCTCTATGGCTTTGGCGACGCCCATCACGTCGAGCGCGCGCGAGATGGTGCGCGGGTCTTCCATCATGTAGGTGATGAGCTGGCGAACAATCGCGTGGTATTCGGTGTTGACCGTTTCGTCCAGGTGCAATACCTCCGCCGCCGCGCTGACGTCTAGCCGGGCAAAGGCATCAAGCGAGGCGCGCAGCATTTTTAAAGCCAATTCGGCGATGTGGCGCAGCTCAATATCACGCCCGCCAAACGACTGCTGATCGTTTTGCGCAATGCCAAAACGGGCGATTTTGCGCGCCTTATCGCCGATTCGTTCAAGATCCGAAATGCTTTTAAGCACGGTGATAATCATGCGCAAATCGATCGCTGTCGGCTGACGTTTAGCGATCAGCTGATTGCACGCACCGTCCAGCTCGATTTCCATTTGGTTCACCTGCTGATCGTTACGCACAACCGCCTCAAGCAGCGGCACGTCACTGGCGTAAAGCCCTTCCATCGCCTTGCGAATTTGCTGCTCAACCAGCCCGCCCATTTGTAAAACGCGCGTGCGTAAACTCTCTAACTCGAGGTCGAAGTTTTTTGAAATATGCTCATTCATGCCTTCTGCTCCTGGTATTGCGGTGAAATGTTCGCCGCTGCAAAGATAAGGTGTTCACGTGACCGCAATGTTTCATGGCTTAAGAACTGCATCGCCGAGCGGACTATTCACCGTTCACCGCGCACCAGACGTCGCACGCTGCAAACAGCGCACACCGCTGGCCGTGCCGAGCAAGCAAATATCGGCCGGACGGCGGGCAAATAAACCATTACTCACCACGCCAACGATTTGATTGATCGCGCTTTCCAGAGCGACAGGATCACTGATCGTTAGATCCTTAACGTCGAGGATTAGGTTTCCGTTGTCGGTGACAAAGCCCTCACGCAATACCGGGCTAGCGCCCAGTTGGCGCAATTGCCTTGCGACATAAGCGCGCGCCATAGGAATGACTTCAACCGGCAGAGGAAAGCGCCCCAGCGTCTCAACCAATTTCGATTCGTCGGCGATACAAATGAACTGTTGCGCCACGGCAGCGACGATTTTCTCGCGCGTCAAAGCACCGCCGCCGCCCTTGATCATGTGCATGTCAGGGGTAATTTCGTCGGCGCCATCGACATAAATCGCCAAACTCGCAACTTCGTTCAAGTCAAATACAGGAATACCGTGCTGTGCCAAGCGTTGTGCCGTCGCAGCTGAGCTCGCAACAGCGCCCTGGATACGGTGTTTGACCCGCGCTAAGGCGTCGATGAAATAGTTCGCGGTGGAGCCCGTACCAACGCCGATCAGGCTGCCGTCGACCAAATAATCGAGCGCGGCCTGCGCGACCGCTTGTTTCAGTTTGTCTTGCGTCATTGAGGATAAGAGGGGCTGAGTTGATCTGCGGCGAAAGTATAGTTGAGTCACTGGCAAAACATCGCTTAACAATCAAATTATTGCGCACTTAAATCGCCTTAGCGAATGCGCTGCGTCGCGGCCTCCCCTAGACGAAGCCGATCTGCTGCGGCGCGTTGCGTAATTCTGCGCGCAATATGAAGCAAAACCAGGTGAAGTAAAACCAGACGAGACAAAAACGCAAGACAGCACAAAAAACTCAACGCAACTCTATAATTCGCGACTCAAAAATTTGCACAAGCACGGCTGACGCAGCCAACTCAAAACCGGAACAATCGCCATGCCAGACACAAACTCAGCAGAAGACGACGATGCAGACGACAGCTCAGCCGAGGGGCAGCCGCAGCCGACCACCTCAACCACGACGCACAATTACATTACGCCGCAAGGCTACGCTCGGCTGAAAGCAGAATTTGAGCATTTGCTCAGCAGCGAGCGACCGAAGATCGTTGAAGTCGTTGCATGGGCAGCGTCAAACGGCGACCGCTCAGAAAACGGCGACTATCTTTACGGCAAAAAACGTTTGCGTGAGATTGATCGGCGCGTACGTTTTTTAGGCAAACGTATGGAGATCGCGCAAATTGTCGATCCGGCTCGGCAAACTAACTGCGCGCAAGTCTTTTTTGGCGCAACGGTGACGATTCTCGACGAGCAAAATCAAGCGCAGACCTACCAGATCGTCGGCGTAGACGAAACCGACACCGGCAGCGCGCGTATTAGCTGGCGTGCGCCCCTAGCACGTGCCTTGCTCAAAGGCCGAGTCGGCGATGTCGTACGTTTCCAAAGCCCGCTCGGCTGGCGCGAAGTGGAAATCAGTGCAATCGAATACTGTTCAATCGAAAGCCCTTCTTTTGCAGCAAACTCAGCGCAGGAATAGACACAGCGCGCAGTCAAGACGGCTAAGACCGGACAAACTGAGCGCACAACTTGAAATAAAAGCACTCGCCCCCAATTAGCTCAATGCCGTAATACAAACGCCGCAACACCGGGCTGACCTGTTTTGCTTGATCGGTCTAGCCACAACCCACGCTTCACCCACCTACATACCCTTTCTACGGAGTTCTTATGGGCGCAAACAAAGAAACGCTTGGTTTTCAGGCCGAAGTAAAACAACTGTTGAATCTGATGATTCATTCCTTGTATAGCAACAAAGAAATTTTTCTGCGCGAGCTGATTTCCAACGCCTCCGACGCCTGCGACAAACTGCGTTTTGAGGCACTCAACGACGCCACGCTCTACGCTGACGGCAGCGCAGAAGAAGCCGATCAAACGCTGAAAATCCGCATCAGCTTCGATAAAGAAGCGCGCACGCTGACCATCTCGGATAACGGCATTGGCTTATCGCGTGAAGAAGCCATCAGCCACCTAGGCACCATCGCCAAATCCGGCACTCGTGAATTTTTCTCAGCGCTGAGCGGCGATCAATCAAAAGACGCCAACCTAATCGGCCAATTTGGCGTCGGCTTCTACGCCTCGTACATCGTCGCCGACAACGTCACCGTGGTCTCCCGACGCGCCGGTCTGCCAGCGGATCAGGCAGTCTCTTGGAGCTCAGCCGGCGAAGGCGAATTTACCGTCGAAGTGGTTGAAAAAGCGACGCGCGGCACCGACGTCATTCTGCATTTGCGCGAAGG
>JAZKFR010000083.1:2908-4559 GCA_040386295.1 Pseudomonadota bacterium | reverse complement strand
CGCGCACGTCGCCAATAGACTCGGGCGGCCAATCCTGCCCGATTACCAGCGACTCAAGCACCTCAGGCAATTGCTCGACTTGACGATAAATCTCGGCCGTCCCGATGCGCACTCCGCCCGGGTTAAGCACTGCGTCCGAACGACCATAAATGATGATTCCCTCATGCTCGGTCAGCTCAACAAAATCACCGTGACACCAAATTCCCTCAAAGCGCTCGAAGTAAGCCGCGCGATATTTACTGCCATCGGCATCGTTCCAAAACCCGATCGGCATCACCGGGAAAGGCTTGGTACACACCAACTCACCACGCTGACCTTGGCCAGCCGCAAGCGGCCTCCCTTCTTCGTCGTAGACCTCAACCGCCATGCCCAAACCACGACACACCAGCTCACCGCGCCACACAGGCAGAATCGGACTGCCTAAAGCAAAACACGAAATAATGTCCGTACCCCCAGAAATCGAAGCCAGTAACAAATCAGCTTTAATGTCGCGATAAACGTAATCAAAGCGCTCCGGCGCGAGCGGACTTCCCGTCGAAAACAAGGCGCGTAGATGCGTCAAAGCATGCGTCTCGCGTGGCTTCAGCTCGCTTTTGGCGATCGCATCGAGAAACTTGGCGGAAGTACCCAAATGCGTCATCCGCTCAACGTCGGCGTAGTCAAATAACACGCTACCCGCGACGCCCGAGGCGCCTGGCGCAAACGGCGAGCCATCGAACAACAACACAGTGGCCTGCACCGCCAGCGCCGAAACCAGCCAATTCCACATCATCCAACCGCACGTTGTGAAATAAAAAACACGGTCATTGGCTTTCACGTCGCCGTGCAAACGATGCTCTTTGAGATGCTGTAAAAGCGCCCCCCCTTGACCATGCACGATGCATTTCGGCACGCCGGTTGTGCCGGACGAGAACATGATCACCAGCGGATGATCAAACGCTAGCGGGACAAAATCGATTTCTTGTGCCGAGAAAGGCGCAACAAAATCAGGGTAAGAAACAAAAAACGATGGAGCTTGCCCAGATGTTTGCGGCGCTGCTTTAACCGCCTCCCCCGCTTCTAATGGACGCAAATAAGGCACAACCACCGTCGCCAGCAAGGAAGGCAATTGCGCGGCGATCTCATTATTTTTTGCCGTGCAATCGACCTGCTTACGGTTGTACCAATATCCATCGACGCAGAGCAGTACCTTGGGTTCAATTTGACCAAAACGATCAAGCACGCCTTGCACGCCAAAATCGGGCGAAGCAGAAGACCAGATCGCGCCAAGCGAAGAGGTCGCCAGCATGGCGATAATCGTCTCGGGCATATTCGGCAAGAATGCTGCAACACGATCTCCTTGCCCAACGCCCAAGGCTTTGAGCGCCTGCGCAAAGCGCGAAACCGCAGCGTACAAATCGGCGTAAGAAAGACGGCGTTTCACCGCTGTTTCGCCCCAGAAAACCAGCGCATCTGCCTCATCACGACGGCGTAAAAGATTTTGCGCATAGTTCAAACGCGCTTGCGGAAACCAGCGCGCGCCCGGCATGCGGTCGTCGGCCAGCACGTCCACCGAGGCGAAGTCCACCTCCAGGTGGTCAAGGATCTGCACCACCACCGCGGAGAAGCCGCAGCGGGGCTGGGCCGGCTCGCCCTTCATGAACAGGACCAC
>JAZKFR010000083.1:0-2898 GCA_040386295.1 Pseudomonadota bacterium | reverse complement strand
CCAGCGCGCGCCCGGCATTTGCTCAGCGTTCTCAAGCACCGTTTCGCCCCGTTCACCGATCACCGCGCAGTCATCCCAAAGCGACTGCCAAAAAGCCTCGGGTTGCGCGACTGACCAAGCCCACAAACTGGCATAGTCGGTACAATTCGCCTGCCAACGTTGATTCACCGATTGCATAAACTGGCTAACCTGAGCGGTCGCCACCTGTTCAACACTGGGATACCAAAGCGCCTCTTGCTTCATCAAATTGATCCTGTCTCTGTTTGCGTGTTCACGTTTTGGCTGAGGCATTTTGCCTAGGGATTTTTGGGGCGCTTGCCTGCTATGCTCTGCCTCCTGATCGCCTTACTGGGTCAATAAATAAGCCGCAAACCGCAGCACAGCATGACAAGACAAGGGTTTGAGCAAAACAAAGCTGATTTACAACAGAATGCACGCCTCATTAGCCGACAAATTCTAGCATCGTGCTGACAACAAACGCCACACAGCCCACTCAAACGTACTCGGAGGAAAAACACCAATGCAACGTGAAGTCATGGCATACGACGTTCTCATTGTTGGCGCCGGCCCAGCGGGTCTGGCCGCCGCCATTCGTCTCAAACAACAAGCCAACGCAGACGGCGCAACACTGAGCGTTTGTTTGATTGAAAAAGCGGCCGAAATCGGCGGCCATATTCTCTCTGGCGCGGTGATGGATCCGCGCGCACTCACGGAGTTATGCCCGGACTGGCGAGCACAAGGCGCCCCTTTAAACACCGCCGTCACAGAAGATCGTTTTTGGCTCTTGCAAGAAAACGGCGCGCGCCAGATTCCGCATTTTCTACTGCCCGATTGTTTTAAAAATGAGGGCAATTACATCATCAGCCTGGGCAAACTATGCCGCTGGCTCGGCGCGCAAGCCGAGGCACTCGGGGTTGAAATTTACCCGGGCTTTGCTGGCACAGAAATTCTGTACGACGAGAACAAGCAAAACGAGCAAAACGCGCGCGTCATTGGCGTCGCCACCGGCGATGTCGGCGTTAATAAAGACGGCAGCCACAGCGCGGCGTACCAACCGGGAATGGCCTTGCACGCGAAATACACGCTGTTTGCCGAAGGCTGTCGCGGACAACTAGGCAAACAGCTAGAACAAAAATACGCACTCCGCCACGGTGCCGATCCGCAGGTGTATGGGCTGGGCATTAAAGAATTATGGGAAGTACCCGCAGCACAGCATCAACCTGGCCTCGTCATCCACACTGGCGGCTGGCCGCTCACCCCCGACACCTATGGCGGCGGCTTCATTTACCACTTAGAAGCGCAACGCGTTGCGATTGGTTTTGTCACCGGACTGGGCTATAGCAACCCCTACTTATCGCCTTACGAAGAGTTTCAGCGCTTAAAAACCAACCCAGCGATCAGTCCGTTTTTACGCGGCGGCAAACGCATCGCCTACGGCGCACGCGCCATCGCTGCCGGCGGTTTGCAGTCCCTACCCAAACTGGTTTTTCCAGGGGGCGCCTTGCTTGGCGACGACGCCGGCTTTCTCAACGCCGCCCGCATCAAAGGCTCACATTGCGCGATCAAGACCGGCGCACTCGCTGCCGAAGCCTGCTTCGCAGCGCTGCGCGCAGGTCGCAGCAGCGACGAACTGAACGCTTACCCGGAAGCCTTCCGCCGCAGCTGGCTCTACGATGAGTTATATCAAGCACGCAACTTTAAACCGTGGATGAGCAAAGGCTTGTACCTAGGCGGCCTGATGTTCGGCATCGATCAACTGCTCTTTCGTGGCCAAGCACCCTGGACCTTGCGCCACCCAAAAGCAGACCACAACAGCTTAAAAAAAGCGGCCGCATGCACGCCGATCAACTACCCCAAAGCTGACGGTGAACTCACCTTCGACCGCTTGTCATCCGTTTTTCTATCCAACACCAACCACGAAGAAAACCAACCCTGCCACCTAAAGTTGAGCGACCCCAAGCTAGCCATCACGGTTAACCTAGCCGACTACGACGCGCCTGAGCAACGTTACTGCCCTGCCGGCGTATACGAAATCGTGCGCGACGCCGATGGCCAACAACCCCGCTTGCAAATCAACGCGCAGAATTGCGTGCACTGCAAAACCTGCGACATCAAAGACCCGCAGCAAAACATCACCTGGGTAGCACCCCAGGGCGGCGAAGGTCCGAATTATTCGGAGATGTAAGCGATGCTCCAGCTTGGGCTGAGCTGAGGACAGGGCACAGTCACGCAAGCTGAAAACGTTTAGCTTCAGCTGCAGCGCCTAGCGTGAAGCGTACAGGGTACAGGGCACAGTTCGCCACGCTGCCGAGACGAAGCCAGTCTTGGCAGCGCCCTAGGCAGTATTCAGCGGTACAAACGCAGAGGAGTGCTCAGAAAAATACTGTGCGTGCAAATGCGTTCTAGCAGCACGCATCCACTTATACGCCTGCCATGAACGCGCTAAGCGCGGCGGGCATCACACACTGCAACAGCAGTTCTGGCGACCACAGCAGCGCTCGCTTTGCGCCAACCATACTGTCGCGCCGTCTCGGCACCGCGCCGCATTTTTTCGCACCTTTCCAAATTCCAAAAAAACAGGATAATGCCCCCGGGATATTGATCCACGTAGCGTTCGCGCCCCGGCTATATATCCCAAGCAAAAACAGGGGCGCTTAGAAAAGCTTCATAAAAAAATCAAGGAGAAGAGACAATGAAAGTACCGAGTTCAGTTTCGGGTTTGGCGACGCATTTAGTTCAAAGCGCCAGCAAAATGACCAGTGCCGTAAGCACGCTTGGTAGTGAGTTTGCCCCTATCGGGCTGGGGGGTGGGGCGCGTTTAGAAGAATCAACGCGCCCCACATCAGCTGCAAGCCAAGAGTTAGCCAAGCGTGGCTCAGCTCAAACCCCATGGGAAAC
>JAZKFR010000082.1:3303-4079 GCA_040386295.1 Pseudomonadota bacterium | reverse complement strand
GGGATAGACCACGATAGGTCAGACATGTGCACCAGGCCGTCGATGCCGCCCGGCAAACCAATGAAGACACCAAAGTCGGTAATCGATTTGATCGCACCGCGTACTTTGTCGCCTTTTTTCTGATTCATCGAGAAGTCGTCCCAAGGATTGGCGACGCACTGTTTCATGCCGAGGGAAATGCGACGACGTTCTTCGTCGATCTCAAGAATCATCACTTCGACTTCATCGCCCAGTTGGACAACCTTGGAAGGATGTACGTTCTTGTTCGTCCAATCCATTTCGGAAACGTGCACCAGGCCTTCGATACCCTGTTCGATTTCAACGAATGCGCCGTAGTCGGTGAGGTTAGTCACCTTGCCGAACATGCGTGTGCTTTGCGGGTAACGACGCGCAATGCCGACCCATGGATCTTCGCCAAGTTGCTTGAGGCCGAGCGAAACGCGGTTCTTTTCTTGATCGAACTTGAGGATTTTGGCTTGCACTTCGTCGCCCACCGCCAACACTTCGGACGGGTGACGAACACGGCGCCAGGCCAAGTCGGTAATGTGTAGCAAACCGTCGATGCCGCCGAGGTCGACGAATGCGCCGTAGTCGGTGATGTTTTTGACGATCCCTTTGACGATGCTGCCTTCTTTCAGGTTTGAGAGCAGTGCATCGCGCTCTTCACCGACGCTGGCTTCGAGCACGGCGCGACGCGAAACAACCACGTTGTTGCGTTTGCGATCGAGCTTGATCACCTTGAAGTCGTAGGTTTTGCCTTCGTACGGGAGATCGGA
>JAZKFR010000082.1:0-3293 GCA_040386295.1 Pseudomonadota bacterium | reverse complement strand
ACCGGGCGCATATCGACCAAGGAGCCGGGTAAGAATGCGCGCACGCTGTTGGTCATCACGGTTAAACCGCCCTTGACCTTGCCGGTCACGGTACCGACGACGAGGGTGCCTTCGTTCAGCGCCTGCTCTAACGAATTCCAGGCGGCAACGCGCTTGGCGCGTTCGCGCGAGAGGCGTGTTTCGCCGAAACCGTTTTCTAGCTGTTCGATTGCGACTTGCACGAAGTCGCCGACTTTGGCTTCCAGTTCGCCGCTGTCGCTGAGGAATTCCTCGATATCGACATAGCTTTCAGACTTCAGTCCAGCGTTGACGACGACAAAATTTTGATCAATACGCACGACTTCGGCGGTGATGACTTCGCCTTGGCGCATTTCTTGACGCGCCAAGCTTTCTTCAAACAGGGCGGCGAAACTTTCTTGCAAAATGGGATTGGTAGCGTTAGCTGACATTGGGGAACCTAACCGCGTGACTGCTGCGGGATGCGTTAGAAATACGTTTTAATAACAAGCAGCGTGCGGGTAGCGCGGGCGGTAGAAACCGCTTTAGCCACTGAAACACGTTGATTGCGCCTCGTTGGGTATTCGCTTGCTGACGCCAGAACGCGTACTCGCCTGCGTATACCCGTACAACCTAAAAAACTCGTACTACAAACTACGCAGAGCAAAGCAAGCACGCACAATGCAAGCAGGCTTAGCTCTGATTAGGCGTGATACCAAGCGAGCACCTGTGCAACCGCATTGTCTATGCTGAGCTGCGTGGTATCGAGGTACTTGGCATCCTTACTTTGCCGTAATGGCGCGGCGTGGCGTTGGGTGTCCCGTTCGTCACGATCGCGCAAGTCCTGCAAAAGAGGCGGCATGGTAGCAGCTATTCCTTTCTCGATCAACTGCTTATAGCGTCTTGTCGCGCGCACTTCCAGGTCGGCGGTCAGATAAATTTTGTGCGCCGCATCAGGGAAGACGACTGAGCCCATATCGCGTCCATCGGCAACCAAGCCCGGCGCGCAGCGGAAGGCGCGTTGGCGCAACAGCAGCGCCGCGCGAACGGCTGGCAGGGCGGCGATTTGCGAGGCGCCAGACGAGATGCTTTCGCTGCGCATGCGCTCGTTGGCATTGGCCATGGCGTGCTCTGCGCCTGTGCGCGCGTCGGTGACGATCAAGCTGATGTCCTGGGCACCAAACACCACATTCAAGCGGCTAGCAACAGCGGCAACACCCACTTCATCGTCCCAGGCGACGCCGGCGTGTTGCGCCGCCAGAGCGGTCAGCCGATAGAGCGCGCCGGAATCGAGGTAGTGCCAGCCCAGCGCAGCAGCCACGCGCGCGGCGACCGTCCCTTTGCCCGAGGCAGAAGGCCCATCAATGGCGATCACCGGGGTGAGCGTCCCCAGTTGGCGAAAGGTGGCAAAGTAATCGGGAAAGGTTTTGCTGACGCACTGCGGCTCGTTAATGCGCAGCGGGGTGGCCACCGAAGCCAAGGAAAAACACATGGCGATACGGTGATCGTCGTAAGTATCGATTGCCGCAGCCCGCCAGTCGCTCGCTGTGGCGGGCGGGGTGATGCGAATAAAATCAGCGCCGACTTCGACGCTTGCGCCGAGTTTGCGCAGCTCGGTTTGCATCGCCGCGATGCGATCGGTTTCTTTAACGCGCCAGCTGGCGATATTGCTCAGCGTGGTTGTGCCCTCGGCGAAAAGGGCGGCGACAGCCAGGGTCATTGCGGCGTCGGGAATTGCGTTGCAGTCGAGGCTGATGCCGCGCAGTTTCGCGCTGCTTTGCGCACTATTTTGACTTGCGGGTGCAGCCGCCTCGATCCAGTTAGCGCCTTGCTTAATCTGCGCGCCCATTTGGGCTAGCGCCTCGGCGAAGCGCACGTCGCCCTGGATCGAGTCTTGGCCGACGCCTTCGACGCGCACCGGTCCGCCTGCCAAGGCGCCCAGCGCCAGAAAATACGAGGCGGATGAAGCATCGCCCTCGACATAAACGACCCCCGGCGAACGATACTTGGCTCCGGCGCTTACGCTAAAACCTTGCCAGCCTTGGCGCTGCACCTGCACGCCAAAGCGCGCCATGATCGCCAGCGTGATCTCGATATAGGGCTTAGAAATCAATTCGCCGATCACCTCAACGCTCGCGTCGCTGCCGAGCAAAGGCAATGCCATCAAGATGCCCGTTAAAAACTGGCTGGAGACATCTCCACGTACTTTTAGCTGCTGGCTTGCCGCTAGATTGGCCTGAGCTTGGCGCGAAAAAATCTCAAGCGGTGGAAAGCCGTCGTTCTGTGTGTAGCGGATCTCGGCGCCGACCTGGCGCAAGGCATCGACCAAATCGCCAATCGGACGTTCGTGCATGCGGGCAATGCCGGAAAGTTTAAAGTGATTGTCCGTTCCGCCCAACAAAGCCAAGGCCGCCGTCAGCGAGCGGAAGGCAGTCCCTGCGTTGCCGAGAAATAGCTCAGCTTGATGCTGCGGAAAAACACCGCCGACCCCATGCACAAAAAGTGCACCTTCTTTTGTTTCGGCCGCTTTCTCAGTTTCTTTCCCAGCCTCCATCGCGCGCGCTGCTGCGCCTGTGTTTTGCCACAAGGTGCTGGCGTCCTCATGGTTTGTTGCGTTGCCGGCGCTGCTTTCCTGGCTCAGGCGTACGCCAAGTTTGCTCAGCGCGTCGAGCATGTGCCGGGTGTCGTCAGAAATCAGCAGATCACGGATCTCCGTCGTCCCCTCAGCGAGTGCGGCGAGCAGCAAAACACGGTTAGAAATACTTTTTGAACCCGGCAGGCGCACGCTGCCGCGCGCACTGAGTAATTGGGGAAGATCGATGAAATCCATACTATTTTGGCTTAAAGAAGAAGGTGAGAAGACTGCATTGAGCGGCACTGCGTTGGCGTTTTTGCCAAAGCGGCGAATTGTAGACGAGAGAGAGGGCGTGCAGATACGCATAAGCACGCATAAGCACGCATAAGCTGATTTTTGCGCGGTAACGCATCGGTCATCTGGTCGCGCGCGGCTGATCGGTGCACTTGCAGGCGCAATGGCAGATTGAGTCTTTTGAAAAGACCTGTGCACAACCGTAGCGCGCCACAAAGACAAGCCTGAAGACCGGCTTGCGCCCATCACGCCCACTTAATCATGCCCTCCTCTCGCCGACCCAAGCAAAAAAATAAACGAGTCAGTGAGCACTGCACTCGAGGCAGAAAACGCCCTAGCCACCAACATAAACGTTTTCACCCAACGCCTGCTTTCCCCTCTCCCACAAGTGGGAGAGGGTGCCCCGGCAGGGTGTATAGACCGGAGA
>JAZKFR010000081.1:7260-8006 GCA_040386295.1 Pseudomonadota bacterium | reverse complement strand
TGAAAGAAGCGCTGGAAGACCCAGCGCGTTTACTGCTCGGAATCTAAGCTGCTCGGAATCTGAGCAACTTTAACGACTGGGCAGGGTGGCTTCTTAAAGCCTGCCTTGCCCTTTTTCTATTCCTCGTTTTCCCTTTGTTTCTTATCTATTGACTGTTTCTGGAGCACTTCATGTCCAAGCAATTTGATCTACTCGTCATTGGTGGTGGCCCGGCTGGTTATATCGCGGCGATTCGCGCGGCTCAACTGGGCTTAAACGTCGCTTGCTGCGAGTCGAATGCATACGCTGACCCGCAAGGTGCACCACGTCTGGGCGGAACCTGCCTCAATGTCGGCTGCATTCCATCGAAAGCCTTGCTGCACACCTCGCACCTCTTCGCTGAAGCGCAGCACAGCTTTGCTGAGCAAGGGATTCAGGTCAAAGGCTTGGACATCGACGTAGGCACCATGCTGGATCGTAAAAACAAAATCGTTCAGCAACTCACCAGCGGGATCAAAGGCTTATTCAAAAAGAATAAAGTCACCCTGCTCAACGGCCATGGCAGCCTCGTAGCGCAAAGCGCTGCGGGTTGGCAGGTGCAAGTCGCTAACGACTTGATCGAGGCCAAACAAGTGATTATCGCAACCGGATCGAAAGCACGACATTTGCCTGGCGTGAACGTCGACAACCAAATCGTTTGCGATAACGTAGGCGCTCTGGATCTACAGCAAGTGCCGAAGAAGCTGGCCATTATCGGCGCAGGCGTG
>JAZKFR010000081.1:0-7250 GCA_040386295.1 Pseudomonadota bacterium | reverse complement strand
GCTTGGGTGCAGAGGTGACGATTCTCGAAGCATCACCTGATTTTCTGGCCGCAGCTGACCTCGATATCGCCAAAGAAGCAGCCAAGGTTTTTGCACGCCAGGGTTTGACGATCAAACTCGGCATCAAACTCGGTGCCGTTAAAGCAACGAAAAAAGCGGTATCGATTAGCTACACCGACGCCGACGGCAGCGCGCAAAAACTCGACGCGGATCGTTTGATCGTCTCGGTGGGGCGCATCCCCAACACCGACAAGCTGGGTGCAGACAAAGTAGGCTTGCAGCTCAACGAGCGTGGCCAGGTTGAAGTTGATGCGCATTGCCGTAGCAATTTGCCCGGGGTTTGGGCCATCGGCGACGTAGTCACAGGGCCGATGTTGGCGCATAAAGCGATGGAAGAAGGCGTCATGGTCGCCGAGCGAATCGCCGGCCAGGCCGGACATTACAACGTTGATGCTGTGCCTTGGGTGTTTTACACCAGCCCAGAAATTGCCTGGGTCGGCAAGACTGAACAACAACTCAAAGCCGCTGGCCTTGCGTACAAAGTGGGCAAGATTCCTTTTGCTGCCAGCGGACGCGCACTGGGCATGGGCGACCCGACCGGTTTTGTCAAAATGCTGGCTTGCGCGCAAAGCGATCGGATTTTAGGTGTGCATATCATCGGTGCGAATGCGTCTGAACTGATCTCAGAAGGCGTCGTCGCGCTCGAGTTTGGCGCCACCAGCGAAGACTTAGCGCGGATTTGTCACGCCCATCCGACCCTCTCGGAGATCGTGCACGAAGCCGCCTTAGCCTGCGATAAACGCGCTTTGCATTTCTAGCTCACCCGTGGGCGCAGCCTGCTTCTCGTTTTGTTTCAATGCGCATGAAAATGTGCAGGAAAAACGGAATACGCAGCAGGCATGCGCGCCGAAGAGCTTGCCGTAGCAGGGCGAAGCCAAACAACGCAACAACTCAGCCAGGCAACAAAGTGCCGGTTTTAGCGCAATCAGCGTGATCAGCGCACAGCAGACTGCTCGCTATGCGGCAAAATTTTTGACAAAAACTGCTGCGCCCGTGGGTGCTGTGGATGCTCAAAAAATTCCGTCGGCGTCGCTTGCTCGAGTATCTGCCCTTCATCCATAAAAACAATCCGATCCGCCACCGCGCGGGCAAAGCCCATTTCGTGGCTCACACAAAGCATAGTCACCCCTTGCTTCGCCAGCTCAACCATCACATCGAGCACCTCACGCACCATTTCTGGGTCTAAAGCCGAGGTCGGTTCGTCGAACAACAAAACCTTCGGTGCACGACACAGGGTGCGGGCGATGGCCACCCTTTGCTGCTGCCCGCCCGAAAGCTGTAGCGGATATTGTTCAGCCTGAGCACCCATATTGACCCGCTCTAACTGGCGCCAAGCCAACGCCAGCGCCGCCTTCTTGCTGAGCTTATCGACCAGCATGGGTGCCAAGGTGAGATTCTCCAAAACAGTGAGATGCGGAAACAAATTGAACTGCTGAAACACCATGCCGACGCGCTGACGTACCGCGTTCACACTGCGTTGATCACTGCCTAAAGCAATGCCATCAACCCACAGCTGGCCTTCCTCAAAGGCTTCCAGTCCATTGATACAACGCAGCAGTGTTGATTTGCCCGAGCCAGAAGGACCACAAATAAGCAAGCGTTCGCCTGGCGCTACACACAGATCAATCTCGCGTAAAACATGCGCGCGGCCAAACCATTTATTGACACCGAGCAATTCGATCATGGCGCTGGTCTGCATCTTGTCCTGCCAATTAGAAAAAAGGGGTTATTCCAATTCGCATTAGAACCAGCACTTTGTCGACTTCGCCTTGCCTTGCTACAGCAATGTCTGCGGCTCATCTTCGTGTTCTGTTTCTAATGCAAATTGGAATTATGCGCATTGGAATGCCACATCAACGACGCGCTAAACGCTCGCTATAGCGCGACAAGGAGAAACAAAGCAGCCAATAAATCATGGCGATAAATAAATAGCCTTCGAGGTAGAAAGGGCGCCACTCAGGATCGCCCGACAAGGCCAGCGATAAAGCACCTGTCAGCTCGTAGAGGCCAACAATCGTCACCAACGAGCTCTCTTTGAGCAAGCCTATGCAATGATTCATCAAGGCCGGTAGCGTGGCAGCAAAAGCCTGCGGTAAAACAATCCGACTCTGTGTTTGCCAAGCGCTTAAACCGAGCGCAGCAGCGGCCTCAAACTGCCCCTTAGCAACGGCTTGCAAACCACCCCGAATCACCTCGGCCAGATAGGCCGCAACAAATAAAACAATGCCGCACAGCACGCGCAACAGCACATCGATGCGCCAATTCTCTGGCAACAGCCAAGGCAGCAAAAAGGTAGCCAAAAACAGCATAGAAACGAGCGGCACGGCACGCACCAGCTCGATGTACGCCGTGCATAAACGGCGCAGCAAGCGATGCTTTGCCTGCCGCCCCAGAGCGAGCAAAATCGCCAGAGGAAACGCACCGAAAATACCGCCCAACGTCAGCAACAGCGTCAGCGGAACCCCGCCCCAGAGCGCCGTTTCGACCGGCAGCAAGCCAAACACACCGCCACTCATCAAGAGATAGAGCAGACTCAGCAGCCCAACCCAAGCCCCTAACAGGGCGCGATAAGAAGACCTAGGGCGCGTACTGAACAACAACATCGCGAGCAAAGCCAGGCTGCACAGCAGCGGCCGCCACTGTTCTGCATAGGGATAACGGCCAAACAGAATGGGACGATATTTCTCGCCGATCACCGCCCAGCAAGCGCCGATTTTTTCTGCGCCTGCGCCCACTTCGGCTGAAGGCAAGGGCGGGTAGCAAGCCGCGCTGCCGCCCGCAGCCGAAAAAACAGCGCGCAACACCGCCCAATCAAAAAACAAAAACACGCCGTAGCCGAGGACAAAAGCCAGCACACAGCTCAAAAGCGTATTGCCCACGCTGCCAAACAAAGCGTGTCTGAGCCGCGCCCAAACGCCGATTTTGCTTGTCGGCGGCAAACGCGGCGCATGGCTTATTGTCGCGAGCATGTGGATTGAAGGCATGGCCTAAACCTCAACGCGCCTTCTGGCGCAAAGACTGGTTAAACCAAGCCAGAAAAGCAGAAAGCGTCAGGCTGATTACCAAGTAAATCAGAACGATCAAACTGACGCATTCCAAGGCACGCCCGGTTTGATTGAGCGTGGTATTCGCCACCGAAACCAACTCGGGATAGCCGATGGCCACACCCAACGAAGTATTCTTGAGCAAATTCAGGAACTGGTTACTGGCGGGCGGCAACATGATGCGCAACGCTTGCGGCAAAACAACCCGGCGCAGTGTCTGCGCAGATGACAACCCCAACGCGCTCGCCGCCTCGCTTTGCCCAGGCGGAATAGCCGACACACCGGCGCGCACAATCTCCGCTAAATAGGCAGAGGAATAACAAACCAAACCGAGCAATACAGCAAGAAACTCCGGCGTTAAACGCGCGCCGCCGCCGATATTCCAGGCCTGGCGCGCCGGCACATCCCAGAAGAAAAAATGTCCAGTCGGACTCGACTGCCAAACAGGAAACGGAAAAGCCAAGCCGCTTTTGCTCAAATAAAAAGAGGAAGCGAAGGAATAGGCCTCGTTCGCCGCAGGCAATAATTCGGTGAGCAAAAAATACCAAGCCAATAATTGCAAAAGCAGCGGGATATTGCGAAAAAACTCGACATAAGCGACAGACAGCGCGCGCAACAACAGGTTATGCGACAAACGGCCAAGCCCCAAAACACCGCCCAACAAGCTGCTCAAAACAATCGCCAACAAAGCAAGGCGCAAGGTATTGATCAAGCCAGCGAGAAAAGCAAGCCAATACGCATCACCAGACTCAAAACGAAGCCATCCCTCGCCAATTGAAAACCCGCTAGGCTCGCCGAGAAAGCGAAAAAAACCGACCCAGCGCAGGGCATCGTGCGCATAGTGCGCACACAGCAGCCAGAGCAAAGCGCCCAGCGCCAAGTAGACAAGCAACTTTGGCAACAAAGCGCCTGGCTGCAAAAACCACTGGCGCATCAAGCACAAACCCCGCTGCCTGAAGAAGCCGGCAGGCTAAGGGCAAAATTGAAACAGTCGGCAAGATAGATATTCATGTATTGGCTCGTGTCAAAGCTGGGCGCTCACGCCAGGCATTTTATGCGCAGAAGAAACAAAACGTGAGGGCAAACAAGCGTGATTCAAAGAAGCGGTTTAGGACGAGTTGAAGAAGCTTCGTAGCGGCGCATGAGCTCGTCTAGACGTCGATACTCAGGCGTACGGCACAGCTCTGGCGCAGCCTTGGCTATTTCATCTAATTGCCCACGCAACTCCTGCGGACCAGAGTGCGCTTCTTTTGCAATCAGCTTAGCAAAAAGGCTCAGCATTTCTTTTGGAAAACGGCTAGACAGCTGGGTACTTTGTAATTTCACAGCGAACTGATAGCAATTATTTAAGGCTTGCAAGTGGTGCTGCACCGCCTTCAAAACCTCTGGGAACGCGTCACCCGCAGCGAGACACCACAGAGCAAGCAATCGAGCGATTTCCTCAGTCATCCTCTGTGTCGACTTAGGCCAGATTTTTTGCCAAAAAACGCGCACACGATTCCTCCAAAATTCGGCAGGTTTCTCAGAGTGTTCAAGGCGCTGCAGCAAACGTGCCGCAAGCCGCTCCAGTCCATCTTCCGGCAGCGCTTTGATTGCGTCACGCCAGTTATTGCGGGTAAAGCCGGTAGAGCTGTCTAAAGCCACATCGGTGAAAAAATCAACAAAACGAGGCGCGACATGATTTGAGAGCTGCGCATAATGCTGTGTGGTATCGAGCAAATGCTGCTTCAGCGCCAGCAATAAATCAGGATGCCGATCTGCGCCATAGAGAAAACCAGACCACGCGGCCTGAGCCCCGACGAAGTTATCTGGCGACCAGCGAAAACAGGGCAGCAAATGCGTTTTCGTCCATTCAGGGTCAGCGCGAAACAAGGGCGCGAGATGTTGAGCCAGAATCGTTCTAGCCGGACGTAAAGAGGGTTTATCGCGCTGACAAAGCTGAGTGCAACGCTCGGCGACTGCCCGCGACAACGCGTCACCATCGCGTTGTGAGGTCTGCAACCAGAGCCTGCAGAATGCACGCGCGATGAAACCGACTGGGGAATTTAAAGCTTGCGTATAAAATACTTCGCGCTGCTCTGAGCCATTAGCGGACGCTGCATTTATATATCCAGCGACAAAACCATCGGTGTGAGGAGGCACGCTGGCGTCTGTTTCTTTAGCCAAGGCCAAGTCAAGTACCCGTTGGCAGAGCGAGAAAAATCGCTCGTCGTCAGGCAGTACGAAAGCAGAAAGGGCATGCAGCCAGCGCGCGATCACCTCATGCAGTTTCTGAAATATAGGCTCGGGCATAGCTGCTATGGTAGATGCCGCATAACGCCATGAACGCTGTGTGTTCGGCTCATCACCCCCCCAAGCTTGCAGTGCCGTATGCCATGCAGCAAACGGCCAATGCTTTTCTTCGGCCAAATCACACAGTGCATAACAGCTGTGGAAAAAGCGGTTTCGGCAAACCTCTGACCAACTAGACGACCAATCATTGAAATACGGCGCACCTTGCTCGTCGGAAATTTGCTTCAGCCACGCAAGCAATTCGCAACGCCTACGCGGCACTTTGGTCATGGGTCGGGCGCCACTAGGGCCCTTGAAGCCCGATTCTCGGTAGCTCACAGACCAACGTGGGAACTCATCACGCTGATCGTCAGGCAAATTCCACTCAGGGTGCGCACGCGACAAAGCAGTAAAACATTCGCTAGCGGGTAAGCCTAAGCGATGCCCACCGTGATTCAGTTTGGCCAAGCGCTGCCAGATTGCCTCATCGCGCCCCGTTCGTTGACCTTGGCTCGATATGTCGCTCGTCCAGCGCGGTGAACCCGCAAGAATCGCCGCCTCTAAGCGTTCTGCCGCCTCAGGCTTTCGCTTTAGAGAACGAGCTTGCAATGTCAGCAAACGCATGGTTTCGCGCTCTCCATCGAGAAACCACAAACAACGGGCATCCTCGGCCAACAGCCAATCCACCCATTGCTCGACATCAACACAGTCATCGTGGGTCGCGGCAAACAGCGCTAAACGCTTGTAGGTGACATATGGCTGTGCAAACCAAGTCTGCGCAATCAGGCCAGCGCGCTGTCGCTCATTCTGATACAGAGCCAACCAAGCATCGCGTAGCAGCTCAATTAAAACGTACCAATCGTCATGCTGCTGATTCTGTGGATGCCGCGCAATGGATGGCAAATATATATAAAAAGATGGCGGCATTCTTGAACAGCGATCATCCTTCCCCAACTCGCACCACAAATCGAGGGCATCACGCAGTAGCGCGTCAAAATCGAATAAGAGCTTAGGCAGCGCAGCACACCAGTCTTTGTACCAGTCTTGACCTTTGCTGCATTGCTGAAACCAGGCGTACACTTGGTCAGAAGCGAGCACCACCTTCGCGCCATACGCACCCGCTGCCTGCCACCTCACTCTAGGGTTAAGACAAGCGCGCAAATTGAGTCGAACACTCAAGCTCAAACCCTCACGCTGCAAATCACCTCCCCACGAATATACGGCTGGAGCACGTTGATCGTGAGTGTCCAAGCCTGTCACACGCCCTGCCAACAACAAACGCCAAGCATTAGGCATAGACAATGTTGGACGGCTCTCGCTCAAGCCAGCAGAGTTTTGCTCGCCCTCTTGTTTAAGCGGCGAGGAGTTTTTCAGCGTTTTTATAATTTGCTGACGAAAATACGGATGCAAACACCCACCTTGGTCTAGTTTGCTTAAGACCCAGGCAAACAAATCAGCTTCGCCCAAATACTGAACAAGCCAATCGACGAGTGGGAGGCTAACGATACCTCGGCTTTTATCGCGCACATCGCTGGAAAATAATGGCCGCAATAAGCGATGACTTTCCTTTAGCTCAGATGGCTCTGCCTGGCTCTGCTTCTTTGCCTCTAGTTCAGCCGCGTCTTTAGCTTTATCGATGGCTTCTAAGATGGGCAACCAAGCTAAGGTTGGCACAGGGTCTAACTCGGCGAAACATTTGGCGGGCAGACCTGAGGGATGCGAGAGTGCCCAATATAGACGCTCGGCAAACTTATCTTGGGGTTTCGCTTGCTTCGGGTCACGGTAAGCCAGGCGCCTGACGAGGCGCTCTAAGCCACGCGCACGATTGCGATGTAGCACAGCCCACCATTGCAAGGTTCGATGCAGCTTGCGATG
>JAZKFR010000080.1:0-12083 GCA_040386295.1 Pseudomonadota bacterium | reverse complement strand
GTCACTTTCGTATTGGAACCCCATCACGCTGTCGTCTGCATAGCGCACAAGGATGACATCGCCGACAGCATGTCGCCTACGCCATTGATGCGCCCAGAGATCGAACGCGTAGTGCAGGTAGAGGTTGGCCAGTAACGGGGAAATCACAGCGCCTTGTGGCGTGCCCCGCACTGAGGCCGTGCGTCGCCCGTTCTCGCTTGTGCCTGCCGTTAGCCATTTGCGGATCAGTCTTATGATCCGTTGGTCGGCTAGTCGGTGCCCCAGAAAGGACAGCATCCAGTCATGATCAATTTCATCAAAGAATGCGCGTATGTCTGCGTCCAGTATCCAGTTGACCTTGCGGCCTTCGATGCCTTCCGACAGGGCGTCGAGCGCGTCGTGCTGACCGCGCCCTTGCCGAAATCCATATGAGAACCCGAGGAAGTCTTGCTCGTAGATTGCGCTCAGTACCGTTGCGACGGCCTGTTGCACGATCTTGTCTTCCACTGCTGCGATCCCTAGCAGACGCAGTTTGCCGTCCGCTTTCGGGATGCTGACCCGCCTGGACACTTGGGCACGGTAGGTGCCGCTGTGAATTTCGCGGTGTAGTTCGCTCATCCGTCCAGCGAGTAGGGGCTCATAGTCATGCCACGTGACGCCATCCACGCCTGCTGATGCCTGCTTGCGCAGCGCATAGAAGCTTTCTTCCAATAGGCTTGGTGTGATGTGGTGTAGCAGCGCCGTGAATCGGCATTGTCGATTTCTGCTTGCGCTTTCTCGTACGCCTTCAAGTCCCTGCGACGCGCTTTTGTCCCGGCTCTGTGTCCGGGGCGCAGGGGGCTCGTTGGCGTTCCCTTTGGCTACGCTCCTTCCCTCCATTGCCTCCGCTGCTTGCGCTTTGTTCGGCAATTTCTTCGGTACTACGGGCGTATCCGACTGCTTATGGGCGTAGATGTTTGGATTACGGTCTTTGACCTTGCCAAACCCGTCCGGCCTTGTTGCGCCGGACACCCATAAGCGCTCGCTGCTTCCGTGCATGTGAAAGACTTCCCAACATGCTCAGGGTCTGCGACCGCGCGGGATCAGTGCACAACTTGCGATTGTCACTGTGCATTGTGTTGCCTTCCGCTTCGGTTAACAGCGTCGGCATCCCAGACTCTTGATTTCGCGGCTCAATGGCTGGCCTGTCGGTTTCCCCTGTCAACGCTTCGCTATGCGCCTCACGGCGCATAGCGCATGACTCGGGGTCAGAGTGATTCGCCATTTCTTCTCCGTATTGAACTTGCATCAACTGTCTTTCACCGGCTTTGCAGCCGCTCTAACCGTCCAATCCGCCCCACCTATCATTCTGAATTAGCTGTCCTAGTCTTACTGTGTCAAATAACATACCGCGTAGCACCACAGCAGGTGCATCGACGAAAGCGATGCGCAATAGTCTGAGCAATGAAGCAGCGCAAAGTTGAAATTGAGTCAGGCACATGTCGCTGCGCTCGTCCGCCTGCCACGCGGGCAGTAATCGTCGGGTAAGGCAGGCGCCTCTGGTCGAGCGAAGTTTTTTTTTGCACCGCGCTGTTTGCACCGCGCAGCGACAAGATAAGCGTAGGCGGCGATACACAGCGTGGCGTGATGATGAAAGCCACGCCAACCACGCCCCTCGTAGTGGGCCAGGCCGAACTCCTGCTTGAGTTCCTGGTAGTCCCGTTCAATCCGCCAACGCATCTTGGTGACGAAGACCAACTGCTCAATGCTGGCGTCAGCCGGGGCGGTGGAGAGAAAGTATTTGCTGGGTTCGACTGCGCCGTCAGGCCATTCGATCAGCAGCCACTCCTCGGCGCGCAGCTCAGTGCTCAGGTAATCCCGGTGCGCAGGACGGACGCGTACTGCGGCGAAGCAGCTGCTTAAGGGGGCATTGCTGCCTTCCCGCCAAGTCACCGTGTCGAACGCTTCCGGCGGCAAAGCCATCGCCAGCGCTTTTACGGACAAGGGTTGATGATTCGGCGTACGGCGTAGCCGGGTCGGCCGGATACCGCAACCACGCCAGGCTTTGGGGGGCAACGGTGCGGTTCCTGGTGCCCAAACCGTGGCCGCTGGACGAATGCCCACTGCGTAGGGCATCCCCAGCTGGGTGATGCCGTCGCGAAAGGCGGTGTCATCGCCGTAGCCAGCGTCGGCCAACACGACGCCCGGCTGCACCCCGGAATTAAGCGCTTGACGCATCTGCGCTAAGGCAATTTCAGGCTTGGTGGCGAAGGAGATGTCTTCTGGAACGCCGGCCGTTTGGCGGCGCAGCGGATCGGCTGCCCAATCTTTGGGAAGGTACAGCTGGTAGGCAATGGGGATGCTGCCGTGCGTGCTGGCCAGTGACAAACTGACCGCCACTTGGCAGTTGTCCTGTTTGCCCAACTGGCCGCAGTATTGCCGGGCAACACCGACTGAATGCTTGCCTTTTTTCGGGAAACCAGTGTCGTCAATGATCCAGTAACAGCCGTTATCGAGTCCCAGTGTCGGGATCACCCAGTCGCGCACGTAGCCCATGACGGCGCCGTCAGACCAGGACGATTGGGCGACAAAGTGGTGCAGTGATTGGTGCTTGCTCACCACATGTAGCGGATCCAGGTGTGCCGCCAGCGGTTCGATGCTCTTCCGTGCCAACGGTAGCATTAGACCTCGGCAGTAATCTTTCAGCCCCGTGCTCCGCTCAGCGCGGTGCAGTACGCCGCACAGATGATTAAGATACTCATCAAAGTCTGCAAGATTGCACATCACACACTCCTACCGATTTGGATAACAACAGGATCGGTTGAATTCCATAAAATTTGACACAGTAAGACTAAGGGCATCCTCAATTTTTTGTTGACTTGTTCGCTGCTGCGAACCGACGAATTCCACTCCATTCTTTTCTCGATCTATTACAGAGGGAACAACGGTAGTACCCCGCCGTCTAGCTTTTCTGCCGACTGTGCCTATTCCAACAACAGTAGCCACGCCAACAACAGGAAGCATTACAGCCACAACAGTCTTACCAGTGCTCAGTTCTTGTTCATGGCCACCTGTTGTCGCGTCGTCTATCGTCGGCAGTGCGCTGGTTGATGGACTAAACGTTGGTATTGGTGTCACTGATGGGGTGCTTGAACTACTGTTTGCAATGGAGTGTGAGGGGGTACATGAGGGGGTGTGTGATGCAGGTTCCGAGGGTGAGTTCGTGGGCGATGTGGATGTTGAGGGTGTGGACGATGCAGATGCTGAGGGTGTGGACGATGCGGGTTCCGTCGAGGGCGATGTAGTTTGCGAAGGTGAAGCTGGGGCGGGCGATGCAGCTTGCGAAGGTGAGCCTGATCCGCTAGCCGATGACTGCGGTGTTTTTGAAGGTGAAGGCGTCGAGGAGGTGCGAGCATCTTTCTGATCAGCTTGTAGCGCTGCAATGGGCTCCGGTGTCTGTGTAACATAAAAATTCTGCTGGTTGCCCCTCCCTGCCCAGCTGTTTACTAAGTCCGCTGCTGCAGGGTCATGTGCACCCGCATACTGAGGAAACTGCGTATTAGCTTGCGCACCGTCGACAGGCGCTAGAGAAAATCCGCCAAACTGGACCACAGTTTCTATCGTATTTGCTATGACCTCTCTGAGGCTCGCTGGCAATGTGTTCAGTGCGCTAACAGTTGTTATACGCAGTGCTTCGCCTCGCGTGATGGGCTCACTGCCAAGCAGCAGATTCGTCGCTGCTATCTCTGTTGCTTGCGCACCTATTTGAGAAAGTTCGCTTTGATAGACAGCGCGTGCTGCACTGGCTACTAAATTGCTCATCATGTTTGATCTCCTATAAAAATTTGTTTGATTGAATGTGCGTTAAAAGGGGTCTGATTTAAGCCGCTAACTGCCCGGGCTGTACATGCAGATGCTTTGATTTGTACGCTGAGCGCTGTTGGTCACCGGGGGCGTGATCGTCTGCACTGGGACGAGCGTCAGCACGGGTAGCACCGGCATGGTCGAGGCCAATTGTCAAGCGCGTTCCTTGCTGCGCCAGCGAACAAAGGTTTTAAGTTCAAGCCTTTCCGTGCGCATGCGGAATGATAGGTGGGGTGCTTGGACGTGCTGGAGATTTGCCTAGGGTGGGTTAATCCGTGATCAGCTACCAAACCCAAAAGACCGTGTACCAGAGGGTGCCGAGCAAGATTGGCGCGAGGCAGAAAATGGCTAGCGCGGATATGCGTCTGATTGTGTTGGCGGTGGACAGTAAGCGCCAAGCCAGTGTCAACGAGAACAAAGCGCCCCATAAGAAGAGTGCGCTGCGCGGGTAGGTCAGCCAGTCGAGTTTTATCTGTTCGGCTTTGAGGTGGCTGACGGTGAGCATGCTCAGGCCGAGAATAATGTTGGCTGCGCCTAGCGGGGTTAGTGCTAATGCCAGGCGGCGGAAACCGAGCGCATCAGAGCTGAGTGCAGACAGCCGGGCTGAGCCGGCGACGATCAACGCCAACAGCGCCCCCAGTGCGCAACCGCCGCCGATCAGATAGCCGAGGATCAGTGCGCCATCGAGCCAGGTAAATACGTCGTTGGCAGTGGGTACGTGCGTGAGCAGCCACCAGGGCGCATTGTCTTGCAGTAGCCATTCCTTGCCGTGATCGATCAGCCATTCAGCCAGCGCTAATTTAATGTGCACGTACCAAGGGCTTGATGACCATTGGAATGCTGCGGTGGCAACACCTAAAACGCCGAACAGCAGAGTCAGGACTTCAGTCGTTTTAGGCGCGATGCTCGGGTCGAGCAGTTCAGCCGAAGCTGCGCGCCATGACCATTGCACGGCGTCACGATGGCCATGACAGCGTCCGCATGAATGACATTCAGAAGCGCTTTTCATGCGACGGATGTCGATCAAAGGGGCGCAATCGATGCTTTCTGTTTCGAGCGAACGTTCACGATGATCCCAGTCGTCCCAGCGTGCGCGATCGACTTTGTAATGCAGGGGTGCGATTTTCGCCAACAAGCCAAAGACGCCATTCGCCGGGCAGAGGTGGCGGCACCATACGCGTTTGTTTTTGCCGTAGACCAGGCCGAGCGCAATCGCGGCAAGGGTTGAGCCGCCCAGTACGAGCAGCGCTGCTTGCGGATATTCGTAGACGCTGATGAGCTGACCATAAACGGTGGTGCCGAGAAAAGCAGCAAACGGCCAGCCGCTCCATTTCAGCCAGCGCGGAATGGCGCGCCCCATGCCGTGCCGACTCGCCCATTCGGTGAGCGTACCTTCAGGGCAGAAAACGCCGCACCAGGTACGACCCAAGGTGAGCGTGGCGATCATCACGCCTGGCCACCAAAGCCCCCAGAACATGAATTGGGCAAAGCGCGTCAGGTTGTTCCAGAGGTGTGTGTCTTCAGCAGGCAGTGGCAAAAAAACGGGCAGCACGACCAACACAGCGTAAGCCAGAACGACGCTCCATTGCAGGCACAAGATCCAGGAGCGGTGGCGTTTTAGCCATTCGCCGATGCGCGCTAATAGTGGCAGTGAAGCGGGGTCTGGTCGCGCTGTTGTGCTCGCATCGGTGCTGATGTTGATACGAATCGTTTTGCCGATACGCTGGGTCATTTCGCGACCATTTCCCCTTTTGCTGTTTCTGGGTGAAATTCACCAATGAATGGGTAAGTGCCAGGTTTGAGCGGCTGAAAAATCAGGAAACTTTCTACGCCTGGTGCGAGTACTTTTTCTTTCTTTAGTTGGTTGCTCTCAAATTCCTCCGCGCCCGGTCCTTCGTTTTTGATCAGTAGGCGAAATTTCGTATTAGCCGGCACTTCGAGACGTGCAGGAATGAAGTGGCCGGCTTTGATGAGCAATCTGAAGGTGGGTAAGTCGGCGGCGTGTGTTGAAAAGGCAAAACACGATAGAGATAGTAGTAAGCGCCAATGCTTCATTTTGCTGTTTCCATTAGTAGCTAAATTGAGCACGCAGGCCATAAATCGACACATTCTGGGCATCGGGATTTGCGCCTGTGTTCCAGATGTATTGGAAATCGGGTGACAGCTCGACTTGTTTGTTGACGCGATAGCGATAATAAAGCTCAGCTATTTTCTCACCCCCGCCTGGCGCAAAGGCAAAGAGTCCGTTGCCATCGCCCGTGAGGTCGCCACTCCCGCCCGCAGCACGATAGTCGCCGCTGGCACGTAGCTTGCCTAGTGCGACACCTAAAGAATCACCGCCGCGCGACCAGCGTGAGCCATTGATTTCAGCGCCTGCAATGAGCGCCTGATCGAAACGCAGCTGGCCTTGGTTGAGCTTGCCATATCGACTAAATAACGTGATGCCCTCATCAATGCTTTGGTCGACAGAAATACCCCAGCCCATGTGTTGATCGATGCTGCCGTCAAGCTGCTGCCCTTGGCCAGTGCGCCACAGGTAAGCACGATAATTACCGGTCAGGCCAGAAAATTTAAGCTTGGTTTCGGCTTGTGCCATGACCAGAGGTGATGATGAAAAGTGTTGGTAATTTGCCCCTTCGCCTGTGCCGAATACGCCGAGCGATAAGCGCCACACGTTCGCTTTGTCTTCGTGATTGACGTAAGCCGTGACGAAGCCCGGTTGAAAACCATTGGCATCAACACCGACTTCGCCGCCCGCATCAAGCAGGGGGTTATGCACAAACACTGAATTGAGGAATTGGCGCGATTCGTCTCCGGCGACTGCGTTCTGATCAAAAAAGCCAAAGAGATCCATTTTGCCGAAGGTCAGCTCAAGTGTTTCTTTTGAGTCTGGTTTGAAGCCGCCAGAAGGCAGTGGAATGCTCGCCTGATAATAGGCTTCTCCAAGGATTGCGACGGAGTCATCCGGGGGTGAGCCGCTGGCGCGGAAGGCTAGCGCATTGGGCGCATTGGCAAACGCGCCGAGATTGGAGAACGGTGTGTTGATTCCCGATCCCTGACCCAGGCGGAAATGCGCAAACAGTTTGTGGTCGATATCGCCGATGGACTCAAGTGGCAGTTCGACCGTGACGTCGGCGCGGTAGTTCAGTTGGCTGTTAGCGTCGCTTGTTCCTTGCGCTAAGCCGACTGGTTTTTGCATGACGGTGGTGAGGCTGGTGCTGATTTTGAGTCCCTCCAGTGCGTCAATTTTGCGCACTGATTTTTTCATGTCGAGCGCGTTCTGTTCGATTGCTTTGAGACGGGTTGTCAGCTCGGGTTCGTTTTCGCTGATGCGCTCGCTGGCGAGGCTCTTTTCGAGCTGGGCGTTAGCATTCTCGAGCGAACGTACACGCTGATCTAGCTCAGTAGGCAAGGATAAATTCGGCGCTTTGACCTGTTGTTCCAGTGAGGTGTTGCGTTGCTCAAGACGTTCTAAACGTTCATTGAGCTGTTGCACCAGCTGGAGTAGTTTTGCCTCAGCTTTAGTCGCTGCCGGAACGCTGCCGGCAGCGCATAACATGGCCATGCCCAGGGTCAGCTGCTTCATCGAAAAATGGGGCGTCATTGTCTAATATCCACCCTTTTTGCCGATGCCCGCATAGGTGAAGTCGTATTCGACTGTGAAGGGTTTGAACCATGGACGAACGCCAGTGAGGCGGTCGGTGTGGCGTCCGAAATGTGCGTGCGTGTTGGCTGACGGGGGTTCGATCATGTATTTCACGTGATATTTTCCGGCGCCTAGCAGCTTGATATTGTCGCCATAGTGCGGGCCGTCATTAGCGACCATGGGCATGAAATCACCCGTGATTTTTTCGTTGCTGCCGACTTTGGTGATTTCGTATTTGATGACGAGGTAGGGAATCCACGCGCCTTCTTCAAAGCCGTTTGCATTATTCGCCAGCGCGTGAATGTCCGCTTCGATGTGAATGTCGGACTCCTCCGCTTTGCGCATCATGCCTTCAGGTTCCATGTTTACTGCTTGCAGATAGACAGCAGCGATTTCCATTCCATTGCGTTGTTGTGGTGTGCCAATCGGATATTCAAGGGCTGAGGCGGTCAGTGAAAACAGGCCGGCGGCGAGCAAAACAACAGCTTTAGGGGTATAGCGAGAGAAACGATCAAGCATGGGCATAGCAAATATCTCCGAGGATGAATGTTCAGGGGTTGGTGCGGATGAGAATCATTCTCATTATCATTTTGAATGAATGAAACTGTCAAGCATTTAGAGTGGAGTAGTGGCGTAGTGGCGTAGCTTGGCGGGCCACTTTATGCCGAACTCAAGCTGCGAGAAGCCTAATGGCTACGAGTAAAACGCACTAGTTGGCATGCTAAATCTTCTGTTTTGGCGAGTTGCTCAAGCCATTGTTTGGTGTGCTGTGTCAACTTGGGTAGTGCCGCACTGAGCGCATCCCAATCCAGTTTTTTAGAGTGGTTTGTGTTATTCCAGCTGTGCCAAAAAGTGCGCAACATCGCGTTTGTTTCTTCGCCCAGTCCAGCGCAGTAGCGTTGCAGAAAAGCGTCGAGTTTGATGCGGTGGGCGTCTTCTTCTTGCGGGTAAATGTGCCAGACAAAAGGACGAGCTGCCCATTGCGCGCGGACGAAGGAATCTTCACCGCGAACAAAGTTTAAGTCGCATGCCCACAGTAACTGGTCGTAGCGTTTGTGTTCGAGAAAAGGGATGACGTGCAGTTCGAGTGCGCCGCGCTGGATAACGTCGCCCGCTGTGAGTTTTTGTTGGTAGTAGGCTTCTACAGCTGGCAGGGCGCGTGACGGCGGGAGCAGGCAATACACGGGTTTTTCTGCTGTTTCCCAGGCTTTGAGCAGTTGCGCTATCGCTGCGTTTTCGTACGAAAACAGCGATACACGCAAGGCGTTCTGTGGCGGTGTTGTGACGCCGAGTGCGCGCCAGAATTCATTTTGTGCGCCCGGCTGCTCAAGGAATTTTTGCCGTTCACTGAGCAGTGAATTTTCGCGCAGTAGTCCGCCTGTCTCAGGCGTAAAACCAGGGAAGAAGAAATATTTGACGAGCGAAAGTTGTGGCTGCGGTGACGGTAGCCGGTGGCAGGTAGCGACCCAGTCTTCGGCGCTTAAGTACTCGAGGTTGATCCAGACTGGCGGCGGTGTGCTCTGTGCCATGCGCGCAATAAATGCTTCGGGAATGCGGCAGGCAAAGGCTTCGATGACCAGACTGGCGGGCGTGATGTTGCTGAACAATTCAGCCGAATCTTGTTGTGGCCAAAGTCTGATGTCGATGTTCTCGATACGCTGCTTAGTGCTCTGTGTTTGTACTGCCGGGCAGAGCACTTGAAAGGTGCTGAGCTGATCGACCCACAAACGCACGTGCAAGCCGTGTTCTTTGGCGAGTTGGCGGGCGAGTCGCCAGCACACGCCAATGTCGCCGTAGTTGTCGATGACGGCGCAGAAAATATCGCAATCTGGCGCGCTGTCTATTTGCGTAGTGCTTGTCGGCATGAGCTTTAAGGGCGGTGATAAGATCGGCCGTCATCCTACCTTAGGCAGTGTGTCTGCTTGCCCGATTCGCCTGCTTGAACTCATCAAAACACCATGAATAAACCCTTTGACGCGAAGCCGATCCTGGCTACTTTGCCTGAGTTGCCTGGCGTTTATCGCATGCTTGACGCCGACGATAAGGTGCTCTACGTCGGTAAAGCGAAGAGCTTAAAGAAGCGCGTTGCTTCGTATTTTCGCGCACAGCATGCGAGTCCGCGCATTGCTTTGATGGTCGCGCAGATTGCTAATATCGAGACGACGGTGACGCGTTCTGAAGCCGAGGCTTTGCTGCTTGAGAACAATCTGATCAAACGTTTGGCGCCGCGTTACAACATTTTGTTTCGTGACGACAAGTCTTATCCCTACATTGTGTTGACGCACGACGCGTTTCCGCGTCTGGCTTTTTTTCGTGGGCGAACCGATCAGCGCGCGGATTATTTTGGTCCTTTTCCGTCCTCGCCAGCGGTGCGCGATAGCGTGCATTTTTTGCAGAAAATGTTTCGTTTGCGTACTTGCGAGAATTCGGTTTTTAACAATCGCTCGCGTCCTTGTTTGCTCTACCAGATCAAGCGTTGTTCTGGGCCTTGCGTTGATTTGATCGAGCCGGAGCTTTATGCCGCCGACGTGCGTTTGGCCTCGCTGTTTTTACAGGGACGCCAGCAAGAGGTGATGGCGAAGCTCAAGCTGGCGATGGAGCAGTCTGCCGCTAATTTGGCTTTTGAGCAGGCCGCGCAATATCGCGATCAAATTCAATCTTTGCGCCAGATTCAAGATAGGCAATACGTTGAAAGTGCGCAGGGCGAAGACCTCGATATCGTTGTCGTTGTTGCCGAACAAGGTTTGCTCTGCGTTAATTTGGCGATGGTGCGGGGCGGGCGGCATTTGGGCGATAAGGCGCAATTTCCGAGTAATGCTCAAGAGGTTGCGTTGAGCGAGGCGCTGACCGCTTTTGTCTATCAGCATTATTGGGCGCATCCCGCGCCGACACGGATTTTGCTCAATCTGCCGCCGCCGGAAGCGGCGGTGTCTGCGGCGCTCAATGAGTATGTTGGGCGCACGATCCCGCTGATGCAGGCGCGCAATCAGACGCAGCGCGTTTGGGTTGAGATGGCCGAGCAGAATGCCCGGCTTGCCATACTTGCGCGGCGCGGCATGCTGTCAATGCAGGGCGAGCGGTGGGTGGCTTTGCAAAGTGTGCTCGGTTTAAGCAGCGCTGATGCGCTTGATGCGCTAGGCGCTGCGGATGAGTCCGATCAGTTGGGTGAATCCGATGAGGTGTCCGCCCTGGCGGCGCGCATAGAGTGTTTTGACATCAGTCACACCATGGGTGAGGCCACCGTCGCGGCGTGCGTGGTTTATCAAGGTCGCGGCATGCAAAAATCGGCTTATCGCCGCTTTAATATCACCAACATTGCGCCGGGTGACGATTACGCAGCGATCAGGCAAGCGGTGCTACGGCGTTACGAAAAAATGGCTAAGGGCGAGGGCGTATTGCCGAGCTTGATTCTGATCGATGGTGGTAAGGGGCAGGTGGCAGCGGCAGCTTCTGCTTTGCTTGAGTTGGGTTTGGCGCATCTTCCCTTGGTCGGTGTGGCGAAAGGCGAGGCGCGTAAGGCCGGTTTGGAGCGTTTGATTTTTGCTGACGAGCGGACCCCGTTACAATTGCCGCCGCAACATCCAGCCCTGCACTTGATTCAAGAAATTCGTGACGAGGCACACCGCTTTGCCATTTCTGGCCATCGCGCCCAGCGCAGCCGCGCACGTCGTAGCTCACAGTTAGAAGAGATCGAGGGTGTTGGACCGAAACGGCGCAAAGCGCTGATTGCCCATTTTGGTGGGCTGCAGGGCATCAGCAACGCGGGTATTGAGCAACTGACTGTGGTGCCTGGGATTAGCCGGGCGCTGGCCGAGAAAATTTATGCAGCACTACATTGATGATCGTCACTATGCCTAACGTACCGATTTTACTGACCTGGATGCGTATTTTGCTGATTCCTTTGCTGTTCGCCGTGTATTACATGCCGAGTCAATGGTTGTTTCCGGCTACGCCTAACCTGGTGGCGACCTTGGTTTTTGTGGTCGCCGCAGTGACCGATTGGCTTGACGGATACTTGGCGCGTCGCTGGAACCAGACCTCAGCCTTTGGCGCTTTTCTCGATCCGGTGGCAGATAAGCTGATGATCGCCGCAGCGCTGATCATGCTGGTGCAATTAAACCGTTTAGATGCCGTCATTGCTGCGATCATTATTGGCCGAGAAATCACCATTTCGGCCTTGCGCGAATGGATGGCGCAAATCGGTGCGCACAAAAGCGTGGCGGTGTCGATGCTCGGCAAAATCAAAACAATTGCCCAAATGCTGGCCATCCCTTTTTTGCTTTATCACTCACCTTTGTTCGGCTTTGCTTTGGCGCAAGTCGGTACGGGTTTAATTTACATTGCGGCAATTTTGACCCTGTGGTCTATGTTTTATTACCTACGCATGGCCTGGCCGTACCTGCTCGCCGAGGAGCGCAAACGTGTTTAATCGCGCTTAATCGTGTTTGATCGTGTTTGATTCGTCGGCGCTTGAGGGTTCATTGCTGACGCGTTTCTAATCCGCTGCGAGCGAATAATCTTGACAGTCGAGTCTGAATCTTTATAATGCGCAAGCGTTTTGCGCGGGAGTAGCTCAGTTGGTAGAGCGCAACCTTGCCAAGGTTGAGGTCGAGAG
>JAZKFR010000079.1:0-10509 GCA_040386295.1 Pseudomonadota bacterium | reverse complement strand
GATGATGCCGCCGATGTAGAACAGCGCGAACTCGGACAGGCCAGCGTAGCCGTTGCCCGCGAACAGGTTTTTGCCGTCTTTCCAGACCGATTGGTGTACGTGCATGCCGGAACCGTTGTCGCCAACGATGGGCTTGGGCATGAAAGTCGCGGTTTTGCCGTACTGATGCGCGACGTTGTGTACGACGTACTTCAGCATCTGCGTCCAATCAGCACGTTTGACCAAGGTGTTGAACACCGTGCCGATTTCGCATTGGCCAGCGGTAGCCACTTCGTGATGATGCACTTCGACGGGGACACCAATGGCTTCGAGCGTGAGCACCATCGCCGAACGAATGTCATGCAGGCTGTCGACCGGAGGCACGGGGAAATAGCCGCCTTTGACGCCGGGGCGATGGCCGGTGTTACCGCCTTCGATTTTTTCACCAGACGACCAAGCAGCCTCTTGCGAACCGATTTTGACGAAGCAGCCGGACATATCGACTTTCCACTCGACCGAATCAAAAATGAAGAATTCGGGTTCAGGGCCGAAGTAAGCGGTATCGCCCAGGCCAGTCGATTTTAAATAGGCTTCGGCACGTTTAGCGATCGAACGTGGGTCGCGGTCGTAGCCACGGCCATCGGCAGGGTCAACGACATCGCAGGAAATGACGACGGTGGTTTCGTCGAAAAAAGGATCGAGGAAGGCGGTGTCGGGATCCGGCATCAGCAACATGTCGGAAGCTTGAATGCCTTTCCAACCGGCGATCGATGAGCCATCAAAAGCGTGGCCTGATTCAAATTTATCTGCGTCAAACGCGCTGACCGGAACGGTCACGTGCTGCTCTTTACCGCGTGTGTCGGTAAAGCGAAAATCGACGAATTTAGCGTCGTTTTCTTTGACCATCTTGATTACATCTTGCGGACTTGCCATTTTCAACATCTCCTCAGCATTAGCCAGGTATCGAGTTATCGATTATCCGGCGACGATTAAAACAGGGGTTAATTTAAGTTCGCTCAGGCGAAAGTCTTACCAGTCAGCATGCTCATCGATGCGTGCTCATTGATGCGCAACAAACGCGACATTGTGCCATAAGCGCGTCTTGTTTTCCTGGCTGGCGTTACGCAGCAACTCGACTAGAGGCAGAGAACGCCCGAACCACTAACCTAAATGCCTTCACCCAACGCCAGCCTTCCCCTCACCCACTTGTGGGAGAGGGAATGATGCTGATCAGTGAGCGCCTAGAAACGCTCTATTTGAGCTGCTCGTAGAGCAAGGCGAGTATCTTTTTGGCCGTTTCAGAGGCATCGGAACCGCCCTCGCGTGACAGAATCTGCACACTTGAACTGCCGCTTGCGCCTACGTCTTTGATCAGTACGCGGTACTGCGTTTGTGTATCGATTTTGCTGCTTTCTTTCCAGAAAGCCAGTTTGCTGAAAAAGCCTTCTTTCTTTTGCGCATCTGCGTCGGGATCGACGTAGCGCACGAAATAAATACCTTTAGCACGGTCGCGGTCTTCTACGGTGAAGCCAACTCGGTCGAGCGCCAGGCCAACGCGACGCCAAGCGCGGTCAAATTTCTCTTTGAGCAGCAGGCTATCCACGCCGTCAGCGCTGCGTGTGAGTTGTGCTTTCTCGGGCAAATTAACCACCGGCATGCTGGCGGGCGAGTTCGCTTTTTCGTCACCGCCAAAACGCAGCATCAGGCGACGCAACATTTCCGCCTCTAGATCGGGATCGGCGGGGCGCGGTTGCCAACGGGTTTGGTCTTTACCCTCGGACACGAACACTTCCAGCATGCCGTGATGGCTGACAAAAATATCGGTCGTTCCTGGCTTGCTGCCGGGTTCTAAACGGGTACGAAATTTGTCGCGCTCGGCGCTTGAGTAGAGCGAGTCAAGGACTTTTCCGAGCAGATTGCGCACCATGTCTTGCGGTATTTTGGCGCGATTTTCTGCCCAATCGGTTTCCATCACGCCGGCAGCAGGGGTCTCTGCGGCAATGACAAAACCGTTGTCTTGCCAAAAGCTTTTAACGATTTGCCAAGTGTCCTCGGGGCGGCTTTCGACGACCAGCCAGCGCTGCGTGCCGCCACGCTCAATGTGCGCTTTATCAACGACGGGTAAAACGGCACGCTTTTGTTGATCTACCTGCGAAGAGCGATCAGCGCGGTAGTCAGAAAAAGAAGCGCTGCCTTTGCCGCCCGCATCGGGCACCGAGAAGCGGTCGTCTTGCGTTGGCGCAGTCAGATCGGGCGGGGTTTCGAGCGAAGCGACGGTGGTTGCCGATTTGTAATCGACTTTCTTCGACTCGATGAATGCGCCAGAGCAGCCAAACAGCGTAAGCAAACAGCAAGAAGCGCTCAAAGAGGCCGCCAGACGAGCAATTGGGTTCATAACTTTCCTATTCAACACAGAGTCAGCTTGCGGCAAAGCCGATATTGGCTTGCACGAGTGCGGCGCGGACTGCCTCGTGGCGATCCGACGAGAGCGGGGTGAGCGGCAGACGAATTCCGCCTTTGATTAGCCCGAGTTGCTGGCAGGCCCATTTGACGGGGATGGGATTAGCCTGGCAAAAGAGCTGACGATGCAGCCCAAAAAGACGGAAATTTAAAGCGCGCGCTGTCGCAAGATCCCCCGCCAGCGCGGCGGCGCACATTTTTTGCATCAAACCCGGCGCGACGTTGGCGACGACCGAGATGTTGCCGTGCGCGCCGAGCAGCATCAGCGCGCAGGCGCTGGCGTCGTCGCCGCTATAGACGGCGAAGCCTGCGGGTGCCTGAGCTAATAGCTCGGTACCGCGCTCGATACTACCGGTGGCGTCTTTGATGCCAATAATATTGGGAATGCTCGCTAGGCGCAGCGCGGTTTCGTTGCTCATATCGGCAACGGTGCGCCCAGGTACGTTGTACAAAATCAGCGGGATGTCGACGTGCTCGGCAATCGAGCGGAAATGCTGATAAATGCCTTCTTGCGTCGGTTTGTTGTAATAGGGCACGACGGACAGCGTGGCCGATGCGCCTGCTTTTTGCGCAAAGTGGCTCAGTTCAATCGCTTCGCTAGTTGAATTGGCGCCCGTGCCGGCAATGATCGCGATGCGCCCCGCAGCGTGTTCAACGGCAGTGCGAATCAGGGCGCAGTGCTCGTCCAGATTGAGCGTCGGCGACTCGCCACTGGTGCCGACGATGACGATGCCTTGCGAGCCTTCGCGCACATGTAGGTCGATGAGTTGACGCAGGGCGTCGAAGTCGAGTTGACCGTCTTCGTCCATCGGCGTCACAAGGGCAACAATTGATCCGGTAATCATATTTAGGGGCTTGGGTTCTTAAGCTGAGCCTGCGATTTTAACTGAAGCTTGCGCACATTTTCTATGAATCATTTTATTGGCCAAGCGCGGGCAGCTCGAACAGAGCCTGCAAGCTGCCTGAGGCACGCGCTGTTTTAGCTTTGTCACAAGTAATAAAGTGCAGCCAAAGGCGCCTGGGCAAAGGCCTTATTGCCGCACGCAATCTACGTAGTAGCTCGCTTTGTCGTTGCGTATTTCTTTCACTAGGCCGTGAATATCGGTTTCAAAACCGGGGAATTTCTCGTTGAAATCGCGCGCGAATTTTAAGTAACGAACGATCGTTCCATTGAAGCGCTCGCCCGGAATCAGCAGCGGAATGCCCGGCGGATAAGGCGTGAGCAAGATGCTGGTGATGCGGCCTTCGAGGTCGTCAATCGGTACGCGATCGATCTCGCGGTGCGCCATTTTGGCAAAGGCGTCGGCTGGCCGCATCGCGGGTTCCATATTCGATAGATACATTTCCGTCGTTAAGCGGGCGACATCGCTGCTGGCATAGATGTCGTGAATTTGTCGGCATAGATCTTTGAGGCCGATGCGTTCGTAACGCGGATGTTTGCCGACGAATTCGGGCAAGACTTTCCACAGCGGTTGGTTCTGGTCGTAGTCGTCTTTAAATTGTTGCAACTCAGTCACCATGGTGTTCCAACGGCCTTTGGTAATGCCAATCGTGAACATGATGAAGAAGGAATAAAGCCCGCACTTTTCGACGATGACGCCGTGTTCGGCCAGGTATTTGGTGACGATTGCGGCGGGAATTCCCCACTCTGAGAAGTCACCATCCACGTCCAAACCGGGCGTGATGATCGTCGCTTTGATTGGGTCAAGCATATTAAAGCCGTCGGCCAAGTCGCCAAAGCCGTGCCAGCGTTCGCCCGGCTTGAGCATCCAAGCGGCGCGTTCTTCGATGCCTTCTTCTGATAGGTCGTTCGGCCCCCAAACTTTGAACCACCAATCAACGCCCCACTCTTCGGCGACTTTACGCATGGCGCGGCGAAAATCGAGCGCTTCGGCAATCGATTCTTCAACCAGTGCGGTACCCGCTGGCGCGTCCATCATCGCTGCCGCAACATCGCACGAGGCGATGATGGCGTATTGCGGTGAGGTTGAGGTGTGCATCAAGTAGGCCTCGTTAAACACGTCGCGATCGAGCTGTCGAGTATCGGAGTTTTGCACCAAAATTTGCGAGGCTTGCGATAGCCCGGCGAGCAATTTGTGCGTCGATTGCGTCGAGAAAACCATGGACTCTTTGCAGCGCGGACGGTCAGCGCCGATGGCGTGATAGTCGCCGTAGAAATCGTGGAAGGCGGCGTGCGGCAACCAGGCTTCGTCAAAGTGCAAGGTGTCAATTTTGCCGTCGAGCATTTCTTTGATTTCTTCGACGTTGTACAACACGCCGTCATACGTGCTTTGCGTGATGGTCAGCACGCGCGGCTTGGCTTGTACGTTGCGCGCGAAGGGGTGCGACTGAATTTTTTTCTGGATGTTCTCCCATAAGAATTCTTCTTTCGGGATCGGGCCAATGATGCCGTAGTGATTGCGTGTTGGCATCAAAAACACCGGAATGGCGCCGGTCATGATGATCGAATGCAGTACCGATTTATGGCAGTTACGATCAACCACAACGATGTCGCCCGGTGCGACGGTCGAGTGCCAAACGATTTTGTTTGAGGTGGAGGTGCCGTTGGTGACGAAGTACAGATGATCGGCGTTAAAAATGCGCGCGGCATTGCGTTCGGAAGCGGCGACGGGGCCGGTGTGATCGAGCAACTGACCTAGCTCTTCAACCGCATTGCAGACGTCGGCACGCAGCATGTTTTCGCCAAAAAACTGGTGGAACATCTGGCCGACCGGGCTTTTCAGAAACGCCACACCACCCGAATGCCCCGGGCAGTGCCAGGAATACGAGCCATCCGAGGCGTAGTGTGTCAGTGCACGGAAAAACGGCGGTGGCACACTTTTTAAATAAGCCTTGGCCTCGCGCACAACGTAGCGGCCAATGAACTCTGGCGTATCTTCAAACATATGAATGAAGCCGTGTAGCTCGCGCAGTACGTCATTTGGAATATGGCGCGAGGTGCGTGTTTCACCGTGTAAAAAGATCGGGATGCGTTCGTTGCGACAACGAATTTCTTGGACAAAAGCGCGCAAGCCAGCAATCGTTTTCTCGGTCGTATCGACACTAAATTCTTCGTCGTCAATCGACAAAATAAAGGCTGAAGCGCGGCTCTGCTGTTGCGCAAACGAGGTGAGGTCGCCGTAATTGGTGACGCCCAGCACTTCCATGCCTTCGTCTTCGATGGCTTTGGCCAAGGCGCGAATCCCCAGCCCACTGGCGTTTTCTGAACGGAAATCTTCGTCAATGACAATGACTGGAAAATGGAAACGCATGAATTAACTCCTACGGCAAAGCAACGCGAATAAGCGGTTGAGGGAAACGTGCAGTGCCGCAGAAAACGTCCGGCCTGCTGCGTATCAGATTTTGGGTAAGGTGACGCCGACCTGGCCTTGGTATTTGCCGCCGCGATCTTTGTACGAGGTTTCGCACTCTTCGTCGGACTCAAAAAACAAAACTTGGGCAATCCCTTCGTTGGCGTAAATTTTGGCCGGCAAAGGCGTGGTGTTTGAAAACTCAAGCGTGACGTAGCCTTCCCATTCCGGTTCAAAAGGCGTCACGTTGACGATGATGCCGCAGCGGGCGTAAGTGCTTTTGCCCAAACAAACCGTCAGTACGCTGCGTGGGATGCGGAAGTATTCGACCGTTCTTGCCAAGGCGAAAGAATTGGGGGGAATGATGCAGAAGTCGTTTTTGACTTCAACAAAAGAATTGGGGTCGAAATTTTTTGGGTCGACGATAGTCGAGTTGATGTTGGTGAACAGCTTGAATTCGTTCGAGCAACGAATGTCGTAGCCGTAGCTGGAGGTGCCGTATGAAACGATTTTTCGTCCATCCAGCTCGCGCACTTGGTTCGGTTCAAACGGCTCTATCATGCCGTGCTCTTTCGCCATGCGACGAATCCACTTGTCTGATTTAATTGTCATCGTCAGTCTTCTCCAAGCGCAGTCCAAAAAAGGGCGCCATTTTACGGTGTGATGGGGAAATAGGGTCGTGCTGTTGATAATTAGTTTGCCCGGCCGTCGCCTCAGGCGGGGTGGCGCTTGGCTTGTGCGCAGCGATAAAGCTCAAACGTCCATCAAGACGCTGGTAAATACGGCTTGTACGTCGTCGAGATTTTCCAGCGCATCGATCAGTTTTTGCATTTTGAGCGCGTCTTCACCGAGCAATTCGACTTCGTTATCGGCCTTCATCGTGACCTGGCCAAACTCAGCGACAAACCCGGCTTTGTCCAAAGCTTCTTTAATCGACATGTAGTCGTGTGGTGGCGTAATCACTTCGATTGAACGATCGTCGTTACTGAGCACGTCTTCTGCGCCCGCCTCGATGGCGGCTTCCATCAACGCAGCTTCGTCAGTGCCTGGCGCAAATAAGAGCTGGCCGCAATGTTTGAATTGAAACGCAACGCAGCCATCACTGCCCATATTGCCGCCGTATTTATTAAAGGCGTGGCGTACCTCGGCGACGGTACGCGTCCGATTGTCGGTCAAGCAGTCGACCATCACTGCGGCCCCGTTGATGCCGTAGCCCTCGTAGCGAATTTCAAGGTAATCAACGCCTTCTAATTCGCCCGTGCCTTTTTTGATGGCGTTATCAATTTTGTCTTTCGGCATATTGACGCCTTTGGCCTTATCCACCGCCAAACGCAGGCGCGGGTTAAAGCCGATGTCGCCACCGCCCATTTTTGCTGCCACCGTAATTTCTTTAGCTAGCTTAGAAAAAACCGCACCGCGTTTCTCGTCTTGCCGTCCTTTGCGGTGCTGAATATTCGCCCATTTGCTATGTCCTGCCATGGTTGCTTATCCCGAATCCTGAATTTAGAGGGGGCGATTCTAACATCCTCACCCGTATGATTTGCCCGGCAAGCCGTTCACCCCCAGGGCAATCGCATCAAACCGATCACACCCCGAGTAACGCTTCGCGGTAGGCATCCGAAGAAGCGGCCAAGATGCGTCGGGTATGGATACCGCCCTTGCGTTTGGACGCATCAAGGCGAAACAAATTGAGGACGAGGCGGCGAACGATCGCAAGATTGGCGCCGGCATTTTTAACACGCGCACGCAGTTGGTCATCGTTCAGGGCAGCATCGAGACACCAATGAACACGGGTTTCGATTCCCCAGTCAGCCCGCACCACGTTGGCTACGTGTGCTGGCCTCAGGGGCAATGCTGCCGATGTGGAGGCGGCGCTCGTGGCTCGTTTTGCCGTTGCTTGTGCGCTCTGATTCGATCACGCCGAACAGGCTCAGGTCGACCCACTTCTCAGGTGCAGCAAGGCATTCCAACTGGGTGAACGCCCAGCAGCGACGAACTTCCAGCCGACCATGATCCTTTTCTACCGATTCGGCATAGGTGTGCGGCGTGTTCCTCCATTGCTCGGCCTGTCCCATCTCGAAGAAGGTCGTGATCGATTCCGCTAGTTTGGGCTGGTTGTCCTTTATGGCCAGAACGTAGTGCGCTTCACGCTCTCGGATTGCTTGGGCAATATTGCCGTGCGTGCCCATCGCATCGATGGTGACGGCGGTGCCCTTGGGCAGCAGAGTTTCGAGCAGAACCGGGATCGCCGTCAGTTCGTTGGACTGCTCGGCACAGGCTTCCTGCCCCAAGATCAGCCGTGCCTCTGTGGCAAACGCGCTGACCAGGTGCAAGGCCTGTTGCCCCGTCATCTTGCTGCGCCGACTGGCTTTTCCGTCAATCGCCACCACCGTTCCTTCCACCAAGGCGGGCAGCACACTGTCCACCCAGAGACGGAACCCCTTTTCTACAGCGCTTCGATCCAACAGGCCAAACAGTCGGCAAAACGTGTCGTGAGAAGGAATTCCGTTTTCGAGCTTTAAAAATCGCCGCAGCCAGTCTATGCGTTCATCTGCCCATGCCGCGATGCCCACAAAATCGTCCACGCCACAGAGCAGCCCGCAGACCGTCACCACCAACATTTTTACCAGGTCATGCTTTGATCTGCCCGCCACACGCGGATCCGGAAGTGCTGAAAAAATTTCCGCCAAAGACCAGCGATTGCTCGGAACTACATCATGCTCCGTCCCCATGAGTCTACCCAAGAAGACAGAAAGCTACACAAATCAGGGCGCTGTGAACAGCCCATTTGTAACTCGTTAAGTGTGAACGATTATTTCAAGCGCTCACGGTAGTGAGGACTTGAGTTTTGATGCGATTGCCCTGAGCAGCCGTCGCTGGGGACGTTGTTTTTGAAAAATAAGCGGTATTATCTCCGCCCGAAATCGCTAGCCGGTTCCGGTGGGTTTTGCCTTCATTTTTTATAAGGAGTTGGTCATGTTATCGCTTGTTAGACGCCCCCCCTCATACTCACAATTTATGGTTGCTGCACGAACCTGTAGTTCGGTATCCGCTGTTAGCGGTTTCTCATCATTAAAGCATTACGAAACACTCAGTTCGTCACTGGGTGAAGGCCCAGGCAAAGATTATGCTGTCCCGCCTTTGTACGCGGCAGTGGAGAAGGCTGCTAAGACTGGAACGTTAACCAAGGAGCAAGTAATTTTAGCCTTTACTGGCGGTCAAGTTCGGCAGTTGGCAAATTTCTGGACGTTTGCTTTAGGGATGAGCGCCAGCGCTGGCGTGCATGAAGCGATCCCCTATTTAGCAGCACCTAATTCTGACGAATTTGGCTTGGTCATCGAGGGTGGGCAGCTGAAGATTGGCAGGGCGCATCCAGCGTTGTTGGCGCAGTTGGGGCGCATTGTGTTTGAAAAATTTGGGGCGACGCCTGTTGATATGCGCAAAACCGCCTATCACTTGCAAAGGCTGTGCAAGCTTAAACAGGTCGAAGAAGCGCTTGTTTATCAGCGTCAGCGAGGGCTGGGCGTTTTGGCGTCGGATACTGAGCATTTAAGGTTAAACAAGGGCAATGACGTGCCCGTACCGACATCAAGCGCCGTGGCTTCTTCTGAAGAACGGTTTAGAGCAGATCTTCGCGGCGTTTATCGCAGAGGGACGCCGATTACCTTGGCGGACGTTGTAGCGGAGCGTCAAGTCAGTGAGCAATATCTGCGTGATCATCAGGTACCGAAGGCAGCGATTTTGTACTTTGAGCAGAGCTATGCGGTGGCCCGGCGCATGAATCCGCTAGAACTCCTTGGGCGAGGAATTTGCATGGAAACAGACCGTGGGCCCAATGTAATGGCCTACCTTGACGCTTTTGGCCCCCGCCACAGGGCCGATTGCGAGGCGCGTGGTGAACCGGTGTCGCAAGAAACGCGCACTGCCCTGGAATCGTTTATGAAAGCGCACGAAACCCCAGAGGGGGAGGATTTAGAAGATTTGCATGTCGCCGCCATGAAAAATGCTTATTTGCAGCTTGTGGAGACCGAGCAAGATGCGCAGGAGGTCGATGAAGCGGCACACGAAGCGGCAAAACAGCATGCGGCATGTCAGGAAGGTATTCGAGAAGAACTGGGCTTGTTTGCAGATAATTCGGAGCCTATGAGTTTGAGTCACATGTTTGCAACACATCGCGTATAAATCAAAGAGATTGAACTTAGCGTCTACGTGTCTTGTTTCAGGCGCCTGATTTTGGTTCTACGCACATTAATCCGTAAACATCGCGCTCGCGAGCCGGGACAAAATACGTACCGATCAACACCGAAGCGCAACAAAATCTGCAGATGCCGCACCGAACCCAGGGCAGTCGCATTTTGATGCAATTGCCCTGGCCGTTCACCCAGCTCGCCTGACGCAGCGCGCTTACGCTTCTCGAGCCAGCGGCTGGCTTTGCTGATGACGTAGTTCAGGGTAGGGATAAAGCTGCTCAAGCGAAATGCTTTGGCCAGAGGGCTGCACGATCCGCACATGCTCGCGACGAAACTGCCGGGCGTGATGCAAACCGCAGGAGTGGGCGATCATATCCACCTCCTTCAACACGTTGCGGCAGTAAAAAGCAACGCGTTCGGTTTTATCTTCGACCACCAAACCGCGCTGCAAACGCGGGTTATGCGTGGTAATGCCGGTTGGGCAGCTGTTGGTGTGGCAACGCAAAGCTTGAATACAACCGAGAGAAAACATAAAGCCACGTGCGGTATTGACGAAGTCGGCGGCGCTC
>JAZKFR010000078.1:0-9407 GCA_040386295.1 Pseudomonadota bacterium | reverse complement strand
CGTTGTGACCGCGTGTAATGCCCCCGTTTGCCCAGCGGCGAACACGACCGCCAATTACGTAGAAAACCAACAAAGCGCGAGGATTAAAAAATGAAGATGTCGGCACGCCCTAGACACCAAGAGAGATAGAAAACATGCGCCAGCGGATTATTTTTAGTCGCTTCCTGAAACTGCTCTGCTTTCTCTTGGTGACAGCCAACAGCGCATCACTCATGGCGGCCAATAGCCGAGCGATCATCTCAATCCGTCTCGGCGCTTGCCCTGTCGATGGACAAGTGACTTCCTGTCCAGCGCAAACAATGCCGTTAACCAACCTCCCTCTAACTGCCAACCCCTTGTTTTGCGTGTGCGGACGCACCGGCTACGGTTACTCGCCTGCCGAGCGTGAACAGTGGATATCTACTGCCCTACGCATTAAACGTACTGCTTTTAACGGGATTTTTGGGCAGTGCGCAAATAATTCAGCCGCTTTCCCATCCGATGGTAATTTTTATGAGCAAACCCTTGCACTTCAAGTGCCAGCAAACACATACAACATCATCGACATACAAATTCTGGGCACAAACAATTGCGCCTCTAGCCCACTGACCTGCAGTCTGTACCTTTCCAACGCCCCGCAATGTCCTGTCTGCGCAACGGAAACAGCTTTGGGCACTGGCACCGCACCCTCAGTAGCCAGCAGCCCCTTTTGCGAAATTCCAGCACCCATCATTCACCGTCGAGAAATACGCTAACACCCGCCCGGCACATACGACTAAAATGCCCAAAACCCAGGAGTCTGAATGCGCTTTTTAAACGTTACAAGCTCAAAAGCTAGGCTCGCAGTGCTCCCAGAGGCGGATCGCGTTGCCTTGGCACAGGTCAATGTAGACGTGGAAGCAGGGCAACGCATCAGCATCGAACAACTGGAAGTTTTTCGCATCGAAAGCAACGCACTCGACGCCTTAAAAGTTTTACGCCGTAGTCACCACCTAGACAAATTCAACTGCACCACCTTGCTCGCCGCCGAGCACTACAGAATCGTCCAACTCGATACACCAAGCGTCCCCCTGGCAGAACAAAAAGAAGCCTTGCGCTGGAAGCTCAAAGCCATCGTCTCCTTCCCTGTTGACGACGCCTGTCTAGATTTCATAGAAATACCGAATAAAAGCAGCCTCCCCGGCGGACGCCCTGCGCAAAACTCAGACTTAGCCCTAGCAACGCAAGCAAATAGCCTGTTCGCCGTCATCGCCAGCGCAGAAAATGTACGCAGACAAGCGCAATGTTTCGAGCAGGCGAGGATTCGTTTAGACAGTATTGACATCCCAGAATTAGCCCAGCGCAACGTCGCGGTGTTGTTTGAAGAACCACAGCGCGGCTTGCTCTGCTTGCGTCTAGACCACACTGGCGGACTGCTCACACTGACGGTCGCGGGCGAGCTGATCGCCTTCCGGCGCGTCGAAGTCAGCGCCCTACACCTGGCGCTTGAGGACGCTGAGATGCGCGCCCGAGCGATGGATAGACTGCTGCTCGAAGTGCAACGCAGTCTCGACCATTTTGATCGACAACATAGCTACATCAACATTTCCCGCCTACTCGTCGCAAGCGCAGTCGAGCTTGAGCATCTCGTTGACGCCATTACCGAGAGTGTGGACATCACCGTGCAAGCGATGGATTTGGCCGAAGTACTCGAGCTCGGCAAAGTACCCGCGCTACGCAGCCTCTCCTTCCAAGCAGCCAATATGCTCGCCATCGGCGCTGCATTACGCCGCGAATAAGCGCACCAGGAGCGAGATCAGCCACGATGAAACGACAACTCAATCTTTACGAATCACGCCTTCGCCCACAATTCAAATGGGCAACAGCGCGACAACTGAGCAGCACAAGCCTGCTCCTCCTCGTTGTTCTCGTCGCACTCGCCACCTGGTTAAACACCCAGCTGGCACAACACCAAAGCGCATTGAGCACAAGCCAAAGCGAAACACAAACGATACAAACCGAACTGAACGCGTTAAATCAAAAAATAAGCCAACGTAATGCCTCGCCAGAGCTAGCAAAAAAACTGGCGGAACAACGACTTCTCTTAGCCGAACGGCAGGGTGTTTTAGCAACCCTGTCCGAACTATCCCTGGAGAAACAACGAGGTTTTGCCGATTATCTGTTTGCCTTTGCGCGGCAAGCAGGCTCCGATGTCTGGCTAACAGGCTTAAGTCTTCAATCTGGCGGTGCCGTGATAGAACTACGTGGCCGCCTGTTTGAACCAGCGCAACTCCCCGCCTACGTCAAGCGTTTAAGCCAGGATCCGCTATTTCAGGGACGACAATTCGCCACGCTAGAAATGAGCGGTGCGCAAATCGACAGCAAGGTCGGAAAACCAAGCACAGCGCCCGTCGACGCCTCAACTACCGCCGCCAAGCAACACAAAAAATCCCCAGCTACCGCACCAAACAACACAGACACTGAAGCAGCACCCATCGATTTTGTTTTACGCTCGGCAAACGCTGAACAAACGGCAGACACAGAAAATACAGAAAGCAAAACGCCAACCCTCCGCTCTTTTGCGCAAAGCGCGACGGGCGGCACAGCAGAGCAGCGACCATGAAAAAAATGCTATTAGCGCAGATGGCGCGTTACGACGCGCTAAAACAGAGTGAACGCTGGCTCATTGCGCTGGTCTTGCTCGGCGGGCTCACGTTGGCAGCCCTGGTGCTCTATATCGACCCACTGACAATCCGCTTGCGCCTAGCAGAGCGCGAACTACGTGAGCAACAAAACCTGCTGGCAACGCAACGCACGCAGCTGGCGCTGTTAAAGCAGAACGAACAAACACTCGATACCGCAGCGCAACGCACATCACAGCAACTGGCAGCACAAATTGCCGAAACAGACAATCGCTTATCGGCAATGAACAAAATACTCGTTCCGCCACAAGCCATGCGCAGTCTGCTAGAAGACCTGATTGGCCGCGACAACGGCCTACGCTTGCTCAGCCTGCGCACCTTAGCGGTGACCGCCATCGCTTCGCCCAACGCGCCTCAACGTCAGCAAGACATTTCGTCGGTGAACAAAATCAGCGCAGCAAACACAGTAGACAACGCGGCAGAAAACATCTTGTTTAAACACGCTGTCGAAATTCGTTTAGAAGGCAAATACCAAAATCTAGCGCGCTATTTAGCCGCACTCGAACAAGCCCCGATTAAAGTCCTCTGGGACAAGCTGACGCTGACCACCGAAGAGCAGCCACGCTTGGTGCTTACCCTCACCGTATTCACCCTAAGCTTGGAACACACATGGCTGACCATTTGACGCACAAGGCACAAGGCTGGCGCGCCAACTGGCTCGCGGCGCCGACGATGCTATTAGCCTGTTTAAGCGGCGGTGCTTACCCTTTGCTCGCCGTCGCCCAAACAAGCCTCTCTGACCCAACACAAGCCTTAGAAAGACCCTACGCCAGTACGACTGCTGACGAAGCGGGCGATGGCGCCTTGCTGCAATCTGTGATCATTCGTAAGCAGGGCAAACCCAGCGCACTCATTGGCGGACAACTCGTCGAATTAGGCGGCCAATACGGCACCAGTCGCCTAATTGGACTAAGCGAAAACGAAGCAGTACTCGCTGGACCGAACGGCGTTGAGCGATTGTTGCTCAACCCAAATCTCAAACAACCTAAGACGACACCGGTTAAGCCGACAGCACCACGCAAACGAACCACTCCGATCACCCCATCAGACAGAGCAAAGACAAACCATGACTCATAGAGTTAAGACACCCAGTCTGCGTTGCGCGCACTGCTTTTCTATCAGCTGCCTGATCCTGCTGCTTGCTGGCTGCGCGTCCGGGCAAAAGCACGCGGGAGAAACCTTCGGTCAAATCGACCAAGCGCTCAAGCAAGCTGTCAACAGCTCGGCGAGCAGCCCAAGCCAGACGAGCAAAGACACGCTCAGCCAAGCAATGCTCCCACCGCTGCAACTCGGCACCCCGACGCCGCCGGCAAACGCTGAAGCGCGCTTTGACCTAGCGGTCAGCAATGCGCCCGCCAACCAAGTTTTTATGGCCTTAGTCACCGGCACGCCGTACAGCATGCTCTTAGCGCCCGATGTGGCCGGAAAAATCACCGTTAATCTAAAAAATGTGACGGTACGTGAGGTGCTCGAAACGCTACGCGAGCTCTACGGTTACGAATTCAGGATGCAGGGCACGCGCATTTATATTCAATCGAACACCTTGCAAACCCGGGCATTTCAGGTGAACTACCTGGCAGGCAGACGGCAGGGGCAATCTGATCTGCGCGTCACCTCCAGCTCAATCTCGGTCACCAACGGCGCCAGCAACAGCGGCACCAGCAGCAACGGCAGTGCGGCGCCCAATCTGGGCAATGGTTCTGGCAACAACGGTGGATCCAATATGAACGCATCCGGCGCGCAAAGTAGCCGGATATACACCACCTCAGACAGCGACTTCTGGCGCGAATTAGGCCAAGCCCTGGAGAGCATCGTCGGGACTGAAGACGGTCGTAGCACCATCATTAGCCCCGGCTCCGGCGTTATTTTAGTTAAAGCCTTCCCCACAGAATTACGCGCCGTCGAAAACTACCTCAAGCTGACGCAACTCATTGTTGAACGCCAAGTCATGCTCGAAGCGAAAATTATCGAAGTGTCGCTCAATGAAGACTATCAATCAGGCGTCAACTGGGCCGCTTTTGGCGGCGGCGCGAATGGCCGCCAACGCTTTGGGCTCGGGGTCGTTTCCCCAGGCAGCAGCATCGGCGTCACAGGTTCGCTCGCCACCCCCGGTGTCGCCATCACACCAGGCTCGGCAGCCGGTTCGATCATTACCTCAAGCAGCAAAAACATCGTCGGACTCGCCTTCCAAACCGCTAATTTTGCCTCGCTGCTGACGTTCCTTGAAACGCAAGGCAACGTGCAAGTCCTCTCCAGCCCGCGTATCGCCACCATCAACAACCAAAAAGCGGTGCTCAAAGTCGGCAACGATGAATTTTTCGTCACCAATGTCAGCACCACAGTCAGCTCTAACGGCACCAGCAACGTGACCACGCCCTCGGTGACGCTACAACCCTTTTTCTCCGGGATTGCCCTGGATGTCACCCCGCAGATCGACGATGCAAACAACATTATTTTGCACATACACCCCTCGATTAGCGTCGTCACCGAGAAGCAAAAGACGGTTGACCTAGGCTCAGTCGGGCAACTCAGCTTGCCCTTGGCCACCAGCACCATCAACGAAACCGACAGCATCGTGCGCGTACAAGACGGCAATATCGTCGCCATTGGCGGCTTGATGAAGCATGAACAATCCGCCGACCGCACCGGCTTGCCTGGCACCACAAACTCAAGCCTGGGCTCTTTATTCGGTCAGCGCAGCAACTCTTTGCGCAAAAGCGAACTGGTCATTTTGATCAAACCCACCATCATCGAAAGCGCATCGGATTGGAAAAGCGACCTAGTCGACACACAGGATCGGCTTGAGCAATTTGACCCGCGCAGAGGATCAACACCATGAGCCGTCGCACTGACCTAAGCCACCTACCGACACCCCCACCCAAAGAACCCGCCGCACACGTAGCAAAACCAGGGAGCAGCTCGTGTATCTAAACCACTTTGGCTTAAACGAACTTCCCTTCAGCATCACCCCGGACACCAGTTTTATCTACTCGGTACGCATGCACCAAGAGGCGCTCAATACCCTTCTAATGGCGCTCAACGGGGGCGAAGGCTTTGTCAAAATCAGCGGCGAGGTCGGCACGGGCAAAACCTTGCTCTGCCGCCGCCTGCTGCAAACCTTTGACGACAGCTGGGTCACCGCCTACTTGCCCAACCCGAACCTCGACAGCCATACTTTCTTCTGCGCCTTGGCCGAAGAACTGGGCATCAACGACGCATCCCATCTGGATAACTACCACCTACTACGCCAAATCAATCTCGCCTTACTCGAATTTGCGCGCGCCAAAAAACGGGTCGTCGTTTGTATCGATGAAGCGCAATCGATGCCGATAGAGACCCTGGAAGCACTACGTTTACTGTCGAACTTAGAAACAGAAAAGCAGAAATTGCTGCAAATAGTCCTGTTTGGGCAACCCGAACTAGACGACAAGCTAAAACGGGACGAAGTACGCCAACTCCTACAGCGCATCTCCTTCCATTACCGGCTAGGCACGCTGACGAAACAAGAGCTAGAACACTACCTAGCGCATCGCCTGCGTGTCGCTGGGTTTCGCGGTCACTTCCTCTTTAGCGCAGCGGCGATACGTGGCTTGCAGCGTGCCAGCCGGGGTACGCCGCGTTTGGTCAACATCTTGGCGCATAAGGCGATGCTGCTCGTTTTTGGCGAAGGCAAACACATGATTAAGGCACGGCACGTACGTATGGCGGCAAAAGACACCGAAGGTGCGGGCCACCCTGGTTGGTGGTAAATCCGCCCCCCGACAGAGCAAAAGGCAAGGCGAAATCAAAATTCCAACATTCCAACATTCCAACACTCTAACAACGCGACAAAGTGCCGGTTTTAATGCGCATTGGCATGACGCCATGCCCCCCTCAAGAGGAATACAGCAAACATGAGTTTGATCAATCAGATGTTGCAAGATCTAGACTCGCGTCGCGCGACTGCGGTGACCGGACAGACTTCCGGCTTACCCAGCGCCGTCCGCGCTTTGCCTATAGTGCACACAAGCCAATGGCCTTGGCTATTTGCTGGCGGCTTGGTGGTGGCGCTACTGCTTGGCAGCGCCTTCTGGTATCTACGCACGCCTAGCGAGAAAAGCGCAGCAGCGGCTCCCCCTCCAGCGGCAACAAGCATCGACACTGCGCGCTCAGCCCAGCAGGCATCCCCCAGCCTCTCGCCTCCCGCCTTGCCGGCAGCAGAAAATCCCGTACTCAGCCCGACGCCGTTGCCCAGCAGCTTGCCCAATATCCCACCAGAACGTCGTACGTCAACGCAACAAATGCGTGCAGAACGCGATACTGGCCTGAGCCTGACCACCGCCTTACACCTGCCGCGCGAGACGCAAAGCAGCAAAGATCACACGGCGGCAGCGCCGGCGAACGGGCAAGTTCTGATCGAAAAATCAGCCGCCTCGGGCGGCGCAAACGAACGCAGCGAGGGCGCCAACAACGCTTATCGCAAAGCGCTCACTGCCCTCAATACGGGGCATTCACAACAGGCAGCAGAACAACTCAATGCAGCACTCAAAATCGACGCAACGCATAGCGCAGCGCGGCAACTGTTATTCAAACTGCTGATCGATGAGCGGCGTATTGACGAAGCAATCGAGCTTTTACAGCGCGGCCTGCAGATTCTGCCCATGCAAACTGCTTGGGCAATGAGCCTAGGACGTTTGCAGGTTGAGCGTGGCGAGCTAAGCGCTGCCCTACAAACCTTACAACGCAGCTTACCCGCCGCGCTAAACAACTCGGACTATCAAGGATTCATCGGCCATGTCTTGCAACGTTTAGGGCGTAATAAAGAAGCCATCGAGAGCTACCAAGCGGCAACCAGACTGGCGCCAAGCGAAGGTCGTTGGTGGCTAGGGCTTGGCTTGGCGCTCGAAAGCGAAGGGCGTTTGGCCGAAGCCAAGGAGGCCTTCTTACGCGCTGAATCTAGCCCAGTGCTCAGCCCCGAACTGGCCAATTTGCTGACGCAGAAATTGCGCCAAGCGCCCTGAGTTTTTGCCGTCAACAAACTGTTCAAGGCCAGATTAGCGTGATGCGGCGTTGATGGCTTAAAACACTAAGCAAGCAGAACATCCCAAGGATTTCATCGGCTTGATGACGACACGGTTTGGCGTGCGATCAATTCACATAAGGCAGCGCGCTATGCAGCACCCCGCTATACAACACCCCGATTACCTCGAAAAAATCCTCAACGCCCAGGTCTACGACATTGCAATCGAGACCCCCCTGGATTTAGCGAAAAACCTTTCTGCGCGCACGCACAACCAGGTGCGACTCAAACGCGAAGATATGCAGCCCGTTTTCTCTTTTAAATTACGGGGCGCGTACAACAAAATCGCCAAGCTTTCGCCAGAGCAACGCGCCTCTGGCGTCATCTGCGCCTCAGCCGGCAATCATGCGCAAGGCGTTGCCCTCGCTGCGGCGCACTTAGCATGCCGAGCGATCATCGTGATGCCGACCACCTCACCGCACATCAAAATAGAAGCGGTAAAGCGGCTAGGCGGCGAAGTAATCCTCTCCGGCGAATCCTACGACGAGGCTTATCAGCACGCGCTCACTGTGCAGAAAGCAGAAAACTTAAGCTTTGTGCACCCCTTTGACGACCCCGAAATCATCGCTGGACAAGGCACGATTGGCATGGAGATTCTGCGCCAGCACTCCGGCCCTATTCATGCCGTGTTTTGCTGCGTCGGCGGTGGTGGCCTAATTTCCGGCGTTGCGGCGTATATCAAACGCCTACGCCCAGAAACAAAAATCATCGGCGTTGAAACGCTAGACGCCGACGCCATGACCCGCTCGCTCAAGGCAGGCAAGCGAATTCGCCTAGAGCACGTCGGCCTCTTTGCCGATGGCGCCGCCGTCAAATACGTTGGCGCAGAAAATTTCCGTCTCTGTCAGCAATACGTAGACGAGATGATTTCGGTCGATACCGACGCACTATGCGCCGCGATCAAAGACGTTTTTGAAGATACACGCGCCATACTCGAGCCAGCCGGCGCGCTCGCCGTGGCCGGACTCAAAGAATACGTTCAACGCAAGCAAATCAGAGGGCAGAACCTAGTCGCGATTGCCTCTGGCGCCAACATGAATTTTGATCGCCTACGCTTTGTCGCCGAACGCGCAGAACTCGGTGAGCAACGTGAAGCGGTCTTTGCCGTCACCCTGCCGGAAACCCCCGGCAGCTACCGTCAATTTGTTTCCTTGATCGGCGCGCGCAACATTACCGAATTTAACTACCGCCATAACAACAGCAGCGAGGCACATGTCTTCGTCGGCATTCAAGTCAGCTCGCGCGCGCAGTCGCACGCCTTAGTCGAACAACTAAAACAGCATGGCTACGCCACCTTAGACCTGACAGACGACGAAATGGCGAAAGCCCATATTCGTCATTTAGTCGGTGGCCGATCGGCTTTTATAGACAACGAACTGCTCTATCGTTTTGAGTTCCCGGAGCGACCGGGTGCGCTGATGAATTTTTTAAATCACATGGGCAGCACTTGGAACATCACACTCTTCCACTACCGCAACCACGGCGCCGACTATGGGCGAGTCCTGATCGGCATGCAGGTTCCCCCCGCTGAGATGGACGCGTTTTCAGTATTCTTAGAGACCTTGGGCTACGCCTATTGGAACGAAAGCAATCATCCGGCATACCGCCTGTTTTTAGCCTAATTCCCATTTTCGAAGACCTCTGCACAAGCGACTACGCGCTCACTGACCAGCATCATTCCCTCGCCC
>JAZKFR010000077.1:0-2611 GCA_040386295.1 Pseudomonadota bacterium | reverse complement strand
CCACGCCAAGGCCCAGGCGGCACCTGCACCGGGGGGGAAATTCTCGTCGCCGGGTTTGGCGTATTTTTCGCTGGTAAACAGGATGAGCTCAGGGCTTCGCTCGGCAGCGTTATGCGCGTTTTTATCCCTTGTTTCGTCCTGCTCCTTGTCGTCGTTCTGGGCTGTTTCTTCGCTTGGTTCAAGTTGTTCGATTTGTTCGATTTGTTCGCTCAGATATTGCTGCATGCCATTCGCGAAGCACCAGTGCCGAGTTTCGCTCGCTGCTTTGTTTGCCTCGCCCTGCTTTGCTTCTATCGTCAGCGAAGCTTGCAAGCCGGGCAGGAGTACGGCTTTGCTGCGCAGTAGGCGGGTCAGTTCGGCGACGGGGATGTTGGCGCTGTCGAAAAATTGCGCGTCCGGCCAGACGCGAATACGGGTACCGCTGGTTTTTTTCGGTGCACTGCCGATTTGTTGCAAGGGCTCGATCAGCGCGCCGCCGGAGAAAGCCAGGCGGTGACGTGCGCCTTGGCGAATGACTTCTACTTCTAGCCGAGTCGAGAGCGCGTTGGTTACAGAGACGCCGACGCCGTGCAGGCCACCGGAGAAGCGGTAGGCTGAGTCTTGTTCGCCTTTGTTGAATTTGCCGCCAGCGTGCAGTTGGGTGAATACCAGTTCTATGGTGGGGACGTTTTCGCTGGGGTGTAGCTCAATCGGGATGCCGCGTCCGTCGTCTTCGATGCTGACCGATTGATCGCGGTGCAGGGTCACGGCGATTTTGCTGCAATGCCCGCCGAGCGCTTCGTCAGCGGCGTTGTCGATGACTTCTTGGATGATGTGCAGCGGGCAATCGGTGCGTGTGTACATGCCGGGACGATGGCGAACGGGTTCGAGTCCTTTGAGTACGGAAATCGAGGCTGCGGTGTAGGTCATCTGGTTTGTGTTTTCAAAAAACGGGGAACTTCAAGCTTAGTATTAGCTTGAGCTTATGCGTTTAAAATATTGTTTTAAATGTGATTTAAATCTGCGTTCAACGCGCATTCAACAGACTTTGAGTACGCGGTCAAACTGGGGGCAAGGCAGGATCAATCGCCACCACCCAGCGTCCGTGCGAGCGGTTTTGCAGCAAGGCCTCAAGCGTTTCAGGCAAGGCTGAAAAAGGGATGACTTGCGTGATGTCCTTGAGCTGCGGCGGACGTAAATCGCTGGCCAGGCGTTGCCAGACACGGCTACGGTAGGGCTCTCCGATATAGCCTGAGTCGATGCCGAGTAGGCTGACGCCGCGCAGGATAAACGGCATCACGGTGGTGTTGAGTTGCGCGCTGGCGGCCAATCCGATGCTGGCAATCGTACCGCCTTGCTGCATGGTGCTGGCGATCCAGGCAAGTACATCGCCGCCCAGGTTGTCGATGGCGCCGGCCCAGGTGGCTTTGCCTAAGGGACGTAGGGCGTGTGTTGGCGGCAGTTCGAGCGTGTTGGTGGCGATGACGGTGCTGGCGCCCAGGTGTTTTAAGTAATCAGACTCGCTGCTTTTGCTGGTTAGGGCGCTGACCGTGTAGCCGAGATTGGCGAGCATATTGACTGCGAGGCTGCCGACGCCGCCGCTGGCGCCGCTCACGATGACCGGCCCACGTTCTGGAGTCAGGCCGTTTTCTTCCATGCGCACGATGCCGAGCGCCGCAGTAAAACCGGCAGTGCCCAAAGCCATGGCGTCGATTAGAGAAAGCCCGGTGGGCAAGGGGTATACCCAGCTCGCCGGTACGCGCGCGTATTCGGCGTAGCCGCCGTGGTGGGCAATGCCGAGATCGAAGCTGGTCGCCAACACGGCGTCGCCCGGCACGAAACGTGCATCCTTGCTGTCTTCGACGATGCCTGAGAGGTCTATCCCGCCGACGCATGGATAGCGGCGAACAATACGTCCGGCGCCGCTGGTGGCGAGGGCGTCTTTGTAGTTAACGCTGCTGTAAGCCACTTTGATGCTGACTTCGCCAGGGTCGAGTTGATCTGGCGAAAGGAGCGTGAAGCGGCTTTGAATTTGACCGTTTTCGTTGTCGATTAAATAGCTTTTGAAGTTGGGCTTCATGTTTAGCGCTCTTGAAAAATTAAGGGTTGATCAGGGGTTGTTGATCAATTCTAGCTTGGCCATCGTTTTGTTCTTTGTGCAGAGTATTTTCTGCGTCGTTCATAAAAGGCTTAGCTCGACATCGCAGAGGGCGCTACTGCCTTTGACTGCGGGGGCACCCAATTTGGCGAGCAGAGTATTGGCCGTATGCAGGCGTTCTAGTACTTGCGCGATGAGAATTTTTTGGAAGCGTGATTGCAGCTCTTCTGAGGCGAGATCAAGCGCGGCGCTATTGATTTCGAGGAAGAGCGTTTGTTCCAGAGTCAGTACCGAGGCGCGTCGTATTGCCTCGCTCGGATGCAGGTAGGCGAGTTCGCCAATCACCTCACCACTGCCGAGGCGACAAATGCTGCGGCCTTCTGAAGAGACTTCGACAAAGCCTTCGATGATGACGCCGAAGCTGCGTTCGTGCGTGCCTTCTTGGATGATCGTGACCTCGGGGGAGAAGTTGCGCCAGCTGCTGATGCGTAGCGTTTCCCATAGCTCAACGTCTTCAAAGTCTTTAAAGAAGGG
>JAZKFR010000076.1:3666-17307 GCA_040386295.1 Pseudomonadota bacterium | reverse complement strand
CGCCGGGCGATGAAGGTGCGCGCGGATTGGTAGAGGGTGTTGATTAGGGGGGAGATCCTCAGCCTGGACTGTTCGAGCACATCCTGCGTAAACGCATCGACCAAATCGTCCAAGGTCAACGTCGTCCGATGCAAAGACTCGAGGAATGCCGTGATCGGATTGATCGCGTTGATGCGGATTAAAGTGCCGATTTGCTCGGCGAGACTCGGGTCGCGTAAAAAATTGCCGATGCTGTGTGACAAGAGCATGTGCATGATCAACGGTACATTGTTGATTTGCGCTACGGCTTGGCCGATGGCGCTGTTGTGGAAATCGTCTGTTGCCGTTTTGTAATTGGTTGTGGCGCCTATCATTTGGCTGCCGGGGAGGATGGAAACGAAATCATGATCCATCACCTGGTTATGGATATTGGAAAAATCGCCCTGCTCGATCCCCAGCTGATCGAGCAGATTGCCCGCGCCATACGCGTTAAACGTTTGCGTAAAGTTACCGTGCGCCGCGCCCAGCAGCTGCGAGAGTGCGCCGCCTAGGGAATGGCCGGTGATGGTGATGTCCGCGTCTTGGATGCCGTATCGGGCGGCGATTTGTGTGGCGGTGCCGTAAAACTCAGAAGCGGATTCGTATTGGCTGGGAAGCTTGCCTATGCCCATGCTGAGGTCATTAAGTAGATCTCTGCCCGAGCCCAGCTCAGTGCCGCGATTGGCCAGAACGACTTCGTGGGTTTGGGTGTTGACGAAGACGGCGCCTTGGTAGCCGGTGTTTTCGATTGAGGCGAAATCCTCTACTCTCCAGGTGTTGCTTGTAGTTGGGTCGGTGAATTCTTTGTGAGTTTTAGCATCTGCTTCGCTTACCTGATAGACAAGATCAGATAAGTACGCATAGTTGATGTTGTAAGCCATTTTAGTGTTCTCCTTGCCAAATAAAATCAAATTGTGAGGTGTCAGTTTTTGGCTTGTCGCCAACATTCATAGGGGTTTCCGTACAAGAAACAACGAGGCGATTAGGTTTGGGAATTGGATAAGCAGGTAAAGAAGAGTAGCTACAAATTCTTTGTATATGTGTGTTCGATGTTAAACCTGCATCCAATACTCGAACCAATTCACTAGTCTGCTTATTCCCCGCAATCCGATACCCCAACCCTGTGTTCTGCCAGTCACAAAACCCGGGCGCAACGTAGTCCAAAAAATACTCGGCGCGATAACGATCATTGCCTAAACGCTGAACGCTAAAGGGCAAGACCATGCGTCGATTTACCTCTCTCATGGGGAAAATCAAGAATGCTCTGGCGGTTCTTTTGCAACTTGGGTTTTTCGATCCGTAGCTCGGTTGCAGGATTAAATCAAAACCCAAACCAAACGGAAAACTTCCCTCGATCACGACCTTCTGCTGTGGGTGGGCGTTGATATTCGGTCCCATGATCCAGGACTCAATCGAGGTGTACAGCGTGTAGAGGACGATCAGGGCGAGTAATAGGCTGCTGAACGGATGTCGGCGCAACCAGGTTTTGAGGCGTTTGGCTAAGGGCTTTGGCGCTTCTGCTGCGGGTGCTGTCGCCGTTGCGGTGCTTGGGTGCTCAATCAGCTCGGGTTCAGGTGCTTTGTTGTCTGAGTCATTCATAGGGCATGTCCATGATGCTGCGAAGGTGCGAAAGATTTGCGCGGAGCTGAGTTTGGGTATTGGAGAAAACGTGCTGATGCCACAAGGCGGCGCAGTTTACAAGAACTCGAGAAAGTTTGTAATTGTGGCGTAACTTTTTAAGTGTTTATTGATCGCCTTAAATGTTTCCAAGTGGCTGTGAAACTGATCTGCTCAGCGCTGGCGCAAGTGCTTTGCAGCCGTGCTACGCCGCCTCGATTTTGACAAAACAAGCAGATTCGATTTCGCCTACCGCAGCCGCTAAAGCCTCGATTGCCTCAGTTCGCGCAAAACTTTTGCGCCACGCTAGCGCAACGCGTCGCGCTGGTGCTGGCGCGACAAAAGGGATTGCTTTGAGCAAAGGATCACGCTGACGCGCGCTGGTCGCACTACACGGCAGTACCGTAATGCCGTGCCCGCTGGCCACCATATTGCGCAGTGTTTCTAGCGAGTTGCCTTGACGCACAAGCCCCGTACGCGAAAGTTCTGGGCAAGCTTCAACCACTTGATTGCTAAAACAATGGCCGCTATTGAGCAGCAAAACCTTTTCTTGCGCCAATTCAAGCGCAGCAATGCTTTTTCTCTTTGCCCAAGGGTGATTGCTCGGCACCACGACGACAAAAGCTTCGTCGTACAAAGCGCGGTGCGTGATGCCGGGCAGCGTGAACGGCAAAGCGACGATTGCCGCGTCAATAACCCCGTTACGCAATTGTTCTGAGAGTGATTCCGTCGTGTTTTCTTCAACTTCCAAGGGCATTTGGGGCGCTTGTTTGTGCAGTTTGCTCACCAGTTGCGGCAACAAATAAGGCCCTATCGTATGGATTACCCCCAGGCGTAAAGCGCCTTTTAGCTGGTCCGACTCGCTTCTAACCAAGTCACGGATTTTCTCTGCTTCGTCCAAAACACGCGCCGCCTGCTCAACGACCCGAATACCGACGGGCGTCAGCGTGATATCCGCACGTCGGCGTTCAAACAATTGAACGCCTAGCTCGTTTTCTAACTTTTGGATCGCCAAGCTGAGCGCAGGCTGGCTCACAAAGCAGAGCGCTGCGGCACGCCGAAAATTGCGTTCGCGTGCGACGGCCACTAGGTAGCGAAGTTCATTGAGCGTCATGAGCCTAGCCTTCTTTGATAGGTTTTATAAATCGAACTGTTTTAAAAATACGATTATACATATCAATAGGCACTGCCTAGAATCGCTTCCTGTCACCCCCCAAGCAAGGTGATGCGCTTTTAAACAACACGCTAATTTAGGAGAAAGTCATGAACACATCGCTCATCAATACGCAAGTTTTACCTTTCAAAGCAACGGCCTACCACCAAGGTCGATTTGTCGAGATTAGCGAGGCTGATTTACTAGGCAAATGGTCTGTCGTCTTTTTTTACCCCGCTGACTTCACCTTCGTCTGCCCAACCGAGCTAGGCGATTTGGCCGATGAATACGCCGCTTTGCAAAAACTAGGCGTCGAGGTGTACTCCGTATCGACCGATACGCATTTCACGCACAAAGCCTGGCACGACAGCTCGGAGACGATCAAAAAAATTCAATACCCGATGCTCGGCGACCCCACCGGCACGATTACGCGCAATTTTGGCGTGATGATCGAATCAGCCGGGCTGGCCGAACGCGGCAGCTTTGTCGTCGATCCGTCTGGAAAAATTCAGATCATCGAAATCAACGCCAGCGGGGTTGGTCGTGATGCCAAAGAGTTGAAACGCAAAATACAAGCAGCTCAATACGTCGCGACACACCCAGGCGAGGTTTGCCCGGCCAAGTGGCAGGCAGGCGATGTCACCTTAGCGCCGTCGCTTGATTTGGTCGGAAAAATATAAAAACGCGATCCCTACCTTGATGGGCGAGCTAAACCGCCCATCAAGACTATTTCAGGAGTACACAAGCCATGCTCGATAGCCCAATCAAGGCACAACTCAGCAGCCATTTCGCCAAATTAAGCCGCCCTGTGCGCATCGTGGCGAACGTGGATGAGCAGGCCGTAGCACAAGAAATGCTTGGCTTGCTCAAAGAATTAACTGCTTTATCAAGCCTTATCTCGCTAGAAACAGAGCACGATCCGCAGCAACGGATGCCTTCTTTTAGCCTGAGCAGCGACTTATTCGAGTCAAGCGCAGCAGAGTCAAAACGCAAAGCAGGCACTATCCGTTTCGCCGGCATCCCGAGCGGGCACGAGTTCACCTCGCTGGTCTTGGCTTTGTTGCACGTAGGCGGACACCCGCCCAAAATCAGTGAAGAAAGCCGCGCGCAAATTATCGGTTTAGACGGCGATTTTCAGTTTGAAACGTACATTTCTTTAAGCTGCCAAAATTGCCCAGAAGTCGTTCAGGCGTTGAATTTAATCGCCGCACTCAATCCAAAGGTCGGGCACAGCATGATCGATGGTGCGCTGTTTCAAGATGAGGTCAACGCGCGCCAAATCATGTCGGTACCGAGTATTTACCTAAACGGCAAGCCCTTTGCCCAGGGGCGAATGAGCGTCGATGCAATACTCGGCAAGCTCGATACGCGCGTCCTCGCCCGTGAAGCAGAAAAAATTAAGGCGCTTCCCCCCTTTGATTTACTCATCGTCGGCGCTGGTCCGGCGGGGGCGGCCGCTGCGGTTTACGGCGCACGCAAAGGCATTCGCGTCGGCCTTGTCGCCGAGCGCTTTGGCGGGCAAGTGATGGATACGATGACGATTGAAAACTTCATTTCCGTACCCGAAACAGAGGGGCCAAAATTGGTTGCTGCGCTCGAAGAACACGTTAAGAGCTACGCCGTAGACATCCTCAATTTACAACGCGCAGAGGCACTCAAACCAGCGCAGAAAGCCGGTGAGAACATCAGTATTGAGTTAGCGAGCGGCGCGATTTTGCGCAGTAAAACTGTGATCTTGGCCACCGGCGCACGCTGGCGCGAACTGAACGTGCCGGGCGAAAACGAATATCGCGGCAGAGGCGTTGCCTATTGCCCGCACTGTGATGGACCGCTGTTTAAAGGCAAACGGGTCGCGGTTGTCGGCGGCGGCAATTCGGGTGTTGAAGCAGCAATCGACCTGGCGGGCTTCGTCGAACACGTGACCTTGTTGCAATTCGACGAACATCTGCGCGCCGACGCCGTGCTCCAGAAAAAACTGTTCAGCCTGCACAACGTCAGCGTATTGACCCATGCTCAAACAACTGAGATCAAAGGTGACGGCAAAAAAGTCACCGAACTGCGCTACCTTGAACGCAGCACTGAGCGCCTGCATAGCGTAGAAGTTGCTGGCGTCTTTGTACAAATCGGCTTACTCCCTAATAGCGACTGGCTTAAAGGCACGCTTAAACTCAGCCGCTATGGCGAAATAGAAGTTGATCAGCACGGGCAAACTTCCTTACCCGGCGTCTTTGCTGCGGGCGATGTCACCACCGTGCCTTATAAGCAAATCATCATTGCCATGGGAGACGGCGCAAAAGCTGCTCTAGGCGCCTTCGACCACCTTATCCGTCATTGACCACCCCCAGGAGCCCAGCAAATGAAGATCGACATTGGCATTAGCAGTACCGACCGCGCCGCGATTGCCGAGGGCTTATCGCGCTTTCTTGCCGATAGCTACACGCTCTATCTAAAAACGCACAATTTCCACTGGAACGTCACAGGCCCTATGTTCCAAACCTTGCATTTGATGTTTATGGATCAATACAACGAACAATGGATCGCCTTAGACCAAATCGCCGAACGCATACGCGCGCTCGGTTTCCCTGCTCCGGGCAGCTATCAAGAGTTTGCCAAGCTCACCGCGATCAAAGAAGCTGAGGGTGTGCCTAAGGCTAAAGAGATGATCAAACAACTCGTCGATGCGCAAGAAACCGTGGCGCGTACGGCACGCAGCATGGCGCCCATTGCAGAAGGTGCCAACGATCAACCGACGCTCGATTTGCTAACGCAACGTCTGCAAGTGCACGAAAAAAATGCCTGGATGCTGCGTAGTCTTTTGGAGGAATAAGGTGGGCTTGCTTCTGCTTGGCTTGCTTGGCTCAGGCTTAGCCAGCGGAAGCAAACAGCGCTTTAAAACACTGTGTTTGCGCTACTGAAAAATGCTACTGAGGAATTTAATGTTTGAGCCTTAAGGGATTGAACCTTAATGGCTTGAACCTTAATGGCTTGAACCTTAGGGCTTAAAACTGCTCGGATGACTCAAGGCGCTGGCTTTGCGCTTTTAACATCAATCGCACACACCCCGTCGACACATTGCAAATCATTGTCTTGCGCAAAATTCAGGATGAAGCGATAAGCCATAGGCTCGACTTCGTGCAATCTGCCGTCGACAAAAACAGCTTTGCAGCCATCGTAATTGCCCGGACCAACGTAGGGCGAGTACTTCATTTTTTTTGCGCTACCAAAAGCAGATAGCACGCCACACAGGCGCTCAGCCCAGTCGCTTGGCCGAAAATCGCTACCCGCATTGGTGCGACCGATGATGATGAAGGTGTGATCCAAGGGAACAGTCATAGCTCACATAGCTCACAAACAGGGGTAGAGAAAACCGACCGATTCTAGCAGAAGCAAGCTCGCTCTTCGACAATCCTGAGGGATGAATTCAATTTGCGCCACAACGCGTGCGCGTGCCTCTGCGCAAACAAGCCAGCCCCCTAGCCTATGAGCTAATAAGCTAAGCCTAAGCAGGCGCAATTCCGGCACCGCACACGGCGCGGTGCAAACGATCCGCGACCGCAAGCCAAGTGCTGTCGGCGGGAATGCGTTCAACCAGAATAAGCGCTGCGGCGGATTGATCCAAGGTGCGTAAAGCCGCGTACAAAGCTTGCGCATACGCCTGCGGCTCGCTCGGCAGGTGCGCCTCGACGCAAGGAAAATGCAGCGCGCCTGTGTTTTGTTTTGCGCTGGAAAGCGCGCGCGCCAGCTCAGGCGAATGCGACAACACCGCGCAGACGCGCCCCAAAGCCGCTTGCGCCTGAATTGTTGCGCGCAATTGCGGCGCGTCTAGCCATTGCATAGGCGTACTCGGTGCGTAATGCGCAGCCAGACTGCCCGAGACTCTTGGCCTGGCATTCTGCGCCAGAGAATCGCTGCTCGCGCTGGCACCACTGGTCGGGAGTACGCCTAAAACCATGGCAATCTGCTCAGCACTGATGTGCCCCGGCCTAAGCACACGCGGCGGGCAAGTGGGGTCGCCGGAAAGATCGAGAATCGTTGATTCAATGCCGAATTGACAGGCGCCACCGTCGAGAATCAGCGGCACGCGTTCGCCCAGCTCGCTGCGCACATGCGCCGCCTGCGTTGGGCTGATACGGCCAAAGCGGTTAGCCGACGGCGCCGCTAAGCCAGACTGCCCATTCAGACCACCCCCGGCTTCGGCATAGCAACGCAAGAGCTCAAGCGCGAGCGGGTGCGCTGGCACACGCAAACCAATGCTGTCCTGACCGCCAGTAACCCAATCCAAGGCCATGTTGTCTGCCAGCGCGCGCTTGAGAATCAAGGTCAGCGGTCCTGGCCAAAAACTTTCGGCCAGATCCCAAGCAATCTCTGGAATTTCTCTTGCCCAATGCTCTAGATGCCCCGCGCCGGGCAGATGAACGATTAAAGGATGGTCTGCTGGTCGAGCTTTTGCGGCAAAAATTTTGGCGACTGCTTGTCGATTGCTCGCGTCCGCACCTAAGCCGTATACGGTTTCGGTCGGAAAAGCGACGAGCTCACCCGCGCGCAGCAGGCCTACCGCTTGATCGATAACATCCATATTGATCCTCATTGGAAACGTCGTAGCCTTCGCTACTTTTGCGCTACGACAGATCGGCTTGCACTCATCAACGCTGCCCTCAAAGGGAAAGAAGCATGGGAAAGAAGCATGAACGTGTCAGTGAGCATCCCACCAGAGGCAGAGCAGCCCTAGCCTCCAAGCTAAACGTCTTCACCCAACGCCAGCCTTCCCCTCGCCCACTTGTGGGAGAGCATCCCACCAGAGGCAGAGCATGCCCTAGCCTCCAAGCTAAACGTCTCCACCCAACGCCAGCCTTCCCCTCGCCCACTCGTGGGAGAGGGTGCCTCGGCAGAGGCGGGAGAGGGCAAAACGCAACAGAGACACACCAACAGAGCATTGACTCGTTAAGTACTTTAAGCAGGTTTTACCCCCAGCAAGGCCGCTGCCGCGAGCGCGCTAGCGTAAGCATCTCCCCCCGTTACACAATCTGCGTCGAGCACGGTGAAATGCCCCATTTTGCGCGCTCGCCTGGCGTGTTGCTTAGCGTAAAGATGCAGTTTCAGGTTGCGCACGGCGTAGAGTTGAGGCCAATCCGGTTCACACAAAGGGGCGTCGAGTTGACCGGCCGAATACCAGACATCGCCAAGCAGATTGACCATGACTGCTGCCGAATGGGCTCGCGTATCGGCCAGCGGCAGCGCACACAAAGTCCGCACCTGTTGCTCGAACTGGCTGCTGACACAAGCATCTAGCGTGTAATGGCCGCTGTTATGCGGACGCGGCGCTATTTCATTGACGCGCAGCTGGCCGTGCACAACAAAAAATTCAACCGCCAAAACGCCCACATAATCTAGAGCAACGGCTATTTTTTCGGCCAAGGCACGCGCCTCTGCTTGTAGCGCAAACGGCAAACGTGCAGGGACTCGCGAGTAGGCCAGAATGCCCTGTTGATGCGTATTTTCAGCGCAAGGAAAAGCAGCGATGTCGCCATTTGCGCTGCGTGCCAATACCACCGAAAGCTCGCTGTCTAAGGGCAGTTTCTGTTCGAGTACGCAGCTGACGCCCTGCTGATTGGCATCGTGCTGCACTTTGTTGGCTACGTTGTTGGCCGCGTTGTTTTCCACATTGAACTGGCGAAAAGCATCCAAGGTCTCGGCGATGTTAGCTACCTGCGCCTGCCCTTTGCCGTCGTAACCCATGCGCGCTACTTTTAAAATACCGGGGAACAAGGACGCTATGGCAGGCGAGCCCTCGCCCAAAGCGCTAATGTCTTGCTCCTGATGCAGTACGGCAAACGCAGCGTGCGGCAAGCCCGCGTCACGCAAAAAATGCTTCTCGCTAATACGATCTTGGACGATGCGCACAGCCTGAGCAGCCGGATGCACGGGGCGCGTTTGCGCTAAATAATCGAGGCTATGCGCTGGGACATTTTCAAACTCGGTGGTGATCGCGGCGCAATGCTGCGCCAGTAGGTCTAAGGCAAGCGGGTCTTCGTAAGCGTGGCAGAGATGGCGATCCGCAATCAGCCCCGCTGGGCTGGCGGGATCAGGGTCGAGCACCCACACGCGGTAGCCCATTTCATGAGCTGCCGCAACAAAAAAGCGGCCTAACTGGCCGCCACCCAAGATGCCCAATGTCGCGGGGGGCAGAATCATAGTGCGCAAACTCCAAGAAGGGTTGAGGCTGAGGTTTTTTGCGTTTCTCTATCAGTTTCCGTATCAGCAAAAACGCGTGGCTGAGAACGCAGTAGCTAGACGATCCGCCGGTTCCCGCTCAGCGCTTGCTCCGCGCTGAGCGGGTTCAAAGCAATAAATCGGCGCGCATTTTAGCCCAGCCGCAAGGCGGCGTCACGGCAGAGCGTTGGCAGATAGCGTGCGGGCTTGAACAGGCTGAGACGCTGAGACACTGAGACACGCTGTTTAAACAACGCAACGATTATTAAACCTTGCGATAAACCTCGGCTCCGGCTTTGACAAACTCGATTGACTTTGTCTCCATCCCGGCCTGCGCTACCTGACGCAAGGCGTCTTGTTCGCCTAAGCCTTGTGCCGCAGCGTAGTCGCGCACGTCTTGCGTGATTTTCATCGAGCAAAAATGCGGCCCGCACATAGAGCAAAAATGCGCCACTTTGGCTGATTCTTTGGGCAGGGTCTCATCGTGAAATTCACGCGCCTTATCCGGGTCTAGGCCGAGGTTGAACTGGTCGTCCCAACGAAACTCAAAACGTGCTTTCGACAGCGCGTTATCACGGATTTGCGCACCAGGATGCCCCTTCGCCAAATCGGCAGCGTGTGCGGCAATTTTGTAAGTGATGATGCCGGTTTTGACATCGTCTTTATTCGGCAAACCCAAATGCTCTTTCGGCGTCACGTAGCAAAGCATCGCAGTGCCGAACCAGCCAATCATCGCCGCACCAATGCCGCTGGTGATGTGGTCATAGCCCGGCGCAATATCCGTGGTCAACGGGCCTAAGGTATAAAAAGGCGCTTCTTTACACTGCGTTAGCTGCAAATCCATATTTTCTTTGATCAGCTGCATAGGCACGTGACCGGGGCCTTCGATCATCACCTGCACATCATGGCGCCAGGCAATATCGGTCAGCTCACCCAAGGTTGCTAATTCACCGAGCTGCGCTTCGTCGTTGGCATCGTAAATCGAGCCTGGACGCAGGCCATCGCCCAGGCTGAAGGCCACGTCGTAGGCCTTCATGATCTCGCAGATTTCTTCAAAATGCGTGTAAAGGAAGCTCTCTTGATGGTGCGCCAAACACCATTTCGCCATGATCGACCCCCCGCGCGAGACGATCCCAGTCAGGCGCTTAGCGGTCAGCGGAACGTAGCGCAGCAACACGCCAGCATGAATCGTGAAGTAATCGACGCCCTGCTCTGCTTGCTCGATCAGCGTGTCGCGAAAAATCGCCCAGGTCAGCTCCTCAGCTTTACCGTTGACCTTCTCTAAAGCCTGATAAATCGGCACCGTACCAATCGGCACCGGGCTATTACGAATGATCCATTCACGCGTTTCATGAATGTTCTTACCCGTAGACAAATCCATCACCGTATCGCCACCCCAACGAATCGCCCAGGTCATTTTCTCGACTTCTTCCTGGATGCTTGAGCCCAGCGCCGAATTGCCGATGTTGGCGTTGATTTTGGTCAGAAAATTGCGGCCAATAATCATCGGCTCGCTTTCTGGGTGATTGATATTGTTGGGAATAATCGCCCGCCCGCGCGCCACTTCAGAGCGCACAAACTCGGCGCTAATTTCGGCCGGAATCGCTGCACCGAAGCTTTGCCCCGGATGCTGACGCAGCAGAATCTCGCTAAAGCGCGCCCCCTGCGGTCCGGCTGCTGTGAGCTGTTCTAGATAAGCCTGACGGTTGTTGTTTTCACGGATGGCGACGTACTCCATCTCGGGCGTAATGATGCCGCGCCGGGCATAGTGCATTTGGCTAACATTGGCGCCCGCTTTAGCGCGCAAGGGCTGGCGCTGCAAACCAGGAAAGCGCAACTGATCGAGTGCGCTATCGCCTGCCGCTTTGGTCGCGCGCGCACGACCGTAGTCAGAGCTCAGTCCGGGCAAATGCTCGGTATCGCCCCGCTCGGCGATCCAGGCCGCGCGCAGAGCGGGCAAACCCTGACGAATATCGATCTTAGCCGCCGGGTCTGTGTAAGGCCCCGAGCAGTCATAGACATAAACCGGCGGATTTTGCTCGCCGCCCATCTCCGTCGGCGTATCAGATTGGCTGATTTCACGCATAGGCACGCGCAAATCGGGGCGGCTGCCAGGAACGTATATTTTTTGGGAATTAGGCAGTGGTTTAACCGCAGCCGCGTCTACGTGGGCGTTGGCTGCGATAAATTGTTCATTGGCGTTCATGGTGACTCCTTGCTTAAAGAAAGCAGGAAAGCAAGGCGCAAGAATCAGCTCGCGACGCTTCCCTACGACGGCATAACCCGGACAGGTTCAAAGGGCCTCTCTCAGCTGCGCAAAAAAACCATCAGAATCACGCAGCACCCCTAACGTGGGCGGTCAAGTTACTGGAAATACGAGGGATTGGCAACCGGCAGCAAGCTGTAACAGTCGTCCGCCAGGACAAAAAAATCGCTGCCAGGGGCTAAACCAAGCGCCACCTTTTGCTACGGGGCTCACTTAAACAAATGCGTGCGGTAATACTTCAGCTCCTCGATCGACTCATGAATATCCGCCATCGCAGTATGTTTCCCTTGTTTGGCAAAGCCTTTGGCGATCTCTGGCGACCAGCGTCGGCACAGCTCTTTGAGCGTACTTACGTCGAGATTTCGATAATGGAACCAAGCTTCCAGCTGCGGCATATAACGCACCATAAAGCGACGATCCTGGCCAATCGAATTACCGCACATCGGGCTGATCGACTGCGCTACGTGCTCCTGCACAAAGGCTAAGGCCGCTTCTGCAACCGCCGCCTCGTCCAAGGTCGAGGCTTTCACCCGATCGATCAAACCAGAACGACCGTGCATTTTCTGATTCCACTCGTCCATTCCCGCCAACAGTGCGTCTGACTGATGTACAACCCAGACCGGAGACTCAGCAATAATCGCCAACTCGTTATCCGTGACCACCATCGCCATTTCAATAATGCGATCCCGTTCCGGGTCAAGCCCGGTCATTTCCATGTCTAACCAAACGAGGCAATTTGAACCACGTGCCATATAATCCTCTCGCTTAAGCCTGTTTTTAAGCCTGTGATAACCGACGAAGCAGCTGCGCAACTCAATACGCAGCGCCAAATAAAAAGTCAGCATTCTTGCATGGAGTCGTGCCTTAACCCAGAAATATGTTCAGGCAGTCGATTCAGTGAAGTCACCTGTCACCTGTCACCTGTCACCCGTCACCCGTCACCCCAGCCACCCTCGCCCAGCTTTTTGACCCAGACGACCATGAACCCAGACAACTTAGCCGCAGAACGCTGCCAAACCCTGCAAGGAAGCCAGCATCGTTTAAACACCGAGCAACAAAATCAGTTGCTCGCTCAACTCCCCGCTTGGCGAATTGAAGAGCAACAGCTGCTACGCCAGTGCCGCTTCGCCGACTATCCCTCTGTGCTTTTATTCGTCAACAGCGTTGCCGCCCTAGCTCAGCGTGAAAACCATCACCCAGAAATCAGCTTCGGGTACAACCAAGCAAGCCTGCGCTACAGCACCCACGACGTCGGCGGACTGTCGCGTAACGATTTTATTTGCGCCGCCAAAATTGAAGTGTTGTTAAGTCTTTGAAGCTGACCGGCACCCTAGTCGCCGCGCATGGACGGCAATACCTGGTCGAGTTAGACGAGACAATCGCAGACGAGACCCCCGCCCCAAGCATCGAGCGAAACGACGGCGCGCTTGATCGCCCATCCGTGGATCAAAGCAAGCCAGCAAGCTCAGCAGAGCGCCCGCAAGGCCAACGCCTGCGCTGTTTTCCGCGCGGCAAAAAAAGTGAGCTCGCCTGCGGCGACCGTGTGCGCATTGCGCTGAGCGGCGACGCGCAAGGCGTGATTGAAGAACTATTACCGCGCCACAGCCTGCTCTTCCGCTCCGACGAACACAAACAAAAGCTCATCGCCGCCAACGTTACGCAAATCATCGTTGTGGTCGCCAGCGAGCCCTCTTTTTCCGACGAACTGATCACGCGCTGCACCGTCGCGGCTGAAGATCAACAGATCCGCGTACTCATCGTTCTCAACAAATGTGATTTGCGCGAACGCCTAGCTAAGGCCATTGACGCGCTCTCACCTTACGCAAAACTGGCTTATCCGATATTGCAGCTCTCAGCCCAAGGCGACATCAGCACGCTCAGACCTTACCTGGCAGGCCAACACAGCGTACTGGTGGGTCAATCGGGCATGGGCAAATCAACCTTGATCAACGCACTCATTCCCGAAGCACACGCCAGCACACGCGAAATCTCAACGGCGCTCGATACGGGCAAACACACCACCACCCACGCCACGCGCTACCGTTTAGACGAGCACAGCAGCCTGATCGACTCGCCCGGTCTACAAGCCTTTGGCCTCGGTCATTTAAGCTTAAGCGCAGTCGAACAAAGCTTTCTCGAACTACGCCCCTGGCTAGGTCAGTGCCGCTTCCGCAACTGTCAGCACGAACAAGAACCCGGCTGCGCAATACACCTGGCCGTAACACAAGGCGACATTGCCACGCGTAGATACCAGGTTTTTTGCACGCTAAGAACAGAAATCAAACGTAGGCATTCGCATTACTGAGGCTGGCCTTGCTGCGCGCCGTGTTGCGCGCCGTATTGCGCACACCACGCGCAGCAGAAGTCCCTGCAGAAG
>JAZKFR010000076.1:0-3566 GCA_040386295.1 Pseudomonadota bacterium | reverse complement strand
GCCGTGTTGCGCGCCGTATTGCGCACACCACGCGCAGCAGAAGTCCCTGCAGAAGGCGAACGCATGAGCCGCTCGTCTGCCGCGACAAAAAACTGTCCGTACAACATTTCTTCCAACAAACGCGCTGCCAGCTCAGGCTGCTCATGGCGCGCCAACAATCTCAGCGTGGTACGTTCCAGCTCGGGAATAGGCGCCAGCAAAGTATCCAGCCAAGAAACTTCATCGCCGCCAAGGCGCTCGACAAGACAGTGCACCGCATAAAAACGATTGCTTCTCAGGCGTTCATCCTGCGTCAGCTGAGCTCTTTCACCGAAAGCTTCAGCCAAAGACGGCAAAGCAGAAAACTCTGCGCGCAAGCGTTTTTCTGCCGCCTGCTCCCGATTCTGCTGCCAATAAGCGTAAAGACCACAGCCCGTTCTGTACGCAGCGTAGCCAAGTCCAAGCCCCAAAACGCCGAAGAAAGCAGGCGGAAAACCCAAGGAAAGAATCGACAAAACAACTGCTGTGCCGCCACAAAAAGTTTCGACAGAACCTTTACGCCACTGGCCTTTTTGTTTTTCCAAACGCAGCTTATGCGCTGTTTCGGCATGTTTAAGCAGTGCATCAAACAAAGCCTTGTCCTCTAGCGCGCTGGCACTGTTTGCCTCTGGCTTAAAAACAAGTCTAGACAGGCGATTCAATTCTTTTCTCGTTACAGCACTCGCTTGCAAGGCAGCGCGCACCTTCAGCAAACCGGCAGTAAACATAAACACGCCGCTGATTATAGAAAAAACGCCGGCAGCTAAAGCGATTGCTGGCGCAGACTGAGCGAGCTGTGCGAACTTGGATAAAACACGGGCACTCCAAGAAATAGGCGTGTAACGGACAAAATCATTGATGCGTTCAGGCAGCTCAGCCTGAACAGAATGCAAATTGGCCTTTCTTCTACGTGCGGCAAGATGTGCCCGCTGCTTCTCGGCAAATGACTTTTCTGCCTCGCGTAAATTTTGCGTATCGCTTTGCTGCACCGCCCTAGCCTGCTCGCCATCGCTTAGCCCGCGCGGCTTTGATCCAGATGCTGATTTAGTTGAATTTTTAAGCGTCTCAGCCGCCGTAGACAAGGCCAAACGCGAGCGTAAAAACTCTTGTTCTGTTCTCTCCGCACGGCGACAAGCGCGCACAGAACCGAGCAAACGCAGGCTAGACAAACCGCTCTCAACAATCCCACCGGGCAAACCTGCCGGAAACTGATGTAAATCAGGGTCATGCTTAATGTTGAGTCCATCGGCCTTAGCATTTTTTCTAGCCACCACACCCAAGGCAAGGGTGGGCAAACGCAAAGCATAGGGCGCAGTTTTAATCTGCTCGGGATAACGACGCATCGTTTCTTCAACACCCAAACGCGATTTGGCCATCAAGTCGTCGTACCGCGCCTTTTTTTCTTTGCTTACAAGCTCGCGCTCAGCGTCGCGCTCAATCTGGCGCTGCAACGCGCTGTGGCCAAGCGACTCTGAGCTATGCTTGCTGCACCTTGCAGCAGACGCAGGAGCCTGCAACAAAGTACGCAGTCGCCCTGCCGACAAAGGATTGGCTATTGGGAAAACAAACGCAGCGACGCGCCTGCCTGGCCTATCGCTCAAATCGCTGCCTGCTGGTGTGATCGAACCCGCAGGCAAACTAGGCGTTTCAGCAAACTCAGACGCAGGCTGCGTTGGCCAAAGCCGAGTCAAGCAACAGCCCTGCATCAGCCTGCCCCCTCTAGCAAAGACAAAGCGTGCTGCAAAGATTCATGCAGAGCATCGGCCTGACGCACAAAATCACTCAACCAACGAACAAACAAATCAACATCCAGCCCGCGCATCGGCTGGCGCGCGCACAGCAAAACGAAGGGCGCATCAGGATCAAGCGCCAAAGTTGCTCCCGCCGTTGCCAAGCAAAATGCGTTCAGCGTCAGCAGATGGCTAAAAAACCGCAACATCGAAGGCGCCGTTGGTTCAGCCAGCGCCAACAAACGCACGTACAAATGCACGTGCTGCGCCGCATCAACTTCGATAAAAATATCCAAGTCGCCGTAACGCACACCCAGCACAGCCAAGTCGTCCAAAGCCCCGACTTGCCTGGTGCACGACGCAAGCCCCTCTTCTCCCAGCGTGCGTTGAACGAAGCTATCCAACCAATCTTTTAGCAGCGCTAAAGACTCGGTCGGATGATCGCAAGCAGGGGGAAACGAAAAGCCCATCAAGAACCTCACCTAAAAAAGCACATTTAGGTAGGCATGCTAACGAGCAAAAATGACTTTTTGATGACAGAGTTTAGGGGGGCTACACGGCACTCACTGCGCGAACTGATCGAACAAATCGTCTAACCATTGCCCATCGATGTCTGCTGTTGCTTCTGCGCTAGCTCGGCACAAAGAGAGACACAGCTCTGATTCCGTATGTTTTTGCACACGCACAGCCAGACCACATTCGGCGGCCCACAGATAAAAGCGCAGCCATTGCGTGGCTTGAATCAGCTCAGCGCCGATGTTTTCCGTCAGCACGCCCCATAAACGCCCAGGGTTTTGCGCTGGCACTCCTTTGATCTCGAGGCTTTCAGCCTGCACTGCGCAAGTCGGCGGCTGCTGATAACAAAGCCATAGCGCAGCCTGCATCTGCGTGTACGCAGGCTGCTCAGGCCAACGCAGGGCATCTCTATGCGTTGGCCAGGCCTGATTCCATTGCGCTTGCTCAGGCGACATTGCGGGCGGCGTTGGTGCTGACATCGGCGCTGACATCAAAGCCGCCATCAGCGCACTACTACGATGCGTTTCCACCACCAGGTTTTGCCCGAGGTCGAGTTGATCGACGGCAACGACAAAGCCATGCTCTGTTGCATTAAGCGCCTGATGCGCATCGCTCAAAAAATGCCTGATCGCTGTTAACGCCTGGGGCATCTGTGCTTGCAGTGCACCGCTAATCAGCACCAGATCCTTGACTCTGCCGAGCATCACCAGTTGCTGATAGACACTCATCTTGGCCGTGATCAACTCATCGCGTTCGAGCTGCAAGGCAAAAATATCCATCGCGATTTTGATATCAACAATCAGCTGATCTGGGTCCCATGGCTTCTTGATGTAGCGAAAAATCTCACCGCTGTTAACCGCCGCAATCGCATCGCTTAAATCTGAAAAAGCCGTCGCCAAAATGCGCGTGATCTGCGGATAGTGCTCGCGCGCATAGTGCAGCAACGCAACCCCCTGCTTGCCCGGCATGCGCTGATCGGTCACCAGCACACCAATCTGCGCGTGCTCGGCATCCAAAATAGTGATCGCCTCATCAACGCTGCCCGCTGTCAACACCGTCAGCGAGTCTTCCAGTGTTTGCTTGAAATACTTAACGGCCATCGCTTCATCATCAACAAACAAAACCTTATATGGGCTAAGCAGCGCTTGATTCATGATCATCCTTAAAGTGAAAAAATTCGGCTCTACGTAAAATAGGTTTGGCAGTAAAGACACAAGACATCAGACCCCGTCATTCCCGATCAAACTCAGTCCCTCTCCCGCCCCTGCGGGGCACCCTCTCCCACAAGTGTGAGAGGGAAAA
>JAZKFR010000075.1:35169-43824 GCA_040386295.1 Pseudomonadota bacterium | reverse complement strand
CCAATAGAGTAGCGCTGCATTTTCATCGTTTCTTTCTTAAACTTTCTTGCGCTAGTTTGCGCATCATTAGAACGGGTCATTTTTCATCGCGGATATAGCTGAGCACGTTGCCCAGCACCGCTTCAAGAAAAGGCTGGTTAATCCAAAAATAAATTTCCTTACCTTTTTTCTCGCTGAGCAGAACCGCTGCATCACGCAGCACTTTTAAATGATGCGATACCGTTGAGCGAGCCAAGGTAGACACCTCAGCAATCTGCCCCACATTCAAACGCTCACCCTGTTCGAAGAGCAGCAAAATGCGTTGCCGATGTTCATCACCCAGCGCGGTAAACACCTTCGACATCGCCCCCCATTCAGCGGGAATAGCACGACCGTAGTCAGATTTCATTAGCCAAACTCACGCGTTAATTTAATCAAGATCAAGGAGAATTCTTTGCGTATCTTGCGGATAACGTTTGCGCAGAAAATCAAACACTGAGTCAACGCTGACCACGTAAATACGGTCGCTCCAGCGCAGTTCGTCAGGGTGGTCATTGAAGGCAATGTTCGCTTTGAACATTCGCCCACCCAGCCGCGTCATCGCTGAAATATTGAGCAAAGTCGGCGTAAAGCCAGCTTCTTGCAACCACTTTTGCGCTTCAGCACGCGTCGCCACATCGCCCTCTGGCGCCATAGCGCTAGCCAGCACTTCTAGCGCCCACTGATTCGAGTTTTGGTACAGCGTATTGAAGGGATAAGCGACGACACTATATTTCGGCTCGTGCAGTCGTTTACTTTGCTTCGCGGAAACCAGGATTTTTTCTAGGCGCTGCTGTAGCTCAGCAGGCAACAACAAAATGCCCGCTTCATAAGCAAACAGATCGTCCGAGAAAAAATTGCCGACGCCCTGCACATACAGCTGAGAAAGGTCCGTGCCGCAGAGGTTCAAATCGTGCACGACACTCCATTGACCCTCCGGGTGGTTGCGCACGGCAAACCCCAAATGCGAGAAGCGCAGCTTGTATTTTGTAAGGTCTTGTCCCACCCTGGCGACCAGCGCAATCTGCGCACCGCGCTCCTCCAGCTTGTCCACCACTTTTTTTGCCAGACCCAAAGCTTTTTGCACGGTACCGGCATTGGTAGCCACCTCCTCGCAGGCGGTTCCTGCCCAACTAGAATTGCCGAACAGAAACAATGCGACGCAAGACAGTACGCCTAGCGAATGACGCAAACGCTGCAACAGAGTCAGCATTATTTGAGCGCTTTGCTATGGATCAGGCCATCAGCACTTTTGCCTGGAATATAAGCAACCGGACGCCCTTCGATCTGCAAAGTGTGCCCATTGGCGTCAGCAATAAAATCAGCCTTCTGTCCCGTTTTGATTGTTATCTCGGTTAAAGCCTGATCTGGCACACGAATAACGGCTAATTTTTGCGAGTTTTTCTCACGAATTTCAATATCAGTCATCTTGTTGCCAGCCGGTTTTACCTGCGCAACAGAACAGCCAAATATCGAATCCAGAGCAATGAGCGGCAAGGTGGACAACACCAAAATAAACGAACCAGTCACCACAATACTGGCAGCTGAAGCTTCCGAAGGACCGCCTCGGCCATAGGCTAAAGAGGATGTAACGAAGTTGCTGATAAGCATGACTACAAGCACTATTTTTTTCATAAGATTCCCCTAACAAAATGAATTACAAAGCGATTTCACTCATTTTTCTAAACACCAGACGCAAACGAATCGACATAATTAGTTATATCGATTCTTGTGTCAAGAAAAACGTGCTGCACTTAAATGAGTGTGCTGTCTTTTCGGCTGCCGTTAAATCGGAATAGGCGCGAAGAGGGTGTTATTGCCGTTTGCATTGGGAACGGGAGATGGAACGCGGAGCACGCAGCGAGCAGGCGAGCCGCAGAGCTGGGTGCATGGCCGACGGGAGTAAGCTCTGGCTTGGTTGGCTCAGCTTATTTCCAAGTTATCAATCAGGCGAGTCTTGCCCAAGCGGGCTGCGCCGAGCGCCACGAGTGCGGGAGGAATGCTGCCTTCATGGGTTTGGCCGGGAATCTCCAAATCGTCTTGACGGCGCACACTGATGTAATCGACGCGCCAGCCGTGTTCGCTCAGTTCGTTGAACGCCTGTTGCTCCAGCTGCGCAATATCCTGCTTAGCCGCTTTGAGCGCACAACACAGCGTCGATAAAACACGGTACAGGCGCGCGGCTTCTGGACGCTCGCTCGGCGCCAGATAGCGGTTGCGCGAGGAGAGCGCTAGTCCGTCTTCGGCACGTATCGTTTCGCCACTTAAAATACGGATGGGCAAAGCGAGTTGACGCACCATATTGCGCACGATCATCAGCTGCTGGTAATCCTTTTTGCCAAATACCGCGCTCTGCGGCTGGACGATATTGAACAGTTTGAGGACGACCGTCGCGACACCGCGAAAATGTCCTGGCCGTACCGCACCATCTAACTGCTGCGCAATTTCTGGTAAAGCAATCTGGTAATGCTGAATTTCTGGATAGAGTTCGTTTTCATCTGGCGCAAAAAGCAGGTCGACGCCGGCTGCTTCAAGCTGCGCACAATCGGCGTCGAAAGTACGTGGGTAGGCGGTGAAATCCTCGTTCGGCCCGAATTGCAAACGGTTGACGAAGATACTGGCGACGACGCAATCACGAGCAAGTGGCGCCACACTACGCGCCTGCTCGATCAGCGAGAGATGGCCGGCGTGCAGATTGCCCATGGTCGGCACAAAGGCAATTTGTCCACCCTGCTGGCGCACCCGCTCAAGCGCATTACGCAGCGCGTTGATATTGAAAAGAATCTGCACAGATACTCCCTACACAGTAGATAACAAAGTAGACGGTGACTTAGTAGCAGTGTTCTGGCGTGGGAAAGTGCCCGCTCTTCACGGCGCCAACGTAAGCCGCAATCGCGTCGGCAATCGACGCCTGACCGCGCATAAAATTTTTAACAAAACGTGCTTTTTTGCCGGGCGAAATATCGAGCATGTCGTGCAGCACGAGCACCTGACCGGAACAATCTACGCTGGCGCCAATGCCAATCGTTGGGATATGCAGTTGCTGACTGAGCAGGCTGGCTAGTTCGGCAGGGATCGCTTCAAGCACGATCAGACTCGCGCCCGCAGTTTGCTGCGCCAAGGCGTCGGCGACGATTTGCCGGGCGCCGGCCTCGTCTTTGCCTTGGATACGGTAGCCACCGAGCTGATGCACCGATTGCGGCGTCAGGCCAATATGCGCACACACGGGAATCCCACGCAGGCTGAGAAAGCGCGTCGTTTCAGCCAACTCAACGCCACCTTCAAGTTTGACCATTTGGGCGCCCGCCGCCATCAGCGTCACCGCGTTGCGCAGCGCGTGTTGCGGGCTTTCTTGAAAGCTGCCGAACGGCATGTCAGCGATGAGCAAAGGGCGACGACAGCCACGAGCAACGGCGGCGGTATGGTAGGCGATGTCGGCAAGGCTGACCGGTAAGGTCGAATCGTGCCCCTGCACCACCATGCCGAGCGAGTCGCCGATCAATAAGGCATCTACGCCGGCACGTTCGCACAGCGTCGCAAAGCTGGCTTCGTAGCAGGTGAGCACGCTGATTTTTTCGTCAGTGGCGCGCATTTTGGCCAGATCAAAATGGCTTAGACGGCGTACGTTTTCTTGGTTGCGATTGTTTTCTGGGCGGCTGGACATAGACTTAGGCTCTCCGATTAAGGGTGATCAGTGTGCATTGAACAGGCTTGATCGATCAACTTCTAGCCTCAGGGCGAGTGCAGCAGGCTAATCGATTGCATGCTCACCGCAGCACGCCAAGCGTCAGCCCGACCGCGCCCGGGGATCAAACAATCAGGCGCAATTTCAAGCAGGGGAAGCAAAACAAAAGCACGCAGGTGCATGCGTGGATGCGGCAAATAAAGGGCATTGCGGCGGCTCGGCACGGACGACGCAGTGTTGTCCACGTCCTGCGCCGCTACGACTGACTGCGCTGGCTCGTGTATGACTTCCTGATCAAACAACAAGAGGTCGAGGTCTAGCGTGCGCGCGGCCTCGTGCGCCTCACGACGCCGGCCAAACTGCGCTTCGATGGCCAATAAAGCAGCCAGCAACTGATGCGCATCAAGCTGAGTTTCTAAAGCCGCCACCGCGTTGATGTAATCGGCTTGGCGAGGCATAGCCTGCGTACTTTGTAGGCTCGGGCTCGGCGCACTGAGGATAGGCGCACTCTGGTAACAGCGAGAACAGGACAGCAGTTTGCTGCGCGTGAGCTGGTTCAAAGCAAGGACAGCGGCTTGAATTTGCCGAGCTGGCTCGTTCAAATTAGCGCCCAAAGCGATATAAGCAAGGTGTGTCGTCGCCTGCGCTGCGCGCGCTGACAAAGTCGGCGCAGCCGCAACAGAGCTTGATTTATCCGGCTGGAGTAACAGGCGTGACGAGGGCGTCGACATCACTCGTTTACTCGGCCACAGCGCTACGATTCGCTGGTTTTCTACGCCGCCGCCGACGCGCTTTATCGGCGGGCAAAGGCAGCAGCATGGCCGCCCGCGCCTCTCCGTCGGCGTTCATAAACTCGGTCCACCAGTCGGCCAGAGCCGGCTCAATCTCCCCGGAAGCCGCGCGCAAGAGCAAAAAATCGTAGCTCGCGCGTAAACGCGCCTGCTCGAGCAAGGCGTAAGGACGCTTGCCAGAACGTTGTTCAAAACGGGGTTGTAAAGCCCAAATATCCTTGATGTCGCCAGCGATGCGCCGCGTAATGGCGAGTTTTTCGGCCTGCACATCCAGCACCTCGTCCATCGCCAGGTAAAGCGCAGGCGTTGGGCTCTCGCCCCCGGCTTTGATTTGCGCCCATTTGGCCAGCACTTCATGCCAGAGCAAGGTAGCGAACAGAAAGCCTGGTGAAACAGTTTTACCCGCCCGCACACGCTGATCCGTGTTGTCCAAGGCCAGCATGACAAAGCGTTCGCCCAAGGGCTGCTCAAGAATCACGTCGAGCAGCGGCAATAAGCCATGGTGCAAGCCTTCAGCGCGCAGTTGCTGGACACATTGCACGGCATAGCCCGTGCTCAGCAGCTTGAGCATCTCATCGAGCAAGCGTGAAGGCGGCACGTTACCGATCAAATCAGCCAGAGCTTGTATCGGCTGACGACTGGCTGGGTCGATCACCAAATTGAGTTTGGCGGCCAAACGCACTGCGCGCAGCATGCGCACCGGGTCTTCTCGATAGCGCGTCGCCGGGTCGCCGATCATCCGCAAGGTTTTTTGCTTGAGATCGGCCACCCCATGGTGATAGTCGATGATGCTTTCTACGCTGGGGTCGTAATACAAGGCATTGATCGTGAAATCGCGGCGCACAGCATCTTCGTGCTGGCTACCAAAAACGTTATCGCGCAAAACACGGCCTTGCGCATCGGTATGCGCTTTATTGCCGACCGCCTGCTCGCCGTGATGGCCGCGAAAGGTCGTCACTTCAATCGTTTCGGCACCCATCATCACATGCACAATTTGAAAGCGGCGACCGATGATGCGTGAGCGGCGAAAGCACTGACGTACCTGTTCTGGTGTTGCGTCGGTGGCGACGTCATAGTCTTTGGGTTTGAGTCCGGCCAATAAATCACGCACCGCTCCACCCACAACGTAGGCTTTGTAACCTTGCTGTTGCAGCGCCTCAACCGTGCGCCGGCTGCCCGGACTGATGTGCTCACGACGAATGCCATGCCGACGCAAAGGAATCACCTCGGGGTCCTTGTGCGAACCCGGTGTTTTGCGTCCGAAAACGCGAGAAATTAATTTACGAATCATGGAGATATTTTTAACTTGCTCATTAAAGGTGTTTTAGGACGCTTACGCTCAGTCGTGCCGACGTGTAGTGCAAGCCTGTGTTTGTGCAGAAACGCATTAGCTAGCGCGTAAACTCAAGATTGGCCAGCCTGCGTCTACGGCATGGCGACGCAAGAGCGCATCTGGATCCACGGCAACGGGATGATCGACGCGCATCAACAAAGGTAAATCATTGTGCGAGTCGCTATAAAACCAGCTTTGCGTAAAACTTCCCCAATACAAGCCCAAACTTTCCAACCACGCCTCAACCCGCACGATCTTGCCGTCACGAAACGCCGGGGTTCCACGCGCCTGACCGCTTAACTGGCCGGATTCGGCGCTTTTCTGCGCGGCTACGGTGGCGATCAAATGCGTCACGCCTAATTCGCGTGCAATCGGCCCGGTAACGAAACTATTCGTCGCCGTCACAATCGCGCAAAGCGCGCCTTGCGCATGATGTTCTTGCAAGAGCGCACGCGCCTGCGCGCTGATCATCGGCAAAATTCGGCTACGCATGAATTCGCCATGCCAAAGCTCAAGCTGCGCTCGCTCATAAGCCGATAAGGGGCGCAACTGAAAATCAAGAAAAGCCTGAATATCAAGCGTACCCGCCTGATATTGCGCCAGAAACGCCGCATTCTTTTCGGCATGGCTGACCGCCTCAAACACGCCTTTGCTAATCAAAAATTGCGCCCATTCAAAATCGCTATCGCCAGCCAGCAAGGTGTTATCGAGGTCAAAAAGGGCAAGTTGCATGAGGTGTTCTCTAGGTTTTCTCTCAAAACGGAGTTTGCGTCAGAGCTTGGGTCAGATACCCGGTTGTATTTGCAAAATCTCACGCAGCAAAGGCAAAGTCACTGGCCGTTTATGTTGCAAAGAATAAGCATCAAGCGACGCCAAAAAAGCGCTCAAGCTGCGCATATCGCGTGGCGCGCGTGCCAGCACATAATTGAGCGCCTCACTCGACAAATTGAGGCCACGTGCTGCGGCCTGCGCGCTTAAAGCTGAAATCTTCTCGGCATCACTTAAAGGCTGCAAGCCATAAACCAGACCTGATGCCAAGCGTGTGCGTAAATCTTCACGCAGCTTTAAGTGTCTTGGCACAACGCGGGCGGCAACCAGCAAGCGCCCGCCTTGCGCACGCAAGCGGTTAAACAGGTTAAACAAAGCGATTTGCCCCACTGCGTCAAGCGCCTCTAAATGATCAACGCCGTAACAAAAAGCGGGCGACGCAGACGAATCTGCTGAGGGCTCCAAATGCTCAGCTCCCAGCGTAGACGAATCTAAACCTGAGAGCGCCGGGTCACGCTGTGCATCAAGATATAGTCTTGCACTGGCGCGCAATAGATGTGTTTTGCCCGAGCCCGACTCGCCGGATAAAAAGAACATCGTCTCAAGACTCGCGGGGGATAGCCAGGCAAGCAAGGCAGCAAACGTTTCTTGGTTGCTGCCTTGCACGAAATTCTCTAGGCTAGGCAAGGCTTCTGGTAATAAATCGAGGATTAACTGGCGCATTGCTCGTGGTTTGAGATGATCAAATCGGTACAGCTAGAATAAATTGGGGGGAAGCGGCTTGCCTGAGTACCCTCAGTCGCCCCAGCGAGGCTGCTGTATTTCGGCTAAAATCGTCGTTTTGCTGATTTAGGCGGGCGAAGTTTAGCACTTCGCCCGCCGTTCGCTAAGCCTTCGCCCCTCTGAACAAGACGAGATAACCGATGACACACAATTTTGAAATTGAACGGGCGATACAGCCAGACTTATTCCCTGAAACCACTGTGCAGCCAAATCCAGGGCTGTCTTACCGCGACGCAGGTGTCGATATTGACGCCGGCGATGCCCTGGTTGAACGGATTAAACCGCTGGCAAAAAAAACCTTGCGTGACGGCGTGCTAGCCGGCATTGGCGGCTTTGGCGCACTGTTTGAGGTACCCAAGCGCTACCGCGAACCTGTGCTTGTTTCAGGCACGGATGGGGTTGGCACAAAACTACGTCTGGCTTTTGAATTGAACCGCCACGCCACGGTCGGCATCGACCTCGTCGCCATGAGTGTCAATGACATTCTCGTCCAAGGCGCTGAACCGCTGTTTTTTCTTGACTACTTCGCCTGCGGCAAGCTTGAAGTGGAGACGGCAGCTGCCGTCGTCGGCGGCATTGCGCAGGGCTGCATCGCCGCTGGCTGCGCCCTCATCGGCGGCGAGACTGCCGAAATGCCCGGCATGTACCCAGAGGGAGAATACGATCTAGCGGGTTTTGCCGTCGGCGTGGTCGAAAAAAATTCGATCATCAACGGGGCCACAATTCAGCCAGGAGATGTCATTCTCGGCCTGCCTTCTTCCGGCGCCCACTCAAACGGCTACTCGCTGATCCGTAAGGTTATTGCACGCACTCAGCCAAATTTAGAGGCTGCTTTTTCTGCCGAGGGAAGCCTCGCCGATGCCATCATGGCGCCGACCAAAATCTACGTAAAACCTTTACTGGCGTTGATGCAAAGCCTGCCTGTCAAAGGCATGGCGCACATCACGGGGGGTGGTCTGACGGAGAATGTTCCGCGCGTTCTGCCCAATCAAGTTAAAGCCGTTTTGGATTCAGCAAGCTGGCAACGCCCGGCTTTATTCGACTGGCTACAGCGAGAAGGGGCGATTGCCCAAAACGAAATGCACCGCGTTTTTAACTGCGGCATCGGCATGGTGATCGTCCTGGCGCCCGAGCACGCACAAGCCGCCTTGCAACTGCTGCGCGCAGCCGGAGAGCCCGCGCTTGAGATTGGCCAAATTCAGGCGCGCGCAGAACAAGAGGCTCAGATAATAGTGCTGTGACGCACCTTGCGTGGATCAACGCCTATTCGCAAGGAG
>JAZKFR010000075.1:1741-35159 GCA_040386295.1 Pseudomonadota bacterium | reverse complement strand
CACTCTCGGAAGGCTGCATAGTTTGCTCGGCGCCGCCTGTGGGTTGAACAGCAACGCTCTGAGCGTGCTGCTGGGGCAAATCTGCTGCGTGAAGCGCCGCCCCAGCCCGCAGAATTTCCAGAAGCCCCTGGTTTTTAATGCCTTGGTCAAGATCCTGCCATAAGGCTTTGGCGTAGTCTCGATCCCAAATAGGCGGCGTTTCTGCAGTTGGCACCGCTATCCCTAATACCTCTTTAACGCCCTGCTCCACTTCATAGCGAATACGCGTAGTACGTTGCGGATCCTGCTCACACCAACGCCTAAGTTGCTCCGGCGTAAATTGCCCGACGATTGATTCCACCCGGGACAACACAGCACCCACTAACGATTCTTTATTCTCTGAGTAACCGGATTTTTGTTTGAAATAGCGCGCTCGCATGGCAGGGTCATCAGACAACATATGACGCGCCACAGCGCTTTCAATCGCGTCTTCAGGCAGGATGCTTAGGCGATAGGCAATCTCCATCGCGGCATCCAAACCTACAGGTGGGGCATAGGGATTCGATCCCACCTGGCTTTCTATCGTTGAGCGCGCCTCGGTCTCATTACGCACTTGTTCACGCAGTAGCTCTTTAAAAGGCCCATTACGTGGCTGATCTCCCAGCGCAGTAATGCTGGTGGGACGCTGCGGCGAGAGATGAAAATCCCGACCGGCCAAAGGCAGGGGCAGAAGCGGGTCATGAATGCGCGCACGCTTATTCCACGACTCGTTGCGCATCGCGTTTTTAGGCTCACGGTTAAAGCCTTGCTCAAGCGCGTTCCCGCCATCGACAAAACAAGCATGCGGCTCGCCGTCTTTGTCAAAGACAAAACCCGTGTTGTACAACAGGTAATTGTAATCGTCGAAATTATGGATAAAACGCGATAGATAGTAAGACAACTGAATTTGGTACTGAAACGCTTCGGGCAATAAACGAGACATCGCAATCAGCGCTTCAAGTTGCGCCAAATGAATCGCACGTAAGGCCTCAAGCTTCGCCTTATCTGCACGGCTCAAATCCGCTTCAAGAGGACCTGGTTTCTCTTTGAAGGCTTCGTGCAAGGCTGGATTGGCCTCTTGCCAAGCAAGCTGTTCACAGCTTGCTTGAGCATGCGCGGCAAGCAGGGCTGCGTATTCCGGCTGATCCTTTTGCGCAATCCGGTAATAAGCCCCGGCTTTCGTCTTATCGTCCTTGGTCGCCTCATTCTTATTGAGCAAAAACACACCCAAATCCTGATAGCTAGGCTCAAGCCTTGAGGCAACACACAAAAAGTCAGCGTCACAACTCCCTTCAATGTAATCTGCCCGCGTTTTATGATCGAACGGAGCACCAGAGACCAGGCGAACATCAGGTACGGCTAAGCCTAACAAACGCGGGAGCTGCGCCGCAAGCATCTCATTTTGCGCACAGGCGTTGCCGTATTTAATATGTTTGACGCGGTATATCCGTTTGACTTCTTCGCCCCCAATCTTGACGTAGCAGAAAGATCGGGTAGCCGAACTACCGGCTACCTGTTCCGCAGCGTCTGCGGCACCGTTTGTTTGCTTTAGGTCGAAGGGCAGTACACGCTGGTGCGCGCCAGATTCGGCTGGTATAGGGATAGAAATTTTGGCCAGAGGATCAACATCCCCGGTCAGAACGACGCCAACCCCCGGCACATGAACCTGTCGCGAATATGAAGAATCGATAGTGCAGGCAAATAGGCTAGAAGCCGAACTTGCGATACAAGCGGTCATGATTGTCTCCCCTGTTTTGTTTTTTTGTTACCGCTTTTTTTCCTGATTCTATGCCCTAACCCGCATTTGAAGCTAGTTAAAAAATCCTCTCTTTTAGACCCTATTTTTTTCCCACAAAAACGTTTTATGTTCGAGAATACTGCCCTCTTTGTTATTTGATTTTTTTTGCTCGTTCCTTTGTCGTTTTTTTGCCCTCTCAACCCCCTCTGCGGGAGCTTTGACCACCATGCTAAGCCATCGTCGTTCTGTTCTATTTCTGTTTATTTTTCTTGCGCTATCTGGACTTGCCTACTACGCCTACCACGCCTGGCATGGCTCAAATTCAGCACCTGCTGCGGCCATGGCGGCGCCGGGTGGATTTTCTTTGCCGGTCGAAACAGCCAAGGTACAAACACTCGATCTCGCCGTGGACGCACAAGCTTTAGGCTCCTTGCGTGCGAACGAATCCGTCGTCTTACGCCCAGAAATAGCCGGCAGAATTGCTGCAATTAACTTTAAGGAAGGCAGCCTGGTCAAACAAGGCACGGTATTACTCAAGCTTGACGCCGCGACACAATTGGCAGAAGTAGCACAGGCTAAAGCCAATCTTGAATTAGCGCGCACCACACAAAAACGCAACCAATCGCTCTTCGCACAACGTTTCGTCAGCCAGCAAGCACTAGACCAAAGCACAGCCGCGCTTGAAGTGCAAGCGGCCACCCTAGGGCAGGCCGAAGCTAAGCTGGGAAAAACGCGTTTAATCGCCCCTTTCACCGGCGTCATTGGCATTCGCAACGTCAGCCTGGGCGACTACGTGCAAGAAGGCCAAACGCTGATCAATCTTGAAGATTTGAGCCAAATGAAAATTGATTTTCGTTTGCCCGAATCCGCTGCAAGCCAGCTCAAACCTGGGCAAAGCATAGAGGTCAGCAGCGACACACTGCCCGGCAAAAGCTTCACCGCCGTACTCGATGCAATCAACCCACTGGTTGACGCAGCCAGCCGCTCGATTGCCTGTCGTGCGCATTTACTTGAAGCCAATAGCCAACTCAAACCGGGCATGTTCGTTCGTGTACGCGTCATTTTTGCATCGCTCAAGTCCGTGCTATTGGTGCCCGAACAAGCCCTGGTGCCGGATGTACAAGGCGCCTTCGTGTTCCGCCTCGTCGCGGGCAAAGCAGTACGCACCCCGGTACGCATCGGGCTACGTCAGGTCGGGCGCGTACAGATTGTCGAAGGGCTAAGCAGCGACGATGAAGTCGTCATCGCAGGCCAACTCAAGCTACAAGACGGCATGCCGATCCAAGCAATCAAGCACGAAAACAAGCCCTCGCTCGACCAAGCAGCACCGGAAAAAACCGAGAAAGTTGACGGAAAAAGCGTATGAAAATCTCTGATCTGTGTATTCGGCGACCCGTCTTCGCCTCCGTCTTATCGCTGACGGTCATGCTCGTCGGCTTGGTTTCTTATGGCCGCCTCCCGGTACGCGAATATCCCAAAATTGACGAACCCGTGGTCACGGTCGAAACAACGTACCGGGGCGCCTCGCCTGAAATTATCGAATCGCAGATCAGTAAACCCCTGGAAGACTCTCTCGCCGGAATTGAAGGCGTCGATGTCATCACCTCAATCTCGCGCCAAGACAGCAGTCAAATCTCCATCCGCTTCAAACTAGAACGCGAACCCGACTCAGCGGCAGCCGATGTGCGCGATCGCGTCTCGCGTGTGCGCAACAAACTGCCCGACGACATCGATGAACCGGTCATCGCCAAGGTCGAGGCTGACGCCAACCCCATCATCTGGATCGCTTTTTCATCAGACCAACATTCAGCGCTCGAAGTCACTGATGTCGCCAACCGAATCGTCAAACCACGCCTACAAACCCTCTCTGGCGCAGCCGATGTACGGGTCTTTGGCGAACGTAAATTCGCCATGCGAATTTGGTTAGACCAAGCCCGTCTAGCCGCCTTCAACCTCACCCCGCAAGATGTCGAAGACGCCTTGCGCAAACAAAACGTCGAAGTGCCCTCTGGCCTGATCGAAAGCAAAAGCCGCGAATTCTCAGTCGTCGCCAAAACGGATTTAAGCGACCCCGCCGCGTTTGCCCAAATCATCGTCAAGCAGGCCGTCGCCACCTCGGCCAACATCCCGATTCGCATCGCCGACCTGGGTCGCGTTGAAATTGGCGCCGTCTCCGAACGCAGCACCGTGCGCTTTAACGGCAAATCAGCCGTCGCCCTGGGCGTCATCAAACAAGCCACCGCCAACCCGCTCGAACTCTCCAGAGCGCTGCGTGCAGAGCTGCCAAAAATCATCAACGAGCTGCCCAAAGGCATGAGTGCCAGCATCGCTTATGACTCCTCAGTCTTTATCGACCGCTCGATTGAATCAGTGTTTACAACGATTGCCGAAGCAGTTGTACTCGTACTGCTGATCATCTTTTTCTTCTTGCGCAACGTGCGCGCCACCTTAATCCCACTGGTCACCATCCCCGTCTCCTTGATTGGCACCTTTGCCCTGATGCTAGCGTTTGGCTTCACCATCAACACGCTGACCCTGCTCGCCTTAGTGCTCGCCATTGGTCTCGTCGTCGATGACGCCATCGTCGTATTAGAAAACATTTACCGTCACATAGAAGAAGGCATGCCCCGGCGCGAAGCCGCATTTAAAGGCGCACAAGAAATTGGCTTTGCCGTCGTCGCCATGACCATCACTCTGGCCGCCGTCTATGCCCCGGTTGCCTTCATGACCGGGCGCACGGGCAAACTATTTGTCGAATTCGCGCTCACCCTCGCCGGTGCTGTGCTGGTTTCTGGCTTCGTCGCGCTCACCTTATCGCCGATGATGTGCTCCTTGCTGCTCAAAAAAGAAACACGGCATGGCGCGGTCTACAGCGCGATTGAAGGGTTTTTAAACAGCCTAAACCAAGCCTATCGCCAGCTCTTAAGCAAAGCCCTGGCGCGACGCTGGATCGTCATGTTGGCCTTTGTCATCGTCGCTGCGGGCAGCTTCTTCCTACTCAAAGTCTTGAAATCAGAGCTAGCCCCGATTGAAGATCGCGGCGTCATTCTCGGCGTGTTCCTCGGACCGGAAGGTGCAACGCTAGACTACACAGACCGCTACGCCAAACAGCTAGAAACGATTTACAGCAAAACGCAAGACGTAGAACGCTACTTTGTCGTCGCCGGCAACCCCACCGTCAGCCAGGGTATTTCGTTTATTGGCCTAAGCGATTGGGCTGCACGCAAACGCAGCGCCGAGTCCGTGGTGCAAGAACTCTTCCCGCAATTCATGGCGATTCCTGGCGTCTTAGCCTTCCCGGTCATGCCGCCCTCACTCGGACAAAGCCCGCGCGAACGGCCGCTCAATTTTGTTATCGTCACCTCGGCGAACTACAACGAGCTACAACAGATCACCGACAAAATGCTCGCCGCCGTGAGCAAAAACCCAGGCATCTCAAACGTAGATACCGACCTCAAACTGAACAAACCCGAGCTTTCGATCACGCTCAATCGCGACAAAAGCGCCGACGCTGGCGTCGAAATTGAAACGGTGGGCAGAACGCTGGAAACCCTGCTCGGTGGTCGTCAGGTCACCCGCTTCAAAAAAGACGGCGAACAATACGACGTGATTGTTCAATTAGCCGACCAAGATCGCGCTACCCCCTCCGACATTGGCGGCATTTACGTGCGCGCCAAAGACGGCAGCATGATCCCGCTCTCCAGCTTGGTTCAGGTCGAAGAAAAAATCAGCCCACGCGAGCTCAACCACTTTGCGCAAAGGCGTGCCGTCACCCTCACCGCCAACCTCGCCCCCGGCTACACCGTCGGCGAAGCGCTCAAATTCATGGAAGACACTGCCAGCCAAATCCTACCGCCCGGCTATGCGGTGGACTACGCAGGGCAATCGCGTGAATTCAAGCTCTCCTCCTCGTCTCTGGCTGTCACCTTCATCCTCGCGCTGGCCTTTATTTACCTAGTCCTCGCCGCGCAGTTTGAAAGCTTTAGAGACCCCTTGATCATCATGCTCACGGTGCCTTTATCAATGACCGGCGCGCTACTCGCACTCTGGCTCTCGGGCGGCACGCTCAACGTATACAGCCAGATTGGCCTAGTCACCCTGGTCGGCCTGATCACCAAGCACGGCATTCTGATCGTTGAGTTTGCCAACCAGCTGCGCGAGCAAGGGCATAGCCTGCACAAGGCGATCAGTGAAGCCGCCGAACGCCGCCTGCGACCGATTTTGATGACCACCGGCGCCATGGTGCTCGGCGCCATTCCACTCGCACTCGCCAGCGGCGCTGGCTCGGAAAGCCGTCAGCAAATCGGCTGGGTCATCGTCGGCGGCCTACTCCTCGGCACCTTCTTCACCCTCTTTGTCGTCCCCACGGTGTATAGCTTTTTTGCACACCGGGAAAGTGTGCCTGCCAAAACGGCATCTGACGGACAAGTTAGCTAAGAAGAAAATGAAGCAGACGCTGGCGAAACCTGCTCCAGCGTCTGCTTCACGCCAAAAAATACTGTTTTTAAAGGGCTGCATAGGGGGTCTGCCAAAGCGGCGCGGATCGGAGTGCGTTCGCTGCTGTACTAATGACCCGATTGACCGACATCGGCCAGGTGTTCCGAGAGCGGGTACAAAAGAGCAAGTAAAGAGCAAGCAAAGAGCACGAAAAACCATCACTCAAAATCGGCCATGACGCGTCTAAAAAACGCAAACGCCGTGCACTATTTACTGACGGTTTCCCACTCAAACACAGTCCCTCTCCCGCCCCTGCGGGGCACCCTCTCCCACAAGTGGGCGAGGGGAAAGTGCGCATCAGTTAGCCTCCATGCATTGACCCCCGCTTGCGGCAGCCGAAGCCCTAGCCACCAGCATAAAACCCTTCACCCAACGCCGCCTTCCCCTCTCACACTTGTGGGAGAGGGGAAAGTGCTCATCAGTTAGTGCTTGATTGGCTGGTGCTGGAAGGCTCGGCTCTTCCTGCACAGTAGTGGGGCGCACGATCGTGTTGTGTACACATAGCGCTATGTTGGGCGCGCAGGCACTTGTGCAGAGGTCTAAAGATTGTCGATGTGGCTGGTGTCATCGCGGCCATCAGCGCCGCGAAAGAGATCAAGCTAGAAAGGCCTAATTTCAGACATTGCACACGTTCCACACGCTACCAAGCCTCAGTTCGCGCCAGATCCGTCTCACGCGCATCAAGCCAACGACTGCCTTTGGGCGTGCTTTCGCGTTTCCAGAAGGGGGCGCGGGTTTTGAGCTGATCGACGATGAAGGCGCAGGCGGCGAAGGCTTCTTGGCGGTGTGCTGCGCTGACGCCGACGAAGACGATTTGCTCGCTCGGTGCCAGATCGCCGACTCTGTGGACTACACGCACCGCTTGAATCGGCCAGCGTGCGCTGGCTTCTGCGGCGATGGCTTGCAAGGCTTTTTCGCTCATGCCGGGATAGTGTTCCAAGCTGAGCTGAGACACAGGCTCGCCTTCGTTCATATCGCGCACTAGGCCGACGAAATTGACGAGCGCACCGGTTTGTGCCGGGCGGCTCAACTGCGCGCGCAGGGCGGAAAACTCAGCAGCCAGGTCAAAATCGGCGCTTTGCACGCGGATCGATAGGGCTGGAGACGACACGCTGGGCGCACTGCTCGCATGGGTCAGACTATTTGAATTCGCCATCGCTACCCCCCAGTCACGGGCGGAAAAAAAGCAATCTCGTCGCCCGCTTCAATGGGTGTATCAAGCGCTGCCAGGTTTTGATTGCGGGCGCAACGCAGGCGCACGTCGTCGCGCAGCAAAGTCCATTTGCCGCCGCGTGCGGCAAGGTGCTCGACCAAATCGGCGATCGTGTGAAGCGTCGCGCTTAAAACCAGTTGTTCACGCGCTAGCCCCAGGTGCTCGCGTAGACGGGCGAAATAGAGAATTTCAAGCATGGACGCAGCAGGAGCTCAGTGCAGAAGCTCAGAAAACGCTAAGAAACGTACCCAATCACCACGTCGAATCGCTTGCTCAGGCGGGTTATCGAGCAGGCCGTCGGCCCAGACGGCTGAGCTTAAGACGCTAGACCCCTGTTCGGGGAATAAATCCAGCCCCCCTTCAGCGTTGATCCGCACGCGCAGAAATTCGCGTCGCGTGTTCGGCGCAGACAGGCCGTAATCAAAATCGGCGCGCAACCGATACGCTCTAGGCAGCAGCGCTGAATCCGGCGCAACGCCTTGCAAACGCAAAATAAAAGGGCGCACCAGCGTCAAAAAGGTCACTAGACAAGAAACCGGGTTGCCAGGCAAACCGATAAACGCAGTGTTGCTGCCTGCATCGCCTTCTATCTTGGGCGGTAGATCGTTTTGCTCAGGCGCTTGATCAAGCACGGAATCAAGCGACTCAGACGAGGTTTTGCGCACCGAGCCAAAGGCCAGCGGCTTGCCCGGCTTCATCGCAATGCGCCAGAGCGCGAGTTGGCCTTCTGCCGCGACCGCTGCTTTGATGTGGTCTTCTTCGCCGACGGAAACACCGCCCGAGCTGAGGATCAGATCGTGTTCGCGCGCCGCTGCACGCAAGGTGTTCCGCGTTGCAGCCAGCTCGTCTGGCACCTGACCAAAATCGCTGAGCGTACACCCCAGCCCGTTCAACAGCGCCGTGAGTAAGAAGCGGTTGGTGTTGTAAACCCCGCCTTCGGCTAGCGCGCTACCAGGCATCTGCAACTCGTCGCCGGTAAAGAAAACGGCGACGCGTAGGCGCCTAAAAACGGGAATCTGCGCGATGCCCACCGAGGCCAGTAAGCCGATGTCTTGCGCCCGCAGGCGTTGCCCCGCAGGCAAAATGCGTTCGCCCACAGCTAGGTCACTGCCGACGTAACGGATATGTTCGCCAAGAACCGGCAGATGCTTGAGCAGCACACCGTTTTCGCTCGGCGTGCACTGCTCCTGCATGATGACTGCGTCGGCGCCGGGAGGAATCGTCGCTCCGGTGAAAATGCGCGCAGCGCTGCCAGGAGCCAGGCTGAGCGCGGGCTGTCCGGCGGCAATGCGCTGCGCAACGGGGAGCAATACGGGCAACAACAGCGGACGCGCAGATGGCTGTAGCTGCGGCTGCGGCACCGAGTCGGCAAACGCAGCCGAAACTACGTTTTCCGATGCGGCTGTACCCGCCGCATTCGCCGCATTCGCCGCACCCGCTGCCATGGCAGCCGCCACATCGGCCACGCGCACCGCGTATCCGTCCATCGCCGAATTATCTTGTGCGGGCACATTTTGCGTCGCGTATTGCGGCAGAGCCAAGACCCTGCCTGCGGCGTCCAGGGTGGCGCAATCTTCGCTTGCGCTGATCGGCTGCGCAGCGGACAACAGCTGCGCCAGCGCTTGTTCAAAGCTCAACATGCTTTTTCTCCTGGCTCAGGCGGAGCACAAGTACAACGCTTGCTGTAATCGAGCGCAGACTCATCTGGCGCCGCAGTAGGAACACAAAAAACAGCGGCAAAGCCACCGCCTGGCGTCCGAAAATTAGTCGTTTGCCCCTGGTAAAGCCGGGCTGAAACGAGCTGTACTTGGCCTTGATAAACGTAATTGCGCAAATCCAATTTAAGTCGACGCGGCGAACCATCGAGCCACACCGAACGCTCAGAAGGGGTGACCAAAGCCTGTGCGATATAAGCGCTACCGGGTGCCACAGACTGCGCCTGCTCAGCCTCAGCGCTATGCGCAGTGACAGTAGCCTGAATTGTCGGCTCAGTTGCCAACGACTCGGTTGCCGACTCAGTTGCCGACTCGGTTGCCGACTCGGTTGCCAGCTCAGTTGCCAACTCTATCTCAGGCGCTACCTCAACTTTCTGCTGCTGCACGATCTCGGCAAAAACGCGTTTCGTCAGTTTGTCGCCACGGTACGCCGCTTTACTGCCAAAGCCAGCCGCCGGTTTAAAAAACCAGTTTTTTCGCCCTGTCCAAAGCGCTTCGGCATGCTCTGCTACAACAGCGCGCGTGTGTGGAATTCCACTGAGCAAAATCTCGCGCAGCGAGTTCGGCACGCCAATCTCAGAGAGCCACTCAGCATCGGTCAACGCGATCAAATTGCGTTTGTCGGCGTACAGCGCGTGCTGCACAGGATGCGGCGTCAGCACCATAGCGCCAACGGCGTGCGCTGCGTAGAGATGGGCATGTTCGGGTGCGCTCAAGGCAAAGTCGGTGAGCCGGTTATAGACCATGTCAATCACCGCCCCCTGGTAGCTCAAGCGCTGCCCGTCAAAGCTCAGCGCACGCGGATCGACAATCAGCGCATCAATACCGTTAGCGGCAAACAGTTGGCGAAACAAGGCAAATTCTGGCGCCAGATACTGCGTCGCGGGATCGTCATCGACAATCGCGATGCGTTGCAAAGGCCTAGCCTGGCGTCGCTCAGGCGCTTTAGCAGCTTGCGCCAAACGCCATTCTTGCTGAAACATCGCGACAAAACTCGCTTCCACTGCGTCCGCATCCAGACCCTCTAATAAAGACGCCACCGGCGTACAGCAAGCGCGCTGGGCACGCAGCAATTTAGCGTTAAGCAAAGCGCCCCCGGCGTTGGTGTTGATTTCGATCAACTGCGGCCCATGCGCGCCAAGATGGAAGTCATAACCGAGAAAAACGCCAGACACTGCTTTGGCTAAATTTTCGGCCAAAGCCCCTGCCGACAAGGCAGAAGGCGCAGCCACAAGCGCACGCGTCGACTCAGGCGCGTAGGCCAAGACGCGCGCCCGATAGGCCGGCAGCGCAAGCATAGATTCAACGGCGGCAACAATTTGCGCCATACGCTGCACATGCGCCTGCGCAACAAACACCATGCTGTCTGAGAAAAGATAAGGCCGCGTTTGCAGCAACTCGGCGTAAGACACGCCCGCCTCACCCGCCTCTAGCGCCTGCATCAAACGCGCTCGATCAACCGAGATGCACGCGCAGCCAACATTGAGCAGCTCTGCGGCAGCGGCATGCTGCAAGGGCAATTGGCTCAAATCGGACAAATTGTTCTGCGGCGAAGGGGATAGCGACATAGCACAATCACTTTAAGCAAGAAAACTGATTAACAAGGCGCGCACAGCAGCAGGACAGTATCAATGGACGCCGCTCAAAGCGGCGTTTGCGGCGCAAAGAATGCCTCTACTTCGGCCAATACCCGTGTCCGTTTCATCGGCGGCAGGCTACGCCAAATCTGCTTGCCATAAGACTTCGTTAGCAAACGCGGATCGCAAATCATCAACACGCCGCGATCGCTTTCATCACGAATCAAACGACCCGCGCCCTGCTTAACGCTGATTACCGCGCGCGGCAGTTGATAGTCCATAAACGCGTTCTGGCCTTGCTGCTTCATGCGCTCAATGCGCGCCGCCAAGACGGGGTCGTCCGGTGGGGCAAACGGCAATTTATCGATGACAACCAGCGATAGCGCATCGCCGCGCACATCAACACCCTCCCAAAAACTCTGGCTGGCGACCAAAATCGCGTTACCCAAACGGCGAAAGCGTTCGAGTAACTCGTTTTTACTGCCCTCGCCCTGCAATAACAAAGGTAGATTCAAACCCGCGCGCGCTAAAGCGTCGGCCAGCAGAGCGTGTGTATTGCGCATCGCACGCAAAGAAGTGCACAGAAAAAAAGCGCGGCCACCACTCGCTTGCACAACAGGAAAAGCGGCTTTCACCACCGCCTCGGTGAACTGCGCGCTATTCGGGTCGGGCAGATTACTCGGTGCGTAGAGCAAAGCCTGCTTGGCGTAATCAAAAGGACTCTCCCAGCTTGCCGATTCAGGCGCCTGCGCCGACTCAGGCGACCCGCCGTGCAAACCCATTTGCGCGCAATAATGGGCAAAACTTCCCTGCACCGTCAGCGTCGCCGAAGTAAAAATCCAAGCACGCGGATGACCGCCCATCTGCTTCTGCATCAAGCTGCCGATGTTCAACGGTGTCGCGTTGAGCTGCAAAGAGTGCGTATAACTTTCGCCCCAACGGACAAACTCAGCGCCCTCTTCTTGCCCACCCTGCCCGCTCTGCCAACGACGAAACTGCGCCGACAAATCAAGCGCGCGGCGCCAACAACGCTCCAACCCCTCGCCGCGTTGCGCCTGGGTTTCAAGCAGCGCGCTTAACGCCGCTAAGGCATCGAGCAAGCCTTGCATCGCCTGAGCAAAACCCGCATAGGCCGTCAACTGCGCCAGGGTAAAACGCGCGGCTTCCAGCGGCAAAACCAAGCGCCAATCCTTAGCCGCTTTTTCCAGGCGCGCGCAGAAAGGCGGCAGATCCAGGCAATCACGCGCGGTAAGCAGGGCTTCAGCCCGCACATCACGCGTCAGATCGAGTACCTGCGCCGTCGACACCTGCTCGCCAAAAAACAAACTGGCGGTCTCGGGGAGTTGATGCGCCTCATCAAATATCACCGTATTACACGCCGGCAACAATTCGGCGATGCCTTCATCACGCAGCATCACATCGGCAAAAAATAAATGATGGTTGACCACCACCACATCCGCCGCCAAAGCCTCGCGCCGTGCGGCTAAAACAAAGCACGCCTTATGGTGCGGACACTCCTGCCCCAAACAATTGTCGCGTGTGGACGTCACCATCGGCCAGACCGAAGAAGCTTCCGGCACATCCCCACACTCGGCCTTATCGCCGCTCTGCGTTTCTTTGGCAAAGCGCGCGATGCGTTGCACATACGCCGCATCCTCACGCGCGGCAAAACGACCCTCATCGAGCGCGCGCTCCAAGTGGTAATGGCAAACGTAGTTGGCACGGCCTTTGAGTAAAGCCGTTTTCAGCGGTGCGGCGAGGATCGCGCGTAGGGTCGGAATATCGCGAAAAAACAGTTGGTCCTGCAAATTTTTAGTCCCGGTAGAGACAATCACCTTGCCGCCAGAACGCAAAGCCGGAACCAAATACGCGTAGGTTTTACCCGTGCCCGTGCCCGCTTCGGCAATGAATACCCGATTTTCGGCAATCGCCGCCGCAATCCGTTCAGCCATTTCAAGCTGCTGCGGACGCAAACGATAGGAGCGCACCCCCTGCGCAAGCGGGCCGGTAGAAGAGAAAAAATCAGCAAGAGAAAAAAGCATGGGCTAACCGTCAGAAAGAGCGCGCATGCTACCAGAAGGCAGCATTGACTGAAGCCGAGGTGAGACGAGTTTGCTGATCGGTGGCACAAATAGAGTCAAGCTAAATTCAAGCTTCCGCAGCAAACTCGTCATAGGCTAATTCACAACAACATCAACTGCTCATCGCGACAGGCCGCGTCGGCGTGCACGCTAAGCTCGCTTCACGCCCATCAAGCAAAGGTTTGAGCCTTGAAGCAGCAAACACCGTTTCAATCGCCTTCACTAGCGACGGGTAAACACTCAAGGCAGAACTAACAATATCGCCTTCAAGAGCCGGCTTCCTAAGCACACGGATTCCGCTCAAATCAAGTGAATCTAGTGTCGACAGTTTGGCTAGAAGGCGTAAAACACGACACAACTCAGACGAGGCAAATTCCTCTATCCAAACGCGCGAGCTCATCAGACCAAACGGACAACAAATCGATGCAGACAAGCTCAATGCGTGTAGCCCGCACATGCTGCTCAGTACAGAATCCAAGCTATACGCGTCATCTTCGGCTCGCTCGGCAAAGCGAAAACTCTGAAGATCAAGGACTTCGAGCAAGTGCGGATTGGGCAAAGTGCTCAATAGCCTTGCCGCCACAGTCAGCTCTGTATCGTGCATCTGTCGATTCTTTGCGTCGTAGCTGGGCGCGCGCAACGACAACTTTGTTAACTTCAAAAATGGCGCCAAGCTGACGCCAGGCAAAACGGAAGCATCGCCACGCGCAGATTCCAGCAAGGGCTCAATTAGGCGCAGTTCGTCCAAGGCCGACTGCGCCTCCTGAGGCAAAGAGTCGAACAGATTGGCTAAGGCTTGTGGCTGATCGAAACGCGCGCTTTGCAAGATCAAAACGCGCAACTGCGAAAAACCCGCCAACATGCCCAGCGTCAATGCCTGAGTAAAACGCAGCCCGGTGCAATCCAAACGCACAACCCGACGCTTGAGCGCAGGCGAAATACGCTGGACAAAATCACTGACTTGCTCAGGCGCCAAACAGGCCAAGCCAGACAAATCCAAGGTCTGCAAATGCATAAACGTCATCTGCTCAAGCAATTTGCTAACGCACTGAGCTGCGTCGTCTCGGTACGCTTGCGCAGAGGGGAAAGCCAAAGCCAGTTCAGGAAGAGACGCACTTAGTGCAGACACGTTGCCATTACAGAATTGAATCAAACGCGTGTCGCCGTAGTTTTCTGCCAGAGCGTTTAAGTCATCATCTAAGCACGCTTGCGCTGAAAGATCAGAGTTTCTCCTCAGCGCTTCGGCCACGATGAGCAAGCGGTTCTTTTGGTTGGCTGGCCGTGCTTCGAGCGTATAAGAGGCACGCAGCAATTGCCGCACCTGCGAGGCAGAAAACAAACTCGTCTGCATCGCTTCCGGCGCGCCTTCTGTCACGCCTTCTCTCTCTCCAAATTGCGCCAAAGCAGCCGCCAACTCATCGCTATCGTCGTTACGCATAGCGCGCAGGCAGGCTTCTTGTAGGCAAACAAAGGCTTCTGATACAGCCTCAAGGGCAGCAAACTGAGGCAACAATTCATACGACGACGCATACCTTCGCGCGCTCACAGCACTCACAGCACTCACAGCAGCTCCTAGCATTTTTGTCTCCTCTTGGTTTTGTGTGCACACAGCTTGGAACTAATTTGCTTTCTGCGCCACTAAGTTTAGGTGCGTTTATTTTATTCCCGCAGCTATTTTTTAGGACGCGCAAGCCGTGCATCAGCAGCGGCTCGCACTTAATAATCAAAACATCTGAGTCAGACTATTTCTGGAGAAATAAAATGCTTGGAAACATCCTAAGCCGCACCAGTTCGCTTGACTCTTCTGCTTCGCACAGTGGAGCAACACCAGCAGCAGAGGGTAGTTCTGTGCACACAGCAAGCGAGGCAACACTAGAGGCGTTCGTGCAAGTTCTAGATCCAGGTTATGGCGTACTTGAGGCCGCAAACGTTCAGATAGAAAGAGTCGAGTATCAATTTAAATCAACGCAGGAAATATTAACGAGGGTGTTGACCAATGCCGGCTTCACAGACGAACAGGCTGCACAAGCCAGCCAGCGCCTAATAGCCCAACACAGCCTACCCACTGATTTCTCGCGAAAATTCCCGGCCGCAGCGTTTGAGGGCGCCGCCTTGAGCCCGGAAAATAGCTTAGAGAAGATAGTTGCCCCAATCATTGAACAACTACTCTGCGTATTCACCCGAGCTGACGCGGGTCACGCAACCACTTTGGACGCAGTCGTGCCCATCCAGCAGACTTTGGCAGAACACGAGATAACAGCGCTTATGAGCCAGCCAGGGGATTTTCTAGAGGTCTCGGATATCTCACCTGAAATAGCAGAAATGGGTTCGCCCCAAGCCAAGAACGGAGTGCCTTTGATACAGGCGTTGATTGCCCAGAAAAACTACCTATCGGCGTATCAGGTAGTTTTGCAAAACAGGCAATTGAGCGAAACCAGCAATCTGCAAACTTTGCTTGAGTTAGAAGCCACAGGCATAGCCCAAGGCGAAAAACCTCTGTTCGTCGCCTTATTATTAGGACTACACCAGCAAGGCCACAGAGCCGAGGCCAATGCTTTAATCGAGATCCTAAAGCCTCACTTACACAACTTCACTCGCTTCGCTCTAGCTGGTTTGTACAGCATGATTGATGTGACAAAGCGGCAGGCAGCCGGAATACTTCAGCACGATCGAGCAGGGCTTTCCTTGCATGACTATTCGACATTCGCGCGCAGCTTCGCGCCGCTCATCAACGCATTAACACAAGCAGGCGAGCCTTTGCTCGCAACAGAATTATTTGTACAACTGAGCTACCGCCCTAGCGCGCAGACCCCGTCAAAAATGGATGGCAAAATGTTTACGGCGTTGATGAATCTGCAAAGCTTAACCCTGGGCGGACATAGCTGTTTTGACATCTTCGTGCGCTTCGGCGATGGCAAAGGAAAAACCGAAGCCGAAAAAACACGCTTAGAAGCAGCTCTCTTCGCGATTCGTGCGATGAAAGCCGAACTGTCGTCGGATAGGAGCTATAGATATGTCCCTAAGCGTCTAGCAGCATCGATTGTCCCTGTCAGCACCAAATCATTCCCGCCTCTCAAGCGTGCAGCCTATGGCCTAGTGGCTAAACCGGCAAGTGGGCAGCTAGACAATCTTGATGATTTGTCTAGTGATTACCAGAAACACTGTCTTGCAGTCTTAGAAAAAAAGCCTGAGTTCAGGGTGCAGCTTGAACAAAAGACACACTTCTACAGTCTCAACGCACTTTGCATAAGATTGCCTACTTGGCAGCCTGATGAACGTCTTGATATTGCGCTGCGTAACCATCAGGGCGCAGGAGGGCACATGGCCCTAAATTATGACCTAAGCGAAGAAAGTCCACTGACTTCTGCACGCGAAAATCTAAAAGCGCTAATAGCAAAACTCTCTGCAGAAACAACACAAGCGCAGCACGCACATTCTTCTCCCCCGGCCTGAGCAGCTCTTCTGTGTTGATCGACGCAAGTAGCAGCAAAGTCGGCACCGAGACAAAATAGCGCGGCGTCAGTTCGACACACAGAGCAACAACTTAGCCGCTGATACGGACTCATGCTGCGCAACCCGCCTACGCCCTCTGCACAAAAAGCGCAGAGGGCGTAGCAACTCGGCGACTCAAAGCAACTTAAAGTCGATTTCTGGCACGCTGGCCTGAGCTTCTGCGACATGCGGAATAAAGCCAAGCAAGGGCGCCTTGATGCGGCTTTGCAAGCTCTCTAGGTTCGCCTCGGCCTGCTGCATCTGCGGATCGATCTGATTCGCCACCCAGCCACATAGCGTGAGTCCGCATGCAGCGATTGCGTCTTGCGTCAGCAGCGCGTGATTAAGACAGCCCAGGCGCAGACCCACGACAAGAATCAGCGGCAGATTTAACGCCACGGCCAAGTCACTCGTGTCGCTGCGATCGTTGAGCGGCACTTTGAATCCCCCCACGCCTTCGACGATCAGTGCATCAACCTCGCTACGCTGTTGCAAGCGCTTAAAAGCGGCAATGATCGGCTCGATTTCAATGCAACGCCCAGCTTCTCTGGCGGCGATATGCGGCGCAATCGCCGCCTGAAAAAGATAGGGGTTGATGTCAGCGCTTGCCTGAGCGTCGAGCGGTGCCGAGGCGGTGATTAGCCGCGTCACATCTTCGTTCACGCCGTCTGCGTCGCAACCCGCAGCCACCGGTTTCATACCGACGGCGCGTAGGCCTTGGCGTTGTAGCCAGCGCAATAATGCGCAAGCAGCGAAGGTTTTACCGACTTCGGTGTCGGTGCCCGTGACAAACCAAGCGGGCTTTGCTTGCACTATGCCGGGCGCTGACTGAGCAGCGATTTGTGTCACGATTCGAGCCCTGTTTTGCTGCGCGCTTTTATTTTTCTGCATAGACAAAAATCAATTCATAACTGAGCGGAAGACCTGCCGCGCTACGCTGAGTTTCGTAAGCGGCTTCGAGTTTTTGCCAGGCGGCGCGCCCCATCATATTTTTGCGCGCACCGGCACCGACGGTGTTTGCACCGATGGCTTTGATGCTGCGCAACAGGCTTTTGAGCTCTGGAAAATACTGCGTGATGCGTTGTTGGCGTAAGCGCAGATGCTGCACGGCGCATTGTTTAAGCGCGGCTTCGATGCGCTCTACTGTCAAAAAACGCCGCCTATGCAGGGCGGGATCTATGCCGCTAAAAGCACGCTCGAGTTCGTCAAAACTGCCTGCCGCTAGGGTGCTAAACGCCAGCTGCCCGCCTGGACGCAAAACACGCAACATTTCGCTGAGCGCCAAGGGCAGCGCACACCACTGAATCGCCAAGCTAGACCACAACAAATCCACGCTTTGCGCCGCCAGCGGCAGCGCTTCTAAATCGCCAGCGCAGACCAAGGGCAGCGTGCTGGGCGCCAAGTTAGCGCCTAAATTTTCCGCAGCAAGCTCAGCATCAGTATCAGAAACGGCGCACAGACCGCGCAAGCGCTGGAGCATGGCGGGCGCGAAATCAAGCGCAATGAACTGTGCTGTCGGCCAATGCGCTTTGAGCAAACGTATGCCATAGCCGGTGCCGCAACCGGCGTCGAGTACGCGCAAATTCGGCCTCGCTGTGCTGCCTGCGGGCGAGCGCTGTTCGACGGTCGAAGTCAGCCCGGCAAACAGTTGCGTGCAGACATCACGCTGCAACAACGCAGCCTCATCGTAGCGCTGGGCGGCACGGTCAAAAGCTCTGCGCACCCTTAGTTTTTGCTGCTGCGTGTCTTGTGCGACAAGTTGTGCACTGAGTTGCGCAGGCAGATCTGGCGGCGCGGGGGGTGATAAAAAATCAATGATCGCTTGGACAAAACGCTGCGGATCGGAATAAAACGGGGTGTGCGCCGCATGCGGCAAGACAATGAGTTGCGCCTCGGGCAGTTTGGCTTGCAAGCACTGCGCCGCCGCGAGCGGGATCAGGGCATCACAAGCGCCATGCACGAGCAGAGTGGGCGGCAGCGTGGCGTACTGCGCTGCGCGTAAATCCTGCGTCGCCAACCAATCTAAGCCCTGTTGCAAAGTGCTCTGAGCAGGCGGCTGCGCTCTAGCAGAAACAGCGCTTTGCTCGAATACGATTGCATTGAGCTGACGGTTAATCCTGCGCGCCTGCGCGTCGCCTTGGTTGATCAAGCTGATAAAGCGGCGTAAGGCGCTAGCGCTGTCATCTGCCACCGCCTGGGCAAAGTGCGCCAGAACCTCTGGCGGCTGAGCATGCTGCCAATCACTGCGTTGGCTAAAACAGGGCGTGGCCGCGACGAGAATCAGTCGACTAATGCGACGCTGACGCAAGCTGGCAGTGCGCGCCACAGAAGAAGTAGCGGCTGCACCGAGCGCCGCGTCGGCTGCGTCGACCGTGCATAACAACGCGGCTTGCAAGGCCAACATAGCGCCCAGCGACCAGGCACAGAGCACGCTGTTGGCCGGCAGGCAAGCGTTTAACTGCTGTGCTGCACGCAGAAAATCGGCTTGACTCGGCGCACCAGCGTAGCCGGGCAAATCGAATAGGTGTACGCGGTAGTGCGCGCAAAGCGCCTCTAGCACAGGCGCCCACACCAAACGACCCAGCCCCCAACCGTGCACTAAAACAAGATCAATTTCGCCGCTCTGACCCGGGTTGAGGCAAGACAAGAGCGCGTTGCGCTGGGCGCTGAGGGGCAAGCTAAGTTGCTCATTGGCTTGCTGCTCATTGAGGTGTTCGTTAAATCGTTCAGCCATAGCGCTATCCGGCTTAAGCCAAGCCATGCAGCGCATCGATCAAGCGCGCCACCTGCGCTGTGCTGTGCGCCGCCGTCAGCGAAATGCGTAAACGTGCGCGCCCTTTAGCGACCGTCGGCGGACGAATCGCGGGCACCCACAAGCCCTGCTCAAACAACGTAGCCGCGACCTCTAGCGTGGTTTGGTTAGCGCCAATGATAAGCGGCTGGATCGCACTCTCAGAAAAAAGCAGAGGCCAAGGCAAATCACGCAGACCCTGGCGCAGCTGCACGATCAGCTGACGCAAATGAGCGCGCTGCGCATCGGCCTCGGCAATCAGCGCAACACTAGTGCCGAGGACAGCGGCGAGCAGCGGACTAGCGCCAGTGCTAAACAAATAGCTGCGTGCGCGTTGCAATAGCCATTCAATCAGAACTTCGCTGGCGGCGACAAAAGCGCCGGAAACCCCCGCCGCTTTGCCCAAGGTACCCATGTAAATGATTCGTTCACTCGGCGGCAAGGCGCAATGCGACAAACTGCCCCGCCCTTGCGCACCGAGCACGCCAAAACCATGGGCATCGTCGATCAGTAACCAAGCGTCAAAGCGCTCTGCCAAATCATGCAAGGCGGCCAAAGGCGCCACATCGCCGTCCATGCTAAATACGGCGTCGCTGACGATCAGCTTCTGTTTTGCCGTACTAGCGGCAAGCATGTTCTCTAGAGCGCGCAAATCAAGATGCGGATAACGCCGACTCTCGGCACGCGATAACTGCACGGCGTCGATCAATGAAGCGTGGTTCAAGCGATCGGCAAATACGGCATCGCCGCGTCCGACTAGGCTCGGGATAATGCCGATATTGGCCAAATAGCCACTGGCAAAGAGTAAAGCGCGGGGCAAACCGACAAAGCGCGCTAACTGAGCTTCTAGCGCTTGATGCGGGGCAAAATGTCCGCTGACCAAATGCGCAGCGCCGCTGCCCACACCCCAGGTTTTCGCTGCCTGGCAGGCCGCTTCAATCAGCGCGGGATGATTCGCCAGACCAAGATAATCGTTGCTACAGAAGCTGAGTAGCGGGCGCCCGTCGAGCAACGCAGCCGGGCCGCACGGCGCTTGCAAGGTGCGCCGCTGGCGTTTGAGTCCTTCAGACTCAAGTTTGCTCAGTTGCTGACTCAGGCGCTGGCTCAGTGATTCGCTCAATGGTTCGCTTAGTGGCTGACTCAGTGGCTGATTTAAGCTGTGCCGAATCGTCATACGCAGATCATTCCATGGTTGTTGCAGCGGCCAGTGCTGATTTCTGCCTGCTGCCTGCGGCTTGTGCGCCTTGCTTGGCGTGGCCAACGCGCTGCATGCTTTAAGACGCAGACGAGCGGTAAGCAGACGCCAGTGCTTCTGCCACCGCCTGCGCCAGAAAACTGCATTCCTCACGGCTGATGACGTAAGGCGGCATCACATAAATCGTGTGGATCAACTGCCCCTGAAAGCGCGCGCTGATCGGCCGCAATAACACCTCATGGCGCAAAGCAGCACGGTAAAAACGCCCCGGAAAATCAGCATCCTCGCCGACCACGTCAAAGGCGAGCACCATGCCGCGCTGACGCAGATGGCGCACCCCAGGATGCTCGGCCAAAGGCGCGAAGCACTCAGCCAGATGCTGGGCTAAAACTTGGTTAGCACGCAACACATCGTCTTGCGCAAAAATATCCAGCGTCGCCAGAGCCGCAGCACAGGCTAAGGCGTTGCCAGTGTAGGAATGCGAATGCAAAAAACCGCGACTACTCGAATCGTCGTAAAAAGACTGATAAATGGCTTCGCGCGTCAGCACCACAGAGAGCGGTAAATAACCGCCGGATAAGCCTTTAGACAAACATAAAAAATCCGGCGCAACGTCTTCATCGCTCAGCGCGGCCTGCTCGTAAGCAAAAAAACTACCGCTACGGCCAAAACCGACGGCGATTTCATCGCAGATCAAATGCACCTCGTATTGCCGACAAAGCTGACGCGCCAGCCGTAGATATTCTGGGTCGTACATCACCATGCCGCTGGCACACTGAATCAACGGCTCGATAATCAAGGCGGCCAAACGCGTGTGCTGCTCGGCAAGCTGACGTTCGAGCGCAGCTGCGGCGCGGCGTGCAACATCGCGCGCACTTTCACCGGCTTGCGCCAGACGCGCATCCGGCGTTGGCACCGTCGCCGCCGGGCGAATCAACGCTGCATAAGCCTCTTTGAATAAGGCAATGTCAGTCACGGCCAGCGCACCCACTGTTTCGCCGTGGTAGCTCCCGGCCAAACAAAGAAAAGACTGTTTCTCGGGGCGGCCTTGATTACGCCAACTATGGCAAGACATCTTGAGCGCTATTTCGGTCGCCGAGGCGCCGTCGGAAGCGTAAAAACAATGCCCCAAAAGCCCGCCAGTCAAGGCCGACAAACGCTCAGACAAAGAGACGACCGGCTGATGCGTAAAGCCGGCCAGCATGACATGCTCCAAGCGCTCTAACTGCGCCTGAATCGCTGCATTGATACGCGGATTGCAATGGCCAAATAGGTTGACCCACCACGAGCTGATGCCATCGAGGTAACGCCCACCCTCAAAATCATGCAGCCAAATGCCTTGCGCCCGCGCAATCGGAATCAGCGGTAGGGGATTCACCCCATGATGCTGTTTCATTTGCGAGCAAGGATGCCAAACGCTGGCCAAGCTGCGGTTTAACAAAGCATCGTTATGCGGAGAAGACATGGCAAACCAGAAAATTTGAAGCAAAAAGGGCGCCGAACAGAGCGCGCGCGCACTCCAACAATAGGCAGCGCTTTAACTGAAGCCACCCTAGCTTTATGAGCGTGAAGCTCTAAACACGTTTAGGCCAAATTGCCGCTAGGCCGAAAACGCGATCCTAATGCAGTGCCTGCGATGAATTACTCGCCTGTTCTGGCAACTCGGGATGCACCAAATCACCCTCTAAATTAGGATAAAGCGGCGCTCCGCAGTCATCGCAAAATTCAAAAGGAAATTGTTGGTTAAGCACCAGAACCTCTTTGATACCAACCTCGCGCAGCAGCGCTTCTATCTCAGCGATCACTTCTGTGCTCTCGTCTTCACCTCCGAGCAAAGGCCAGACCACGCCGTGAAAAACCGTCTCATCGTCGCGCGGACCGAAGCTCACGCGGTATTCCTCTAGGCGTTTCTCGTAAAACCCCCCGATCACCGCGCGTAGATTGGCCGACGACTGACCCAAGCTTGTTTGCAGAAAGGCGATTGAGGCGCGCACAGAATAAGGGCGCGAAGCAAGGTCAGACGCACGGCACGCTGCATGGTAAGCATCGGCCAACAAAGGCTGATAAGCACAGCCCGTGAGCAATGGCTCAAAACAGGGTGTGCCTTGCTTGAGCCATTCTTTGAGCACTTCAGCGCGCGCCTGATCGCCCTCGTTCCAACGAAACACCGGGCTGCCACGCGGTACCGCCACAGCGCCGAGCAAATAACGCGCATCCGAGAGAAAAGGATTGGTCTCGGGCATCGCAGCAATATCAAGCTTTAGTGTTTCCATCCCTAAGGCGACACGCCCCAGGGTCTGCATAAACTTGGCCGTTTCAACAAAACTACGGGGTAATTGATCGGGGCTGTACAGATAATCAACCAAGGTGAGGCGAGCATCCTGCGCAAAAACATGCGCCATCAGCTGTACCTTGAGCGTTTCCAAAACACGCTCGGGAATCAAGCCCACCGGGATTGAGAAGCGCGACCACACCAGCAGCGGGACGTTCACCAACAAAACATCAAACTCATGCCCTTGATGCGTCATCACACAAGACTCGGCGCACGATTCAACACTATCGGCAAGATCCCCATAGGCCGCCGCCTCTGCGTCAGCCAAACGATCTAGCGCGATATTTAAATCTTCTTCTGCCTCGTTCGACAACATTTTATTCACGCAAGCATCCAGCTGTTTGCGCCAAAACGCCGCCTCAAGTCGCCCCCCGGCCTCCGCCAGCCCAGCGGCCAAACGCCCTAGCTCCTGGGCATCAGCACTAATGCGTTTGCGCGAAGAAAGTCGATTGCGTTTCATGATTGAGATCCCTCACAGCAGAGTAATTGCGTATTGTAACAAGGGAACAAGGGAACAAGCGATGCAACGCGCTAGCACGAGCCAAAGCCAATAAGGGCAGCTCGCGACGCAAGCCTCTCTAGACGAGCCAAAGCAGCACAAAACAGATCGTCGTAGGCAAAGGCTCAAGACAGCCTTGATTTCTCACAGCGCTGTCGGCTCTCTGCGGTCAACGCCTCGTTATCGAGGATTCGAGGATAATAGCCAAGCCGCGACCGCCCACGGCGGCTTATCAAAATCTCAAGACCCAGTGATGACCTACAAATCTTTCCTACTTTTCGCTTTGATCAATGCATCTGCTTTGTGCGCGCTGTGCACCGCAGCAGATGCCGCGACAAACACGCAAGCGCCCTTAGAGATCAAGCTATCTCACGCAAGCGACGAATTAGACAGCCTACGCACCGAACAATTAGAGCGGCTACTGGCTCGCTTTAACCGAGAACAAAAGAACATCAGAGTCAACTTAGCGCTCCGTCGTAGCGAGCAGGAGCTGACCCAGATCAATCTATTAAGCGAAGAAGCACGTGCACGTTTGCTCGCGCAGAAAATAAAATTCAAACCGCTCTACAGCCTGGTCTCGCCCGCACAAGCACAAAAAGATGCTTTGCTTGATTACGACAATTTGGATACACAAGGGCGCCGACTCGCCTTGCCGTGGACCTTCGCCACGCCTGTGCTTTACCTCAACAAAGCCCTCTTCCGCCAGGCCGGACTCAACGCTGAAGAAGCGCCAAAAACCTGGGCAGAACTGCAAGAAACCGCGCTAAAACTCCAGGCAGCAGGCATTGACTGCCCCTTCACCAGCGCCCGTCCCGCCTGGATTCACATCGACAATCTGAGCGCCTGGCACGCCAGCAAAATTCGCGACACAAACGGCACGTTTAAATTTAACGACTCGCTCCAAATCAAACACATCGCACTCCTTTCATCCTGGCACAAAAGCCATTTATTCCTCTACTTCGGACGTCGTGACGAGGCCGATCAACACTTTGCCGCAGGCGAATGCGCCATGCTGACCAGCAGCTCCAGCCTAGACGCCGCCCTACGCGCACAGCAAAACGCAACGCAAAACACAGAGAAAAAATTTGAATTCACGGTCGCCCCCTTACCGCATTACGACGAAGCGAGCAGCAGCACTAACCCGGCACAACGCACCCTCGCCGACGGCGCCTCGTTATGGATTCTGGCCGGACTTAGCCAAGCTGAAAACAAAGCCATGACGCATCTCATAGCGTTCTTAACCCGGCCAGACGTGCAAGCCAGCTGGGCACAAGAAAGCGCTTATTTAGTCAGCCTAGTCAGCCCAAATGCGCGCAACGAAAATAAAAAAACCAGCCAAGGCAAACGCAACAGCGCGACAAATTCAGCGCCGAGCAATGTCTGGGCAACACCAGCAAACACAGGGATAGCGGTTGCTTACGCGCAAATCAGCGGCAGGGCAAAACCAGCCGGAAGCCGACTCGGCGCAACAAACGCTGCCTACTCGCGCGTCTCACGAACCGAACCTAGTCAAACACTGCTCGATGAAGCCCTAGAAGCTGTCTGGGCGGGTCAAAAATCGGCCAAAACAGCGCTTGATCAAGCCGCATTCCGGGTCAATCACCCGACAACAGCGCCTACATTCAGCACCACAGCACGCTTGAGCACAAAAGAAAACATCGGAGCGCACGCTAGCCAGCCATAACAACAGCGAGTACAGCAAAAACAGCTAGTGCGCCCCGCCCCCGCCACGCCACGCAACGGAGCCGACCTGCATGCATCGCCCTCCTCTCAGCTGGTTAATCCCGCCCCTGATTGCCCACCGCTGCGGCGGCGCCTTAGCGCCTGAAAATACCCTAGCCGGACTGCGTATCGCCGCCGCCCTAGGCTGTAGCGCGGTCGAATTTGACGTCATGCTGTCAGCCGACGGCGCCCCTTGGCTCATTCATGACGAAATGCTAGAACGCACGAGCAACGGAACAGGTCGTGTCTGCGCGAAAACAGACACCGAGTTGTACGGATTAGACGCAGGCGTCAAACACCACCCCGCCTTTGCCGACGAGCCATTGCCAAGGCTAGACGACGCAGCACAACTGGCACGACAACTCAATCTAATGGTCAACCTTGAACTCAAACCCGCTTACGGCTTTGACGAGGCAACAGGCAAAGTCGTCGCCCAGTACATCGTCGACAACTGGGCGCCTGATCGCTGGCCACTGGTCTCGTCGTTCTCATTCAACGCCCTAGCGGCAGCACGACGCAGCGCGCCAGAACTCGCCATCGCCTGCCTGTGGGAACGTCCCCCGGGCAACTGGCGGCAACACGTCGACGCCCTCGGTGCCATCGCGCTGCACTGCGCCGCCAGCGAACTCAGCGATAGCGTCCTCGAAGAAGCGCACCAGCACGGTATCGCCGTACTCTGCTACACGGTCAACGACGCAGCAAGCGCAGAAAAATTACTCAAGCGCGGCGTCAGCGCAGTGTTCACCGACCGCATAGACAAACTCGCGCGCTATTGCAATAACTATCTACCCCAGCTAAAAAATCACCCCACTTCGTTTTAGAAACGCAACGTGAAAACAATGCAAAGACATTGAATAGCGGCCAGCGCATACACACGCATACACACGCATACACACGCATACACACGCATACACAATCCAAATTACAATCAAAACCCCTCTACTTCTCTCAAACAAGCCTGATATGACATTACTCACCGCAACAAATTTTGGCGATATTCAGCTCAAAAATCGCGTCGTTATGGCACCCCTCACACGCATGCGCGCCAAGGCCGGCGACGTGCCGGGTGACCTGGCGGCTGAGTATTACGCTCAACGCGCCAGTGCTGGTTTGATCATTACCGAAGCCAGCCAAATCAACCCATTGGGCAAGGGCTACCCAGCTACCCCCGGCATTTACAGCGAAGAACAAGTGGCCGGCTGGCAAAAAGTCACGCAAGCAGTACATGCGCAAGGCGGGAAAATCATCTCGCAGCTCTGGCATGTCGGCAGAATCTCGCACTCATCGCACCACCCGGCTGAAGGCTTGCCGATCGCCCCCTCGGCAATCGCACCCAGCGGCAAAACCTTTACGGCCACCTGGCAACAAGTCGACTACGAAACACCGCGCGCACTCGATCGTGCAGAAATCCCGGCGCTGATCGATGCTTATCGACACGCGGCAGAACAAGCGAAAAATGCAGGATTTGACGGAGTCGAAGTACACGCAGCGAACGGCTATCTACTCGACCAATTTTTGCAAGACGGAAGCAATCAACGCAAGGACGAATACGGCGGTGGCTTCGCCCAACGCACACGTCTAACGCTCGAGGTACTCGCTGCCGTGATCAGTGTTTGGGGCAGCGCGCGCGTCGGCATTCGCTTATCGCCTTACGGCAGTTTCAACGACATGTCAGACCAGGATCCTGTGGGCTTATTTAGCCACCTCATAGAACAGCTCAATCCGCTCAAACTCGCCTATCTCCACCTGATCGAAGCACGTGCAACCATGGCCGGCGGTAGCGACCACGTCGTCGCTGACGCACCGAGTAACGCCGCTTTATTTGCGCCTTTATTCAAAGGCAAAGTATTGATGGCCGGCGGCTACGATCAAGCGCTTGCCGAAGCGGCTTTGCACAGCAACAGTGCTGACGCAATCGCTTTTGGCCGTCTCTTCATCGCCAACCCTGACTTACCACGTCGCTTTGAATTAAACGCCCCACTCAATGCCTACCAGAGAGCAACTTTCTACGGCGGAACAGCAAAGGGCTACACCGACTACCCGTTCTATCAAAGCTAAGCGCAGCAGAAAATCAATTTTGCTAACGACTCTGCCAAAGCCCTTAAATTGCGCCCTCAAGGCTTAGGCAGAGCGTCTTTCTACTAGCACTTTAAGGCAAGGTAAAGAAACACAGCCGTCATTCACACAACAACAATCTAAGCTCAATCGTAAGAAGGCGGCGCCTTCGACTGATGCTCCGAATACCCCATTTCAGACGCGTCGTAAGGACGATCTAGATCATCGTCAAGATGACTGATGTCGCTCATACCGCCATCTGCCGCAGCATCAAAAACCGCCCGCAACAACTCGGCGACCGCCATCAACAAATGCTGTGGTACGTAATCATCCTCATCAGCATCCGCCATCAAAGCGCGCGCTAAAGGCACATTTTCGACAATCGGAATTTGGTACGAACGCGCTTCTTTGACAATCGCCGCCGCAGACTCGCCAGCCCCTTTGATCAAGACAATGGGCAACAAAGTTTCACCCTGCACATAGCGCAAAGCGACAGCAAAATGAATCGGATTAGTCACCACCGCCGTTGCGTTCTTTACGGGCTGCTGCGTCCCATTGACAATTTCGCGCTGCATGGTTTTGCGATGCTGCTTAAAGTGCGGATCCCCTTCGGACTCCTTGTGCTCACGCGTCACCTCATCTTTACTCATACGCTGCTCACGCATAAAAACAAGACGCTGCAGAATCAAATCGATGACGGCGAAAATAATAAAAATAATCGCCGTGATAATCATCAAGGTCAGGATCAATTTGCCCGTCATTTTGATCACCGCCATGACCCCTCCCCCAGGCGATAACAGAATCCCGTTCAAGTTTTCCATCACCACCCACCACAAAGCAATCGACAGCAAAGTCACTTTCAGAATCGCTTTGAAAAATTCGAGCAAATTGCGCAAGGCGAACCATTGCTGAATTTTTTTCAGCATGCCCAGAACATTTTCCAGCTTTGGCTTGATTTTTTCTGGCGCAAAAACGGCACCATGGTTGAGGAACTCACTCAAGGTGCCGACTAATAAAATGATGATTAAGAAGGGAATTAACTCGGTAACCAGGTAACGCATGGCCAACTCGACAAAGGCACTCAGCGTCACCGCGAAAGGCTCGGTCGCATGTGCCCCCGCCCAAACGATCAACTCAGCGCCATCCTCAAACAGATCGCCCCCCATCACAGCGATGTAAAGCACAAAAGCCAAAAAAACAGCTGCTTTTGAGAAATCCTTACTGCTGGGAACATTGCCTTTCTTGCGCTCGTCCTTGAGCTTCTTATCGGTTGGCTTCTCGGTTTTTTCCTGACTCACAGCAAAACCTGCTGCAGAACAGGAAGTAGATCCTTGAGATTGATCACAGAAGGCGTCATAAAGTCGAGCAGAATGACGACATAAACCGCCAAAATAAACATGGCCACCCCGCTCTTGATCGGCATGGCCAAAAAGAAAACCTGCAATTGCGGCGCGAACAAACTGACAAAAGCCAAAGCCAACTCGGCTAGCAACATCGCGACCATGACCGGCGCTGCAAACAGCACCGTCATTTTGATCAAACCATCGAGCAGACCAAGATAATAAACCGGCATCCCTTCGCTAAATTCGGGTAGCCAAGAAGTCACCGGCCAAATGACGTAACTGTTGTACATCAAGGTCAAAAACAGTTGCACCCCACCGAGCAGCAGGAACAACATCGTGTACGCCTGATAAGTCAGGATTGCCAACGGAGTCGCTTCATCGCCAGTAGCCGCATTAGTGCCACTGGCCGAACCAGCACCCCTTTGGTTATCAATAATGAAACCAAAGGCCTCCGCCGCCCAGAACGGCAGCGCGACGACAAAACCAATCATGAAGCCGAGCACGGACTCCTTAACAATCAAAATCAAGATCCACGCATCCATCCCGCCGGCTGCGTAATTTTGCGAAAAAATCAAAGGCAACACCGGCACGGTAAACGCAGCCGCCACAGCAGCACGGTTAAAACCACCGATATTGTTACGGGCAAACAAGGGGATGATCGTCAGCGCCGCCAAAAGACGCGGCATAGACAGGCTCAAGCCGATAATCGCCGAATGTAGCGCATGTACATCCACGCGATTAACGACCGACGTAAGGAATCACATCGAACAAATTCTGAGTGTATTGAAACATTTCGCCCCCCATCCAACGCAGCGTAAATGCCAATACAGCCATCGTCGCGATCAACTTCACGGCAAAGGAAAGGGTCTGCTCCTGAATTTGCGTCAGCGCCTGCAACAAAGCAAACAGGGTACCGACCAGCGCTGCAATGATGATTGAAGGCATCGACAAAATAAGTACCAAATAAAGTCCCTTGCTGATATAGCCAGCGACGTCGACTAATTCCACGCTTTCCCCTTTAGCTAGCGTCAGGCGTAAGACAGCACTAAGCCTTGCAGCATACGCGTCCAGCCATCGACCATCACGAAAAGAAACAGCTTCAATGGCAAGGAAATGGTCGTTGGCGACACCATCATCATCCCCAATGCCAGCAGGATATTGGACACGACCAAATCAATCACGACGAAAGGCAGGTACAACAAAAAACCAATCTGAAACGCTGCGTTCAACTCTGAAATCACAAACGCTGGCATCAAAATCAAGAAATCAGAATCGCTCACCTGAGCTGCGTCTTCGGGCGGCCACATGCGCTTAACCGAATCCAGAAAGAACTGTTTTTGATTCGGATGCGCGTTGCGTTTTAGAAACGCACGCAAAGGCTCTACGCTGACAGCAACTGTCTTAATCAAGGTATCCGCACTCGACAGCGCGGCTGGATTGGCGCGCAAAGAAACACCAATCTGATTGAACACGGGAGACATAATGTACAAAGTCAGGACTAAAGAAAGGCCGTATAAAGCAATGTTCGGCGGCACCTGCTGCACACCAATCGCGTTGCGCACAATCATCATCACCACAGACAGCTTCAGAAAAGAGGAGGTGACAACCAATAACAGCGGGATCAGTGCTAGAACTGCCAGCAATAAAGCTAGCGAAATAGGATCGATCGACTTCATACAGGGGGCGTAAAACGCGTCACAGCTACACCAATACGGCCATCAATCTCAACCAACTCCCCCTCGCCAACACGTACGCCATTGACGCGCAAATTAACCGCCCGTGTGGCAGGTAAAGCGAGATCAAAAACATAACCGGCCTCGATAGCACTCAAATCACGCAGAGGCAATTTACGCTCACCGAGATCAAAGCTAATTCGCACCGTTAGCTCAGCCAATTCAGGCGGCATAAATTCGTTATCATTCAAGGCATCAGAAGAAGTCATAAGCGGTTCTTGCTCCATATTGCTCATATTATCCAAAGCGGTCATTCCAATCTGCGAATCCAAACTGACCAACACACCATGACAGGGCGTTAAACGTAAACAAGCGTGATTTTTTTGCTCCGCTTGCGCACTGCGCCAAGTCCCGTCCATCAGAAGTATATCTTGCGTGCGTAAGCTTTTTAGCTGACCCAAGGGTAAATCAACCCAACCCACCTCAAGCCGTAAGGGAACCGGCAAAGTCGCCCAAGCGCGTAGATCAACGCGCTTCGCTGCGGGCATGGCAGCAGCACGATCAGCCAAGCGCATCACGCCTTCCGCCTCAACCTCCAAACTCAAAACTACCGCATCCCCCCCTTGCTGCGGCGACAAACGCACCTCAAACAAGACGGGAAATGAATCTTCATCCGCAGCCAGCGCGAGCATACGTACCGGCTCAGCCCGAGAAACCTGCCACGCGCTCGCCGCCGAATCAAGTAAATCTTGCATCAAAGCCAACAACAAGGGCTCGCCAACCTGATCAAGCGGAATCGCGCCCAACAACGGCGCAAACAAAGTTTCAACCCCCGTCGTGCTCAAACTCGCACGACAGCGAATGCCTTCCCACTCCAACAAAAAACGTACAGCCGGACGCGCCAAGCGCGCCAGGCTTGGCGCCATGGTCACCTGCCAAAGCATTCCGGCCAACAGCATTTGTCCACGCAAAGATCCGCCCAATAAGGCACACGCCACCGCTTGCGTGTTGCACACTTTACGCAAGTGCAAAGTGGCGCGTGGCACAGCAGTAGCCAGCGCTACAGCGACAGCGACCCGTTCTTCTTGCCCGACATCAACGTCTGCATCGTCCGCCAAAAGATCGCTAGCGGCGACAAAATCCTCATCAGGCATCGAGCGACCCATCCTCATGGTGCACAGCAGAACCATCATGCACACGAATCTTCATAACACGCTGCAAACGTCCACCAATCAAACTGGACAAAGCGGCAGCACGAGCACGGAACCAATCTGCTTCATTCGCCGACGAGCATTCGCAATCGACCAAAACTTCCGCTGCCGTATTCTCAGCGCTGCTCGCATCATCTTGCTTCGCTGGAGCCAAGCGAATGCGCAACTGAGTATGCTCAAACAGCGGGTGCGACAAACTAATTAACAAATCGCCCGGCATTCCTCCAGCAGATTCCCCGGCAGACTCTTGCGTTGCCGATTTTTCAAGCGCAGAAGCCAAACGCTCAGTCATCTCTTTAATTCGCTCAAACGCCGTACTTTGCTCTGCAACAAAAAGGGCTTCCGCTGCGTCTGCCGCCAACTGCGCTGCATCTACGAAATCGGGCACTGACGGTAACGCCAATTCGATTGCATTCGCCTCGTTTTGCTCATTTTCTAGCGCCGTCTCAGCAGACTCTGGGTGATCAAGCCGCTCTGGCAACTCCCCCTCTTCTTGCTGCAAAATTTCCCGTTTTGCTTGGCGCTCAGCCGCCTCCTTGCGCTGCTTATCTTGCTTCGCTTTGGCCTCCATATAACGCTGCGCTGCCTGAGCACGCTCGGCATAAAGCGAAGAAGGCGGCTGTTTCCTCTCGCCTGGGGACGCCTGCGCAGCACGCGCATGTTCGCGCGCCTGCTCCGCCGCGACACGCGCCGAAGTAGGCAATTTGAACGTCGGCGTGTCGTAACGCGCAGGCTCCAACAGATCACGCTTGGGTAGAGAGACAGAAATAATCGGCGGTAAAGTAATTTTAGGCTGACTCATTGCATACCCCCACCCAACAAACTAGATTGAACAACAGGTCGATCATCTAATTGCTCGACCTCCTCAGCGTGCTCACGTTCTTTTTCCGACTCAGCGTCAAGCAAACGCACCCATTCAATATACTTCTCAGTACGTATTGCTTGCTCTGCATAAAGCTGGCTCTGTTCCGCCACCAACTCAGCGGCCTCGCTTAAAGCCTGCTCCGCCTCTAACAGCACCATTTCCATATCGACCCCTTGCTGTCGTAGTGCGGCCACGCGCACTGCGACTTCATCGAGATCCCGCATCTTGACCAAATTACCCCACAAGGCACGATAAAGCCCCCGTTCGCGCTCAGGCAGTTCACGTCGAAACGTTTCCGACTCAATACGGCAACGTTCGCGCTCCGCCGCACAACGCTGTTCCTCACGCCGCGCCTCGGCCAACGCACGCTCTAGCTCGCTCAAACGACGACGCTGTATCGCCAGAGCGGCATGCACATCGCTCATGAGGCAAGATCCGACAGTTGTTCCAAAGTAGCCGCAAAATCAGCGGCCTCATCCGGGCGCTGACGCAAAAAACTGCGTAGCTCGTCAATTCGGTTAATCGCCTGATCCGCCACCGAATCGCTCCCATGCTTATATTCACCAAGACGCAGCAGCAACTCGATTTCATCGTATTTCGCCAACAACTCACGCACCTGACCCGCATGCTGATAATGCTCGGCCTCAACCACCATACGCATCACACGGCTCACACTGGCCAATACATCAATCGCCGGATAATGATTCGCCGACGCCAGCTTACGCGACAAAATAATATGGCCGTCGAGAATCGAGCGGGTCTCGTCGGCCACCGGTTCATTCATATCATCGCCCTCGACCAGAATCGTATAAAACGCACTGATCGAGCCCGTCTCATTCATCCCCGCGCGCTCTAACAAACGCGGCAGAGCAGCAAAAACGGAAGGGGGAAAACCCCGCCGCGCAGGAGGCTCACCGGCGGCCAAACCAATCTCACGCAAAGCCCGCGCAAAACGCGTCACCGAATCCATCAACAGCATCACGCGCAAACCTTGATCGCGGAAATACTCCGCAATCGCGGTCGCTACAAATGCCGCTTTCAAACGCTCCATCGCTGGACGTTCAGACGTCGCACACACGACGACTGAACGCGCCAGCCCTTCTGTCCCTAGCTCATGCTCAATAAATTCGCGCACCTCGCGGCCACGTTCGCCGATCAAGGCAATCACGGTGATGTCGACTTCGGAGTTTTTCGCCAACATACCAAGCAAAGTACTTTTGCCCACCCCCGCTGCCGCGAAAATACCGATACGCTGCCCTTCAGCGCAGGTAATCAGAGAATCAATCGCACGCACACCGCAAGCCAAAGGCCGCTCAATCAAACGACGTGTCAAAGGATTGGGCGCGTCTTCGTACACCGGGTAACGCAGCACATCAGCAGGAATCGGCGCGCCGCCGTCCA
>JAZKFR010000075.1:0-1731 GCA_040386295.1 Pseudomonadota bacterium | reverse complement strand
CCCGTCCCTGCAACCACGAACCAACCGCAACGGTATGTGTTTTTCCCGTCGGAATCACCACCGTCGCCGACGAAATGCCCTGCATATCACCCATCGGGCTGAGCAATACATCACCATCCGAGAAGCCAACCACCTCTGCCTGCAAGGTCAGACCTACGCCTGGAGTTTTCAGCAAACATAACTCACCGATACGCGCCTCAGCCGCCGTTGCGCGCAAAAGAGTCCCAACCACCTGCGTCACGCGGCCATGCACCTCAAGCATCATGACCGATTCAAGCGAGGCATTCAGCGCACGCGTCAACTCGTCCGCGCGACGCGGAAAAGGATTCGACACCTCGCTCGTTTCGATGTTCACCATTCCATCTCTACCCTATGCGCGCCACTAAAAACAAGCTTGTGGTCACGCACAAAAACCAAGCGAAAACCCATCAATTCTCCCCCCTCATAAATCCGCACATCACCATCGGTAATGACATACGGAAGTGGGCCGGCAACAATTTGTCGAATCTGGAACGGCAAATGATTAGAAGGCGGTGGAAAATTCGCGACCAAATCAACCGCACTGCCGTATTGCGTATTAAAACGCAGCAATAATTTTTCCAATTTACCCAGATCATCAGAATCGGGTTTGCCCCCCACACGCAAGGTCGTTCCTTCTAACGAAGCAGAAACCGTACTGGAGAATTTCTCAACCTCCAACATGCGGCGCAGCGCCAAATAGGCCTCATTCGCCTCTTTTTCCCCGTTCTCCACGCCACGCAAGGCGCCCACTGCTGGCCGCATTTCAGCCAGCAAGGACTTTGCGCGTTCTGGCGTCAACGCCACCCCCACCAAAATAGCAACGCCATTGCGCACCGAACGCACAGTCCATGGCTGTTGATGCTCCTTAGCAAAAGAGAGTAAGCGTAATTTCAAGCCATCATCGGCAAGCACACGCAATACAGGCTGTAACTTCTCCTCTTGTAAACGCGCACGCAAGGAAACAATATCTTGTTCAGTCGGCAGAAAACCCGTCATCGTCAGGCCGCCTTCTGCGCTAACACTGACAGCCAAGCGATCAACGTAGCCCATATCGACAAGCACAGACTGCAAACGAGCAGAGGCAGAACGCAGTGCCGGACTCATTTGAGGCGTTGGCATCGGGGCAGAAGTTAAAGAAGGAAACGCTGCGGGCAAATGTACGCTATTAGCCGACTCAGGTTTCAAGACAAAAACACTCAACAAACCCAAACCAACAACCATAAAGCAAGCTAAAACCGTATAGACCACGACACGACTTGCTGAGACCGCAGCAAAAGGAGAAGCCACCGGCTGCTCTGAGAGTTCCAGCGTTTGTTTAGCACTCTGCTGTGCACTTGAGGCAGCAGGCTGAGCAGACATTTTCTTAGCGCGAACAAGCGGCGCAACAGGAGAAAGGTTCGACAAACGCTCATCAGCTCGTGCGTTACCCTGCCTGGCTTCATCCCCGTCTGCATCGTCCTCCTCAGCGTCTTCTTCGGCCGCTTCGTCGTCTTCGTCATACTCATCGTCATCTGCATCTTCGTCGTCATCTTCTTCGTTTTCTTCGTCCTCCTCATCCTCATCGTACTCATCGTCATCATCGTCGCTTGGCAGATCATCGCCAGGCGCAAGGCGTAGCCAAGAATCAGTTTCAGGCCATGGCGCATCCGGTGCATCGACAACTAACCAAAGATCGCCTAAACGAAACGCTTGAGACAGTTCAAGGTCAAG
>JAZKFR010000074.1:3411-18876 GCA_040386295.1 Pseudomonadota bacterium | reverse complement strand
TCTTTGAGGCTTTTGAATCCAGGCATGGTGATTGCGGAGAAGTGTGCGAAAAGATCTTCGCTACCGTCATCCGGCGTAATAAAACCAAAACCTTTAGCGTCGTTGAACCATTTAACTGTACCAGTTGCCATATTGCGACTTCCTTGAAAAGAGACTAAATCCGGGAGAAACCCGACTTGCATGTTTATGAATTCAACAGAGACTTAGCAGCGACTCCGACTAGCGAAAACACCGACAAGCTGCTTAAACCAAAACATCGGGACTTTTTACACTAAGCCAAGAAGAGGCGTCAAGCTTTTCCTGAGAAAAGTACGCCTAATGCAAAATCGGTGTCGTTTTAAGCGTACAAGCCCCGTTTTAGATAGTTAAAGTGGTGCTGAATTTGTCTAAGCAAGCCTCTGGAAAAGCGTATGCGTACAAACAAACAATCACAAAAATACAGAGCAAAACAGTATCGCTCGGCAAGAAAGACTGGGTAGAATCAAACCATGAGCAAAGCACATCAAGAAGAAACACTACGTGAAACAGAACGAGTTAAGCTGACGCAACCCCCATTCTACAAAGTCACGCTGCTCAACGACGACTTCACGCCAATGGAGTTCGTTATTTTGGTTCTGCAGCGATTTTTTATGATGGATCAGGAACAGGCAACTCGGGTCATGCTTAAGGTACATACGGAAGGACGCGCTGTTTGCGGCGTTTATCCGCGTGACATTGCGGCAACCAAAGTTGAGCAAATTACAAGCTTCGCCCGAGAGCATCAACATCCTTTGGCTTGTGTCATGGAGGAGAATTAAATGATTGCGCAAGAACTTGAAGTGAGTTTGCACATGGCTTTTGTCGAAGCGCGGCAAAAGCGTCACGAGTTTATTACCGTCGAGCACCTGCTTCTGGCGCTGCTAGACAACCCCTCCGCGACAGAATCACTGCGTGCTTGCGGCACCGACATCGAACAACTGCGCAAAGATTTGCTCAAGTTTGTTGGCGAACACACGCCTGTTGTGCCGGGCGAAGGCGAAATCGACACGCAGCCCACCTTGGGTTTTCAGCGCGTCATACAGCGCGCCATTCTGCACGCCCAATCTTCGGGGAAAAAAGAAGTTAATGGTGCAAACGTCCTGGTCGCTATTTTTGGTGAAAAAAATTCACACGCGATTTTTTACCTGCAAAAACAAGGGGTAACCAGGCTAGATATCGTTAATTTTATTGCGCACGGCGTGAGCAAAGTGCCGCAAAGCCCAAGCCGTGGAGAAAACGAAGCTGAAACAGACGGTGAGCAGCCAAGTAGCAGCGGACCTTTGGAGAGCTATGCGACCAACCTCAACACCTTAGCTGCGCAGGGACAAATCGACCCCTTGATTGGCCGTGAAAAAGAGCTGGAACGGGTGATTCAAACCCTGTGCCGCCGCCGCAAAAACAACCCCCTACTCGTCGGCGAAGCGGGTGTTGGTAAAACCGCGATCGCAGAAGGACTAGCGCGCCGCATCGTTGATGGCAATATCCCGGAAATTCTTAGCAAATCAAATGTTTATTCTTTAGACATGGGTGCGCTGCTGGCCGGAACAAAATACCGTGGTGATTTTGAGCAGCGCCTTAAAGGGGTTCTCAAGCAACTCGCTGAATCGCCACAGGCCATTCTCTTTATCGACGAAATTCACACGATTATCGGCGCCGGTTCGGCCTCAGGTGGCACTTTGGACGCTTCTAACCTGCTCAAACCAGCGCTTTCCTCGGGGCAGCTACGATGTATCGGAGCAACGACCCATACCGAGTACCGTGGCATTTTTGAAAAAGACCACGCCTTATCGCGCCGCTTCCAAAAAATTGACGTGAACGAACCGTCCAACGCAGAAACCATTGAGATCCTCAAGGGCTTAAAAACGCGCTTTGAATCGCACCACGGAATCAAATACTCAGCCGCAGCGATTACCTCTGCAGTTGAGCTATCGGCTCGCTTCATCACCGACCGTTACCTGCCCGATAAAGCGATAGACGTGATCGACGAAGCTGGCGCAGCACAACGCATCCTGCCCAAGTCAAAGCAGAAAAAAATGATCGGTAAGCAGGATATTGAAGAAATCGTTGCCAAAATTGCGCGAATTCCTTCGGCTCACGTCTCTTCTGATGATCGCAGTGCGCTGAAAAACCTTGATCGCGACCTTAAAGCCGTGGTTTTTGGCCAAGATCCTGCTATTGACGCCCTCGCCAGGGCGATCAAGATGGCGCGCTCTGGCCTAGGCAGTCCGAGCAAACCGATTGGTAGCTTTCTCTTTTCCGGTCCGACTGGGGTGGGCAAGACCGAGGTGGCCAAGCAGCTTGCCTACTGTTTAGGCAACGAATTACTGCGTTTTGATATGTCAGAGTACATGGAGCGTCACGCCGTATCGCGTTTGATCGGATCGCCCCCAGGTTACGTCGGCTTCGATCAAGGCGGGCAGCTAACCGAAGCAGTGGCTAAAAAGCCCTACTGCGTGCTGCTCTTGGACGAGATTGAAAAAGCGCACCCGGACATTTTCAACATTTTGTTGCAAGTGATGGATCACGGCACGCTCACTGACAATAACGGGCGTAAAGCTGATTTTCGTAATGTTGTGATCATTATGACGACCAACGCCGGACAAGAAGCGATTCAGAAAAACAATATGGGTTTCGCCAACGCCAAGCAAGCGGGCGACGAAATGATCGAAATCAAGCGTTTATTCACCCCAGAGTTTCGCAATCGGATTGACGCCATCATCTCGTTCAACCCCTTAGCGCATGAAGTGATTCTGCGCGTTGTGGACAAATTCTTAATGCAGCTCGAGGCGCAGCTGCACGAGAAAAAAGTCGAGGCCGTATTTAGCGATAGTCTAAAAAATTATCTCGCGGCTAAAGGCTTTGACCCGTTGATGGGCGCTCGCCCTATGGCGCGTCTGATTCAAGACCTCATTCGCTCAGCCTTGGCCGACGAATTGCTGTTTGGTCGTCTGGTCGGTGGCGGGCATGTCACCGTAGACCTCGACGCAAATCAGAACGTACAGCTTGTTTTTGAGGAAGAAGCTGAAGTCGTTCTTTGAGCAACTTGCCACCTTCACCCCGCCACAATCGAGCCTGCTGCCAGCCCAGCACGGCAAGACTTTACTTGAGGAATCACTATGAAGCTGCGTGAACAACAGATTGCTGCTCTCGAAAAAGATTGGGCTGAAAACCCCCGCTGGAAGGGGATCCAACGGCCTTACTCGGCAGCGGACGTAGTTCGTCTCAGAGGTTCTTTTCCGATTGAATACACCTTGGCGCGCCGGGGTGCCGAGAAGCTCTGGCACTTGCTGAACAATGAACCTTATGTCAATTGCTTGGGCGCCCTGACCGGCGGCCAAGCCATGCAGCAAGTCAAGGCTGGGGTCAAAGCGATTTATCTGTCTGGTTGGCAGGTCGCTGCCGATAACAACGCTTACGCCGCGATGTACCCAGATCAATCTCTCTATCCAGTCAATTCGGTGCCGGTCGTTGTTGAGCGAATCAACAATACTTTTAGGCGCGCCGACGAAATTCAACACGCCAAGAACATTGTTACCGGCGACGTTTCTTACGTAGACCACTTCGCGCCGATTGTCGCTGACGCCGAGGCTGGTTTTGGCGGCGTACTCAACGCTTATGAGTTGATGAAAGCCATGATTCACGCCGGTGCAGCCGGAGTACATTGGGAAGATCAGCTTGCTTCGGTCAAAAAATGCGGGCACATGGGGGGCAAAGTCCTAGTACCAACGCAAGAAGCGATTCAGAAATTGGTTGCGGCGCGTTTTGCCGCAGATATTTGTGGCGTACCAACACTGGTTATCGCGCGCACAGACGCCGAAGCGGCTGATTTGTTGACCTCTGATTACGATGCCAATGATCGTCCTTTTATTACCGGTAGCAGAACAGCCGAAGGCTTCTACAAAACGCGCAAAGGCTTAGAGCAAGCGATTTCTCGAGCTGTGGCTTATGCGCCCTACGCGGATTTGGTGTGGTGCGAAACCGGCACGCCAGACCTTGAATTCGCTCGCCAGTTTGCTGCAGCGGTACACGCAAAATCGCCCGGCAAGATGCTGGCGTACAACTGCTCACCTTCGTTTAATTGGAAGAAAAATTTAGACGATGCAACGATCGCCAAATTCCAAAAAGAACTGGGCGCCATGGGCTACAAGTACCAATTCATCACCCTCGCTGGCATCCATTCAATGTGGTACAACATGTTCGATTTGGCCAAAGACTACGTCGCGCGCGGCATGTCTGCTTACGTTGAAAAAGTCCAAGAACCTGAGTTTGCTGCGCGTGATCGTGGCTATACCTTTGTCTCACATCAACAAGAAGTCGGCACTGGCTATTTTGACGATGTCACGACGGTGATTCAGGGCGGCCTTTCTTCAGTCACAGCCTTGACGGGTTCGACAGAAGAAGACCAATTTCATTAGCCGCACGCCCATAGACGCCAGGCAAGCAAATTCACTCTGCTTGCCTGGCGTTTTTCTTGTGCTGATGCGCTGATCTGCTGATCTTCTTGTGAGCCCACGGTAGCGCTCCATCACGTCCCTTGCGCTTCCCCGGTGATTTGCTTATGGTTTATGCGCCTCGGCTGCGTGGCGCGCTAGAGCGCGAGGCTTAGGAGCTCGTTCTGAGCTAATCGATTGGGCGGGCAGTCTCGTCTTGCGGTGGTTCTGGCGCCACCTCTGCCGGAACATTTTCTTGGTAGAACAGCTCATTGACAGAGCCCTTGCTATGGCCAGGGCTATAGACCTCAACTAAGCCCTCAGGGCGTGCCATCCAAGATTCTGGCGTGTTTTTTAAGGCGTTGGCCATATAGCCAATCCAAATGGGTAGCGCCGCCGTTCCACCCGTTTCACCGTTGCCCAGGCTCTTGGGTTGGTCAAACCCTATCCACGAACAGCCGACAGTCGTCTGCTGATAGCCGCAAAACCAGGCATCGACGTGTTCGTTTGTCGTCCCGGTTTTTCCGGCTAAGTCTTTACGTTTCAGACTCGCCGAAGCCCGTGCTGCCGTGCCATACACCGTGACATCGCGCAGCATACTGTCCATGATGAAGGCATTGCGTGGGTCAATTGCCCGCATATTCTCGGGATTCTCCCGGGGTGGATGCGACTGCGCCAAGACGCGATGTTTCTCGTCCTGAATTTCGCGCACGATGTACGGCTCAATACGATAGCCCCCGTTCGCAAAAATGGCGTAGGCGTTGACCATTTGCCATGGCGTAACCGAGCCAGCGCCTAAGGCCATCGTTAGGTAGGGCGGGTGTTTATCGGCGTCGAAGCCAAAATGGGTGATGTAATCTTGCGCGTATTGCACGCCAATCGATTGCAACAAGCGAATCGACACCATGTTTTTTGACTTGGCCAAACCGGTACGCATCCGCATCGGGCCCTCGTATTTGCCGTCGTAATTTTTCGGTTCCCACGCTTGAGCACCTGTTACCGAGGCAGGAATGACCAGCGGCGCATCGTTGATGATCGAGGAGGGGGCAAAGCCTTTTTCCAGCGCTGCGGAGTAGATAAATGGTTTGAAGCTAGAGCCCGGCTGCCGCCAAGCTTGAGTGACATGATTGAATTTGTTGCGGTTAAAGTCAAAGCCACCGACCAATGCCTGGATTGATCCGCGATAGGGATCTGCTGCTTGAAACGCAGCGCTGACTTCGGGAACTTGGGTGATCTGCCAGATATTTTTGCTGTCACGCTGCACCCGAATCAGGGCGCCACGCCGCAAACGCCGCGTCGCCGGTGCTTTGTCGTCGAGCATGCGGGCGGCAAATTTCAGCCCTTCACCGCTAATCGTTAAGCGCTCACCACCACGGCGATAAGCACGTACCTGTTTGGCCTCAACTTGCAAAACGAGGGCGGCTTGCAAATCATCCGATTCACTCACTTCTTGCAGTAACTCCTCAAGCGCTTCGTCTTGTTCAGTATTAACGTCTTTGAGGTCAAAATAGGCTTCAGCGCCGCGATAACCATGGCGTCGGTCATAGTCCAAAACGCCGCGTCGGACGCTGCTAAAAGCCGCTTCTTGATCGGCCTTGCGGATCGTCGTATAGACACGCAGGCCGCGCGTGTAGGCGTCTTCAGGGAAGCGCTCAACGGTAATTTGGCGCGCCATTTCGGCAACGAATTCGGCATGTACTGCGAAGGTGCTGGCGTCGTGTTTAATGATCAAAGCTTGCTGGAGAGCAGCCTCGTATTGCCCTGCGTCAATGAATTCCAATTCCTTCATCCGACGCAGCACATACTGCTGGCGTAGGCGCGCACGCTTGGGGTTGACCACGGGGTTATAGACTGAAGGGGCTTTTGGTAAGCCAGCGAGCATAGCTGCTTCGGCAATGCTCAGTGCTTTGAGCGGTTTGCCAAAATAGATCTGCGCCGCAGAGCCAAAACCATAAGCACGTTGGCCAAGATAAATTTGGTTTAGATAAAGCTCAAGAATTTGATTTTTGCTTAAATTGTGTTCGATTTTGAACGACAGTAAGACTTCGTACAATTTTCGTGCATAGGTTTTCTCTGCGCTCAAAAAGAAATTTCGTGCTACCTGTTGCGTAATCGTTGAGGCTCCTTGGCGCTTGCCGCCCCCGATCAAATTAAAATATGAGGCGCGCAAAATGCCCAAAAGATCAACGCCGCTATGCTGGTAAAAACGCTCGTCTTCAGCGGCAAGAATGGCGTTTTTCATTACATCAGGCACTTCTTGGATGCTGACCACAGCACGCCGTTCCTCACCGAACTCGCCGATCAAATAGCCATCATCGGTATAAACCCGCAGCGGGATTTTGGGTCGATAGTCGGTCAGCACCTCCAAAGAGGGGAGATTTGGGTAAACCAAAATCAGCACCATGCCCAGCATGGCAGCAGCCATCGCACACAGCCCAATGAGGCCAAGGGCGAAATATAGAATCCAACGCAAAATGGTAGGCAAGGTCGTCGTGTCCGAGGAAGAAGGCGTAAGCGGTAGAGACGGAACAGCAGAAACAGCTAAAGGCGAGGATTATAAGACGAGTCGTGCTGACCATGTATTTGCTGCGCAATCTGTTAGACTTTTGCCGATTCGCGCGAACAAAATGAACCCCACAGGATACGAAATGGTAGCGACTGACCCCACTGAAGGCATGACCTCAGCAGGCCTGCACAAAGAGCAATTTGAGCTTGAGCAGCCCGAGAAATACGAGCCTTTCTTGCTGCATTCCAAGCCGGAAATTTTGTTTGTATTGCGTACTTTGATTCAAAAAAACATCATGCTGACGGCGTATTGCGAGAACCGCGCTATCTTTTTGCTGACCTCAATAACCGGATTTGAGCACGACCATCAACGCTTTGTTTTTGACCAAGGAAGTAATCAGGCAGCCAACAACGCAGCGCTGCACGCACCGAGCCTGCTTTTTGCGACCACCGTCGAGCAAGTCAAGATCCAGTTCAAAGCCGAGCACATCGCGCCCGCCCAGATAGAAGAGGGAAAAGCGTCTTTTTCAGCGCAGCTGCCTGAGCTTTTACTGCGTTTGCAGCGCCGAGAATTTTTTCGTTTGGCAACCCCGATGGTTCAACCGATTAAATGTTCGTTGCCCAGAGTGCGCCCCGATGGCGAGCTGCAAGTGCTCACTACGCAAATTCTCGATATTAGTGTCGGTGGGATAGGCTTGCTCATCGCCCCGGCGCAAAGCGAGGATTACGCAATCGGCACCGTGTTTGAGGGGTGCCATTTTGATTTACCTGGAGAGGGCAGTTTGCGCGTTGTGCTCTGCGTGCGCACAGTTTCGCTGGCGCACAACCAACACCCCACTGGCCTCCGTATTGGCTGCAACCTTGTTGCGCTAACCAGCGCTCAGGAGGGCATGATTCAGCGCTATGTGACGCGTATAGAGCAGCTACGCAAAGCGCGCTTGAAGGGCGTTAGCTGATTCTGGACGAGAGCGTAGGCTTGGCTTGGCGCGCGCTCGTCTTTCCCGTGCGGTACAGCCACAGCCGATCAAGCTCAAGACAGGCTTGTTACTGCCTTATTCGATGCCTTGGCTAGCCAAATACTCTTCGTAAGTCCCTAAATAATTGACCACCGTCCCGTCTTTGCGTATTTCGAGAATTCGGTTGGCGAGGGAAGAAACAAACTCTCTATCGTGCGAGACGAATACCAATGTGCCTTTGAATTTATCGAGCGCGGTGTTGAGCGATTCGATCGATTCCATATCCAAATGGTTGGTCGGCTCGTCCAGCAGCAGTACGTTATTTTTGGTGAGCATCAGTCGTCCAAACAGCATACGACCCTGTTCGCCCCCTGAAATCACATTCACTGTTTTGCGTACATCGTCACCTGAAAACAAGAGTCGCCCGAGGGTGCCGCGAATCAAGGTCTCGATATCTTCACCGTCGCTCGCTGTTTTGCGTGCGTATTCAGCGATCCAGTCGGTGAGGTTAATGTCGCGACCAAAATCGCTGGCGTGATCCTGCGGGAAGTAACCAAGCCGGGCTTTTTCTGTCCAGCGGATGGCACCGTGTTCGCTGTCTGCCCCCTTTGCCACTTGCTTAGGTTGCAATTCACCCATCAAGAGTTTGAGAAAAGTCGTTTTGCCGACGCCGTTTTCGCCGATGACAGCGAGTCGATCCCCTGCATTGAGCGTCAAATCAAAACGGTCAAAGATGTTGCGCTCTGCACCTGGGTAAGCGAAGCTGAGCTGTTGAATTTCGACTGCTTGCCGATGCAGCTTGTCTTTTTCGTCGAAGTCAAAACGAATCCACGGATACTGTCGTGACGAGGGTTTGATGTCTTCTGGTTTGAGCTTATCAATCAGCTTAAGCCGTGAAGTGGCCTGCTTTGCCTTAGATTTATTAGCCGAGAAGCGGCGCACAAAATCTTGCAAATCGGCGATCCGTTCTTTTGCTTTGGCGTTGGACGATTGCTGACGTTCTCGCGCCTGCGTAGACGCTTCCATGAAGTCATCGTAAGTGCCTGGGTAGAGAGCGATTTTGCCGTAATCCAGGTCGGCCATATGCGTACACACTTGGTTTAAGAAGTGGCGATCATGCGAAATGATGATCATGGTGCTATTGCGCTCGTTCAGCTTCTCTTCAAGCCAACGAATCGTTGCGATATCCAGATTGTTGGTCGGTTCGTCGAGCAGCAAAATGTCGGGGTCGGCAAAGAGCGCTTGGATCAGCAATACGCGCAGTTTCCAGCCCGGCGCCACGGCGCTCATCGGACCATAATGCAGCTCGGCCGGGATGCCCACACCGAGTAACAGCTCGCCCGCACGGGCTTCGGCCGTATAGCCATCGTATTCGGCGAATTTACTTTCAAGCTCGGCAGCGTGCAGGTATTCCTCTTCGCTGGCGTCTGGGTTGGCGTAGATGGCGTCTTTTTCCTGCATGCACGCCCACATTTGTTCATGCCCCATCATGACGACATCAATGACGCGTTGATCTTCGAAAGCGAATTGATCCTGGCGCAGATAGGCCATTCGTTCATGCACATCTTTTGACACGTTCCCGGCAGTCGGTTCCAACACGCCGGCCAGAATTTTCATAAAGGTCGATTTGCCTGCGCCGTTGGCGCCGATCAAACCGTAGCGGTAAGTCGCGCCAAATTTGACGGAAACGTTTTCAAATAAGGGCTTTGCCCCGAACTGCATAGTGATGTTAGCGGCGACGAGCACGAATAAACCTCGGTTAAATCATTAGCTTGCGAAGGGCGCTTATTCTACCCGAGACGGCTTTTTTCTGCCTCGCTTTGGCTAGCTGTTTCGGTGTGCGTCAACAAGGTTTGATGAAAAAGAGTGGGAGAGATGTGCACCAGATGAACCGGCATTGACCGGAAAAGGAGCGGAGGAGATGTCAGCGGAAGACAGCCTCTGAGCGTTTGATGTAATTAAGAAAGCTAGTCCACTTAACTCGGACAGCTTGTTGCGAGCAAACGGCCGGTATACGGTAGCCTGCCAACTTTTTGGGCAAAATTGGCTGCCATCCTTCATCATTGACCAATTCCTTACCGAGCACAGAAGCCGTTGCGATGATCAGAATATCGTTTTCACCAACGCCACCACCATACTTGTCACCGACGATGCCGAGGAGCTCCTTGATCCGCAGCGACTCCTGCAGGATTGCGTTGTTTATCTCATGTGTTTGCAGACCGGCATCGCGTAGCCACTGCCAGCAGTCTGGAGAGTTTGCACGCACTTCAGTGAAGGCGACGGACGGCATCATGATTGTCGAATCGTTGATGCGCGCGCCAATCCACTCCCAAAGACCTGGGAACTGCTGAAGCGGGTAATTATCCCAAGCGTGGATGATCGACGACGCATCAAATACCTGCATAGTGACCTTCCAGCAGATGGATGTCCTTAACCTTTAGGTTATCCAGGTAGCTACAGGCTTTACTGAGGCTGATCCGCTTGCCGCTTAGGGCGCCAAGCACAGTCCGAACGTACACGTCACCGAAAACATGCTTCGGTTCACGGTGGCGGTAGGCACGATTGCCACCTTCCTTGTCCTCAACGCAGCGTGCGCTTTTCCACTGACGGTAGTTTGCGTAAAGGTCGCGTGGCAACCGATGGCTATCCATCAAACGGCGCAGGATGACCTCGCTGCTGACACCCCAACTTTTCCGATGTTCAGCAAGCCAGGCATCGTAGAGCGCGACGTCAGCAGGGCGTTCTCGGTCGGAGATGACGAGAAGGAAATCATCTGGAACTAGCAAATGGCCGGCAAAGGCGTTGGCTTCGTGTTCCCTGCCGCTATGTGCGTGCATGTCCTCTTCGTCATCAATGGAACTGATGCGATGAAGCAGAAGATGCCCGAGTTCATGTATTAGGGTAAAAACCTGCTGAGCATCAGTGGTCTGCTTCTTGACGATAATGACCGGGCATTCAGGGTCATAAAGGGAAAAGCCGAGGATGGGGCTTTCTTTTGCGATCTGCCACCTTCCGTTGTACCCATTGCTTCGGAAAACCAGCAGGCCTTGAGCTTCAATTGCGCGTCGGTAAGTCTCGAAGTCGTTGCTTGACCCTAAGCCAAGCCATGCCCGCGCGGTTGCAGCGGCTTGCTTTGGGGGTAGGTCATCCAGCAGCGGGGGGGTAAAGCGAGGGTGGTTTCCGTCATCGACTTCATCACGAAGCGTCAGATACACAGTCCGCTGATACTCTACGCGCTCAATCAGAGCCTTGATCCGGGTGGAAAGCTCAGGCTTCTGATTCGCCAGAGTGCGGAACTGAGGGGAGTGGACGGCAGCATCGTTGACCGGGGTTTGTTCAAGGAAGAACAACACCCCACGACCGAAGTATTCAGCAATTTTTTTCAACTGGTTGAACGTCAGACTGGGTTTGCCGGCCAAAAGCTTGTCGAAATTTGTCATGGCGATGCCATTGGCGTAGGCGCATTCCTCCACGCTGACGCCTTGATCGGCGCAGCACCACAAAAACCTGCCTGAATTGATTCCCGCAATTCGTTCCATAGCTGATTATGCCATGCTAAACAAATCTCTTCTCGGAGGCGGTACGCGAGCCATCTCCGTCAAGATGGCTCTATTGTTGTTCAATGCCATGCCGAACTTGAGGTAAGGCCGACCGGGCTGCGATGTGCGGCCGGGGATTGTCTGTAGGTGGAATTGGTGGAATTCGACGCGGAGTGGGTTTTCGGTGAGACTCGGCAGCAAAACCGTATTCTCTCCATTCGGCTGTACGTGCCGCTACAGCCTGCGCTCAGCACCGACGAAAGAAAGTTGCTTAGATCGCGCAACTGACGATACTGATGCCATCATCACACCGCCTCACACTGGAGGCGTGGTGGCAGCGCAGCGGAAATCAACAAGCAGTCCAGCAATAAGCACAACTTCAAGCGGTGGCTGGCAGATATGGTGTTTGATGCAAGCTATCACTCTGGGAAGGTAAATCCCAAAGCCCCGCCACAGCGGGGGCATCAGTGTAAGGAAATCAACTGGTGCCGGAACTTCCGGTCGGGAGCGGTACCAGAAATAGATCAGACGCTGCCCAGAAAGCAACCAAGCCAACCGACTGGTTGGCTTGGTTGCTTGAATTTCAACGGGTGTTTGGTGGGTCGGGCGAGATTCGAACTCGCGACCAACGGATTAAAAGTCCGCTGCTCTACCGACTGAGCTACCGACCCAAAAAGGCAGCCGACAATTGTAGAGACGAATCACGGGTCTGTCAATCAATCGCGATACGCGCAGGGCAATGGCATGTTGAGATTCTTAGACTGTCTAGAGAAGTGAGGCGGTTTGTGGGCTGAGATTTTAGGCAAGCAGAGGGTTGCACGGATTTTTCCCGGCTTGTTTCTGAGCGTAAAACACGAGCCTCTTAAAGACGCAGCTGACTGCCGACGTATCGTCTGATTGGCGGCAGAATTGAACCTGCTTATACGTTCTGCCCAAGCACAGCCGGTAGGGAAATTAATCGCATTTAAAAGGGCGCCAAAACAGTCGCTTCAAGCTAAAATAGCCGACCCTTGGCAGCGGCTATTGGGAAGCATCTTTTACACCGGCACGCTTCTCGGCTTGTGCTTTGCTTGTGCTTTATTCGTGTCGCTCATTTTCTTGCGCTGTGCAGCACAAACTACATTGCTTGCCGCTCAAAGCAACCCCCAGGCTGGCGGGTTCGGACTCACACTAGAGTTGATTGAATTGGAATGGATCGAATGATGAAAAAAATGTGCTTGGTGTTGTCCTGTTTATTCTGGGCGAGTACTACCCCTGCTGCCGACTTGCAGCAGTTTTACCAGGACGCTTTGAGCAACGACGCGCAATTTTCTGCTGCGCGCGCCACGCTTGAAGCAGAGCGCGAAAAATTGCCGCAAAGTTTGGCCGGGCTTTTGCCGACGGTGAGTGCGAGCGTCAACACGACTTCCAACGATAACGAATTTACCGGTAGCGAACGGCGCTTCAACAGCAACAGCTACAACGTCAACCTAACGCAGCCCTTGTTTCGTTGGCAAAATTTTGTGCAATACGGGCAGGCGCAGCAGCAGCTTGTGCAAGCCGAAGCCAACTTTGCGCAGGCGCGACAAGATTTGATTTTGCGTGTGGCGCAGGCTTATTTTGACGTGCTCAACGCCTTGGAGAATCTGAGTACGCTGCAGGCGAGCAAGGTGGCGATTGCGCAGCAACTTGAGCAAGCCAAAAAGAATTTTGAAGTCGGCTCGGCAACCATTACCGATGCGCACGAAGCGCAGGCGCGCTACGACTTGGCCGTTGCACAAGAGATTGCTGCGACGAGCGAACTTGATGTCAAACGGGCAGCCTTGCGCGTGATCGTTGGCAAAGAGCCAGGTGCGCTCAACCCACTTAAACGTGACGCACGTTTGCTCCCACCTCAGCCCGAACAAATAGCCTACTGGGTTAGTGCGGCGGAAGAGCGTAATTTCGCTGTGCAAGCCCAGTTGGCGCTTAGCGAGATCGCGCGTCAAGAAATAGAGCGTAACCGCGCCGCGCACTACCCCACGCTTGATGCCGTTGCCAACGTGGGTGAGAACATCTCGGGCGCTTCGCAATTTGGCACTGCACGCTCGGACATCATCAGTCGCAACATTGGTTTGCAACTGACGATTCCTTTGTACCAAGGCGGCCTGGTCAACTCAAAAGTGCGCGAGGCGCTGGCTAATAGCAACAATGCGCAGTCGGCTTTGGAGAACGCCAAACGCGTTGCGGCGCTTAACGCACGTCAATTTTATTCGGGCGTGGTCAATGGACTAGCGCAAGTTCGCGCGCTTGAGGTTGCGTTGGAATCGAGTAGCAGCGCGCTTAGCTCAAACAAACTGGGTTACGACGTGGGCGTGCGAATCAATATCGACGTGCTCAATGCGGAGCAACAGGTGTACTCAACGCAGCGTGATCTGTCTAAAGCACGCTTTGAAACCCTGCTCGCCCAGCTCAAGCTAAAAGCTGCGGTAGGCACGCTGGGCGAAGAAGAAGTGCAGCAGCTCAATCGTTTGTTTGAAACGCAATAAGCGGTTCGCGCGGCACACAGGCACACCAACACATTGGCACGCCGCGCTAACGCTTTAATGCGCGGCGTCTGACGCGATATTTTGTACGCTCATTGGCTGCGCGGCAATTTCTAAGCTATTGAGCGAGTCATCACGATCGTCGCCGCACGGCACACCCCAATACACCGCGTGCCGCTACTTCCCAAACATTCAACCTGGCCCTGACGCAGTGTTTTATCCCGCGCAACTCGCCCAATAGAACCCTCAGAATCCTCAAAACCCTCTGAATTAAGCAGGTAAATACAAGCGATGTCTGACCCTCGTTTTATCCATCTACGCTTGCACAGCGAATACTCGATCACAGACGGGATTGTCCGCATCGATGATGCCCTCGCACGTGCGGCGAGCGACGCGATGCCTGCACTGGCCTTAACCGACCTGTCGAATCTGTTTGGCTTGGTCAAGTTTTATAGCGCAGCGCGTAGCAGCGGAGTCAAACCTGTTCTCGGTTGCGAAGTACTCGTTGCGCACGAAAGCGACGACATCAACGCCGGGCTTGGCGAGCCAGGACAAGCCAGCCGCCTGTTATTGCTGTGCCGTTCGCACCACGGCTATTTGCAACTCTGCGCGCTGCTCTCGCGTGCTTACCTCGCCCCGCGTACCCGAGGCCGCGCCGAGCTGACACGGCAAATGCTGACTGAGGTTGGCGTCGACGGCTTAATCGCCCTCTCCGGCGGTGCGCTTGGCGACGTGGGCATAGCCTTGTTGCAAGACAATCAAACGCAAGCCAGCGCGCGTGCACAAGCTTGGGCTGATTTATTCCCAGGTGCTTTTTACCTCGAAGTACAGCGTTACGGGCAAGCACAACAAGAAGCCCTGCTCACCGCGACGGTGGATCTTGCCGACAGCTTGGCGCTCCCACTGGTCGCCACGCACCCGATTCAGTTCTTGCAACGAGAAGACTTCAAAGCGCACGAGGCGCGGGTCTGTATCGCTGAGGGCTATGTACTCGGTGATGCGCGACGGCCCAAGCTTTATAGCGAAGAGCAGTACTTCAAATCGGCGGCAGAAATGAGCGCCTTATTTGCCGATTTGCCCGACGCGCTGGCGAATTCGGTCGAGATTGCCAAGCGCTGTAATTTGGAACTGATACTGGGTAAAAGTTATTTGCCTGATTTTCCAACGCCACCCGGCGTCACGCTAGACGATTTCTTGCGCTTGCAAGCACTTGAAGGTCTGGAGCAGCGCTTATGCACGCTGTTTCCCGCAGCGCAAGAACGAGACGCAGAGCGCCCTACCTACCTGGCTCGTTTGCATCTTGAGGCGGACACCATCGTGCAGATGGGCTTCCCCGGTTATTTTTTGATCGTTGCTGACTTCATCAACTGGGCCAAACACAACGGCGTTCCAGTCGGTCCGGGTCGCGGCTCTGGTGCCGGCTCGGTTATCGCCTACGCATTGGGCATCACCGATCTTGACCCACTGCGTTACGCCCTACTGTTCGAGCGTTTCTTGAACCCTGAGCGGGTAT
>JAZKFR010000074.1:0-3401 GCA_040386295.1 Pseudomonadota bacterium | reverse complement strand
CGACTTCGATATCGATTTCTGCCAAGACAACCGTTGGCGCGTGATTGAGTACGTGCGGCAGAAATACGGCGCTGCCGCCGTTGCGCAGATTGTGACCTTCGGCACGATGTCGTCAAAAGCGGTGATCCGCGATGTCGGACGTGTGCTCGACCTGCCTTACAGCCTGTGCGACCAACTCTCCAAACTGATCCCACTAGAAGCCAACAAGCCGCTTCCCTTGCTTAAAGCCATTGAGGTCGAACCGCAGCTCAAGCAGAAAATGCAAGACGAGGAAGAGGTGCGCGAGCTGTTCGACTTGGCGGTTCGCCTAGAAGATTTAACGCGCAACGTCGGCATGCACGCTGGCGGAGTGCTCATCGCGCCAGGCAAACTGACCGACTTCTGCCCGCTCTACGCGGCCGACGGCGGCGCCCTAGTGTCGCAATACGACAAGGACGACGTCGAAAAAATCGGCTTGGTCAAATTCGACTTCCTGGGTTTGCGCAACCTCACCATCATTCAATTAGCCGTCGATTACGTGGCCGCGCTCTCCGGTGAACGACCGCATCTTGAGGCCCTGTCTTTCGACGATCCGGCTGCGTATCAAGTGCTGAAAGACGCCAATACGACGGCGATTTTCCAGGTCGAATCGGAGGGCATGAAGAAGCTGCTGAAAAAACTGGCGCCGGATCGCTTTGAAGACATCATCGCCGTGCTGGCGCTGTATCGACCTGGCCCGCTGGGCTCTGGCATGGTCGACGACTTCATTCTGCGCAAAAAAGGTCAGCAGCGTATCGACTACTTTCATGACGACCTAAAAGCCTGTCTTGAGCCCACCTACGGCGTCATCGTTTACCAAGAACAGGTGATGCAGATCGCGCAAATCATCGGCGGCTACACGCTCGGCGGTGCCGATCTACTACGCCGTGCCATGGGCAAGAAAAAAGCCGAAGAAATGGCGCTGCATCGCGATTTGATGCGCGCAGGTGCGGAGCAAAAAGGCTATGACCCGCGCTTGGCGATGCAATTGTTTGACCTCATGGAAAAGTTTGCCGAATACGGTTTTAACAAATCGCATACCGCCGCTTACGCCGTGCTCACCTATCAAACCGCCTGGCTCAAAGCGCATCATGCAGCGGCCTTTATGGCGGCGACGCTCTCGTCCGACATGGACAACACCGATTCCGTCAAAATCTTCTACGACGACGCAATAGCCAATCGACTGACCGTGCAAGGGCCAGATATCAACGCCTCGTACTACCGTTTTACGCCGGTGGATCGCAACACTATTCGCTATGGTCTCGGCGCAGTCAAAGGAACCGGCGAACAAGCGATTGATAACATCGTGCAAGTGCGCACTACGGGCGGCGCATTCAAAGATTTATTCGACTTCTGCCGGCGTATCGATAAGCGTGCGGTCAATCGGCGCAGCATAGAAGCTTTGATTCGTGCGGGCGCTTTCGACAGCCTCGAGACGCATCGCGCCCGTCTGTTAAATTCTTTGCGTACCGCCATGGAAGCCGCCGAGCAGAGCGAACGCAACGCCATGCAGGCCAGCTTATTCGATGTTTTTAACGACGACAGCATTGCCAGCCAAAGCCTTGCACCACAAGATTCTGAAGTGCCGCACTGGTCAGAAACGCAGAAGCTGAGCGAAGAAAAATTGGCACTCGGCTTCTTCTTCTCCGGTCATCCTTTTTATGCCGTCAAAGCGGAAGCCGCACGCTTTGCGCGCAAACCGCTGGCCGCACTCGAGGCGCAAAAAGAACCGCAATTCCTAGCCGGTTTGGTCGTCGCTGTACGCACCAAAATCACGACGCGCGGAAAAATGGCCTTCGTACAAATCGACGACGGCACCAGCATGCTTGAGGTCTCTGTTTTTAACGAACTGTTCGAGACCGAGCGAAAAAAGATTAAGAACGACCAAGTTTTAGTCATCGAAGGCAAGGTGCAGCGCGATGATTTTGCAGGCGAAGGCAAAGTCCGCGTGATCGCCGAGCGCCTGATGTCACTAGCCGAAGCACGTGGCCGCTTTGCCAAACAACTGCGTCTGGCGTTAGACAGCACGCAACTAGGACTGACACCGCAAGCGCTGGCGCAGCAACTGCACAGCCTGCTCGCGCCTTATACGCCGCCGCTCATGGCGGGAACCTGCCCCGTCACCCTGAACTACCAAAATAGCGAAGCGCGTTGCCAGCTACGCCTAGGCGAAACGCTGCGCGTGCAACCAGAAGACGAGCTTCTGGATAGTCTGAGAGCTTGGTTGGGTGCAGACAAGGTTCAGCTTGAGTATCAATGACCGGGGTAGGCGCCAATTCATGCTGACTGGCTATCTGTATCGCGGGGTAAGTGCCGAAATGCACTCAGTTCAACACGGTGAGCTACGTCCAAAACAATTTGGCAAGTTTTCGCGAGAGCCACAGTTTGGCCGCGATGAATGGGATAACTGCTTCTGGGGCGATTCATCTTTGAACGCTGGTTTACAGCCTTGCACCAACCAAAGCCAAAAAGGGTAGCGCCCGCTTTTCCGCATCCGTCAATCACCGCGAAACATGCGCACTGAACTTTTTTGCGATGATTTGAACTTTTTCAAAACACTGACCACTCATAACAAGCGACCGTTAATTTCCAGCAGAACTATTTTTAATCAATATGTGGAGTCAAACGCAATGGACTTATGCAGTAGCGAAATCAATCATCAAACACCCAATCTTACGGAAACTCTTCAGCGACATAACACAGAGGAAGATCCTACATTTAGCGTTCCACCAGTCTTACAGACGCTCATCGCAACACAACTCGACCCTTTCCACTGCATCGATAAGATGCGCGAAGATTGCGGAAATATTCGCAACGAGCTTGGTCATAAAAAACTCAGCATTGCAGAAGCTCAAGTATTGCTAGCGGCATCTTATTTCGACGAAGACGGAAGGATGGTCGCGCAAAAGAAAGGGGACGGACAAAAGCTGGAATTGCCAGACACCAGAAGTCGAAGGAGCATTCAACACAAAATTCGTGCGGCTATTTGCGCTGCTGTCGAAAACCCGAGCCAGCAATCCCCGAAAGAAATCAGTGATCTGTTGTATGCAACTCATCAGTTGCAAGACGCCGCAAAAGATACAGGCGATTTATGGTTTGAACATACCCAAAAAAATCAATACCTTGAACCGCCGACTGATGATAAATCACCGTTCTCTGAATTACCTGAAGAGCTACAAAGATTGATCGCCCAAGAAGCCAGTGGCGCATTGATGAGGGTTAATAAACGCCTCACTCAATACACCAGGGACGCACGACAGCACTTGTCATTAAGACCTGAAATACTGGAGCGAACAGACCAGCAAATCATCACATTATTGAGTCTATGGAGCAATCTAAGTTCCTTAGATTTAAGTAGCTTATGCTCGAGCCCACCAGAGGGA
>JAZKFR010000073.1:23507-34170 GCA_040386295.1 Pseudomonadota bacterium | reverse complement strand
ATTGGTTTTTTACACGCACTGCGCTTTGCTGTGGCGTGTCTGTCAGTGCTGAATGTCTCGGTTAATGCAGCATCATCGACGGTACGCGATGCACTGGATGATGGGCGTCTGGGTCTTTATCCGACGCAAGATTTTCGTCTGCTCAAGGGCGCTTGCCAAGATTGCGCGACGATTCCTCAGGCTCTGTGGTACTTCCGTGACGATTTGATTGCGCTGCCAAAATCGGCGCCGACAGAGTTCTCGCCTAAGCTCGAAGCGCAGGAGGATGTGCGTAACTGGGCAAGTTCGCATCTTGCTGGCGAAGGAAAAAAGCCGCCACTACTGTGGTTAGGCTCGCCACAAGTTGCCGAGAATGTCCGCTTAAAGCGGGATGGCTCAGCGCTTATTGGCGCTGATGGGCAGCAAATTCCTTTTGCCGTCGTGCCCAAAATCGCGAGCAATCTTTCGTATTACGACGCGAGTAGCGTGCGCCATTTTGCAGATCGTCCTCTGCGTTTGCGTGGGCGTATGGAACAAGAGCGTTTTACCGCGCGTACGGTTTGGCCAGAAGATTACGCATTGGACTTCGCTAAATTGCCTTATCAACCGCTCAAAGCAGGCGAGACGCTCGCTGCTTTGGTGCGTGCTGACGGCACTAAAGCTAGTGCACCGCTCGCGGCTAGAGTGCTCTGGCAACGTGATCCGCAAGCGACACGGCAATGGTCAGGCAAACCGGTTATTGCTTTTATGCTGAACGGCGCGCAGGGCGATGACGATGAGGCGCACGGCGGTCATTTCGCAGTAGCAACCGGCGTTTTCCGAGGGCAGCCGGCTGCACAGCTTGGGCAGGCTGAACGTGGTGATTGGGGCGATTGGATCGTCAATAATTTTTACAATCTTGATTCGGTCAGCGAGAAAGGGATTGTCGCCTCGATGTTGCCTATGGATGGCTATATGACCGATTTGAACAGCGGCCAAGCCTGGTATCGACCCTCTTATATGTTGGTGGCTGTGCTCAAACAGGAGCGTGTTGCGGGCTTGTATCAAGAAGCCATTGGGCGCGTCTTTAACCATTTTTATCGCCATGATTTTCACTATCGGCATGCTGCGGCCAACTGTGCTGGCGTGAGTATTGAAACCTTGCGTTCGCTGGGTTGGCGCATTCCAGAAGCAGGTCCCAGCAGTTTGCTTAAAGCGAGCGCAGCATTGCCCTATATGGCAATTAAGGAAATGAGTTTAGACAGTGGCTTGAATGCTTATGATTATCTGGCAGCCGAGCGCAGCAATCTTTATCCTCTGGTCGCTTTTGCCGCAATCGGTGGCGATCTGTTACAGCGTTTTACTACCGCTGCCGCTGCAGAAACAGCGTTTGAGCGGATGCTGGCTGATGATGTCGAGGCCTTGATTTATGTGCGCATTCCGCAGTTCCCCTCATCGCGTGCGCTGGGTCAGGCACCGATTGAATCGATTGATGAGTACATGGATCGGGTGCCTGAAGATAAAAGCAAATGGAAAATTGTGCCTGTTCCACCGCGTCCTTTTCCGGCTGAATTAAAAGATCCCAACGCGCCTGCTGAACCTATTCCACCCTCACGTTTTGCCTTGTGTGCCTACGCCGCGCTGCTCGCGCTTGGTGTGTTCTTTGTCTATAAGACCTTGCGTCGTCGTATGACGCAAGGTGCTCAGCAGTCTGCCAAACAATAATTACAACCATTACACCAAGAAAGATTTTTATGAGCAGTCAGTTTCAATTGATGCGTGAGCGACGTTTTCGTCCTTTGTTTTTGACGCAGTTTCTCGGTGCTTTTAATGACAATGTTTTTAAAACGGCACTGATCACTTTGGTGACTTTTCGCGCGGGACAGCTCACGAGTCTCGATGGGAAAATGCTGGCGACCTTGCTGCCTGGTTTGTTCATCCTGCCTTTTTTCTTGTTCTCTGCAACGAGTGGACAGATTGCCGATAAATTTGAAAAGTCCTCTATTGCGCGCATGGTTAAGGTTTTTGAGATTGCTGTGATGCTGCTTGCGGCTTGGGGCTTTATCGCTAATTTGTTGTGGCCTTTGGTCATCGCCTTATTTTTGATGGGGGTGCATTCCACTTTGTTCGGGCCAGTGAAATACGCCTACTTGCCGCAGCACCTGAAGCAGGAGGAATTGGTCGGGGGTAATGGCATGATCGAGATGGGTACTTTTGTCGCCATTTTGCTCGGCGAAGTGCTCGGCGCGTGGCTGGTTATTTCGTCCCATGGCAACGTATTGACGGCCGCGATGGTGGTCGTCATCGCCATGCTTGGCTACTGGGTAAGCCGGGATATTCCCCACACCCCGGCGGCGGATCCTTACCTCAAAATTAACTGGAATCCGCTCACCGAAACATACCGCAGCATTGTCTTTGCCCAGGGCAATCGCGTGGTTTGGCTAGCGATGTTGGGAATCTCTTGGTTCTGGTTCTTTGGTGCGACTTTGCTCGCCCAATTTCCTACGTATGCGCAAGAGATTCTCGGGGGTGACGAGCGTATTTTCATTGTGCTGCTTACCGTTTTTTCCTTGGGTATCGGGATCGGTTCGCTGCTGTGCGAGAAGCTTTCAAGCAATCGAGTCGAGCTTGGTTTGGTGCCTTTTGGCGCGATTGGCTTGAGCTTGTTCGGTCTTGATTTGTATTTCGCCAGCACCGCTATTTCACTTAAACCAGCGCTGACACCGATTGATTTTCCAACATTTTTTGCTTCGCTCGCCTATTGGCGTGTATTGGCCGACATTATGTTGATTGGCCTCTATGGTGGTTTTTACATCGTGCCGCTCTACGCCTTGTTACAAACGCGTAGCGAGCAGAGTCATCAGTCGCGAATTATTGCTGCCAACAACATCTTGAATGCTTTATTCATGGTTGCTTCGGCGCTGGTGTCTATGGGGTTTTTTGCGCTGGGCTTAAGCATCCCTCAGCTTTTCCTGGCCACGGCATTATTCAACGCGCTGGTAGCGGCTTACATTTATTTCTTGGTGCCCGAATCGCTCATTCGATTTATTAAATCGATGCTGCCGTGTTCGCTTGACTCTGCGGCAGAGCGGGCAAAAATTCTGCCGCCAAGCAAGCGCTGATCGTTCTAGGACGCATCAGCGCGGTGCTCGTTGAAGCTTTTGCCGAGCCATCTCCGGCATCGATTCCTTAGCAGATTACGCCGCCGCCCAGGCAAACCTTGCTTTCATAGACCACGACGGATTGTCCTGCGGTAAGCGCCCACTGATTTTGCGCGAACTCGATGTGACAGCCGGTGTCGTCTATGCGCTCGATTTGGCAGGCTGCGTCGCTTTGTCGGTAGCGTGTTTTGGCTGTGTAGACCCAGTGTGTGTGCGGTGCTGTGCCCGCCACCCAAGAGAGTTGTTCGGCGTTTAAGGTGTTGCTTTGCAAGGCCGGGTGTTGGTGCCCTTGAACGACGTAGAGCACGTTATTGGCTAAATCTTTGCGTGCTACGAACCAGGGGCTGTGTTCGCCGCCGCCTTGTGCGTATTGTTTTTTGCCGCCGATGTGTAAACCTTTGCGCTGCCCCAGCGTGTGGTAACTCAGACCCTCGTGCATGCCCAGTACTTGTTCGTCGTCAAGGCAGCGAATCTCACCCGCTTGTTTCGGTAGGTAACGCATGAGGAAGCTCTTGAAAGGCCGTTCGCCGATGAAACAGATCCCGGTTGAGTCTTTCTTCAGCGCCACGTGGAGTCCCGCTGCGCTGGCGATGGCGCGTACTTCGCGTTTGTAATGATTGGCTAGGGGAAAAAGCGTTTTGGCTAGTTGTGCTTGATTTAAACGATGCAAGAAATAGCTTTGGTCTTTGCTGCCATCCTCGGCTTTAAGCAATTGAAACTGGCCGTCGAATTCGCGCACGCCGGCGTAATGTCCGGTGGCGATTTTGTCGGCGCCCAGGCTTAAAGCGTGTTCAAGGAAGGCGCGGAATTTGATTTCTGAGTTGCATAAAATGTCTGGATTAGGGGTGCGCCCGGCCTGATATTCGCTGAGAAAATGCGCAAAAACACGTTCTTTGTATTCCTGTGCGAAGTTGACAACCTCAACATCGATGCCGATTTGGTCGGCGATACTCATCACGTCGATCAGATCTTGTCGCGACGAGCAATATTCTTCGTTGTCGTCGTCTTCCCAGTTTTTCATAAACAAAGCGATGACGTTCCAGCCTTGTTCTTTCAGCATCAGCGCTGCAACCGCAGAGTCGACTCCGCCGGATAGACCGACGACCACTGTTTTTCCTTTACTCATGCAAGTCACTCAAGAGGGCTAGGGGATAGCGTTTGCCAGCGCGATAATCTTCAATGCAGCGCAAAACTAAGGGGCTGCGATGCTGTGTTTTCACCGCTTCGATCTGCTCTAGTGTTAGCCAGTGCGCTGCGATAATGCCCTGATCTAGTTCGCGCGTGGCCTCGTGTCCGCTCAGCTCGCCGCCAAAGGCAAAGCGTAGGTAGCTCGTTTCCGTTTGCGCGTTGCGCCAGCTGTAAATGCCGATCAGATAGCCTGGAACAAAGTGATACGCGCTTTCTTCCAGGGTTTCGCGGATGACGGCTTGGCACAGCGATTCGCCGTACTCAAGATGCCCTGCCGGTTGGTTATAGCGGATCACGCTGCTTGCGCTAGCGTCTTGCTGCTTGCTTTCTATGCACTGCTCTTCGACAAGCAGAAATTTACCGTCGCGCTCGAGCACGCTGGCGACGGTTACGTTGGGTTTCCAGATCATGCTGCGATCCCTTGCGATTGATTTGTCTGTCGATTTGTCTACTCAGGCGCGACTGTTTAGGGGTGTGCGCCGCGCTGTCAAGCGCCAAAGGCTGGCATTTTACTGCCAGTTGAGCTTGAAATCGGCTAGAATTTCGCCTTTGAATTTTGCGCGGAACGGAGAAAAGACCATGTCTATGGCAGATCGTGATGGATTCATCTGGAAAGATGGTGAATTGCTACCTTGGCGTGAGGCAACCACGCATGTGTTGACCCATACGCTGCATTACGGCATGGGTGTTTTTGAAGGCATGCGTGCTTATAAGGCAGCCAAGGGCACGGCCATTTTTCGGCTGAAAGAGCATACCGAACGCCTGTTTCACTCGGCGCATATCTTTCAAATGAAAATGCCTTTTGATCAAGCCACCTTGATCGCTGCGCAAAAAGAAGTCGTGCGTGCCAACAAGCTGGAATCTTGCTACATCCGCCCAATCGTTTTTTACGGCTCAGAGGCGATGGGCATCGCTGCTTCTGCAATTACCACGCACGTTGCGATTGCGGCCTGGCCTTGGGGTGCCTATCTAGGTTCCGAGGGGCTTGAAAAAGGGATTCGCGTCAAGACCTCTTCGTTTACCCGTCACCACGTCAATATCAATATGTGCCGCTCAAAATCTGTTGGTAGCTATACCAACTCGATTTTGGCGCATCAAGAAGTCGCGCACGATGGTTACGACGAAGCTTTGTTGCTTGATGTCGATGGCTACGTTGCCGAAGGCGCTGGCGAGAACATTTTTATGGTCAAGGGCGGTAAGTTGTATACGCCAGACTTGACCTCGTGCCTGGAAGGCATCACCCGTGCGAGTGTGTTGACCCTGGCCGCAGAGCTGGGTATTGAGGTCATCGAAAAACGCATCACGCGTGACGAAATTTATTGTGCTGATGAAGCGTTTTTTACGGGCACAGCGGCTGAAATTACGCCGATTCGCGAGCTCGACAACCGGCGTATTGGCCTAGGTCAGCGTGGTCCAATTACCGAGCGTATCCAGAGCTTGTTTTTCGATTGTGTGCAGGGCAAGGTGCCAGCGCACGAAGACTGGCTTGCTTACGTTTAACTTTTTCGGGTCAATATCAGGTCAATAGCCACTATGTCTAATACCGCGAGCGATAAACCGAGCGCTGCCATTGCCGCGACTCGGCACACAGAAACGATTGAGGTCACGGCGCAGCAATTGCCTTTGCATTGTCCGTTGCCGGATGCGCCACTGTGGTCGCGTCATCCGCGTGTCTTTCTCGACATCATGCAGAACGGCCAAGTGGTTTGCCCCTATTGCAGTGCGCACTATGTTTTTACAGGGGCTGCGCCGAGCGGCCACGCTTGAGTTGTCGCGCCTTGCAAGCATGAGCGCTTTAGTCGTAGCACCCGCCTGGATTGGTGACGCAGTATTGGCGCAGGTGCTGTTCATGCGCTTGCAAGCGCAAGCGGCCGGCCGCTTGCAGTTAGATGTTTTGGCGCCCAGTTGGGTGGCTCCGGTGCTGGCACGTATGCCGCAAGTTAGGCACGTGATAGTCAATCCATTTGGCCATGGCGTGCTCGCGCTGGCAGAACGTTATCGCTTTGCGCGCCAACTCCGGGCCGCAGACTACGACTGCGCCTATGTACTTCCTAATTCCTTTAAATCTGCGCTGATTCCCTACTTCGCTGGTATCCCGCTGCGCGTCGGATTTACGGGCGAAGCACGCTACGCTCTGTTGAATCGACGCCACCGTCTCGACAAAACCGCTTTACCCACGATGGCCGAGCGTTTTGCCCAACTGGCTGAGCCCTTCTCCGCAATGCCGAGTGCTCTGACCGGACAAGCGCAAGGCTTACCTGTGCCACGGCTAAGCAGCAGTCCGGCGCAGCAACAAGCTGTGCTCGACGATTTGCAGCTCGTGCCAACTAAACCTTGCGTTGTATTGTGCCCCGGTGCCGAATACGGTGAAGCCAAGCGTTGGCCGGCAGCGCATTTTGCTGCCCTGGCCGATTTGCTGGTACAGCGTGGCGATAGCGTATGGTTGCTTGGTTCGGCAAAAGACGGGGTGCTCGGTGAGGCGATTTGCGCTTTGGTCAAATCGCCTCAACAGGTGCACAATCTCTGTGGTCGAACGACTCTGACGCAAGCGATTGACCTAATTGCGCAGGCCAAGGCCGTGATCTGTAATGACTCGGGTTTGATGCACGTTGCGGCAGCCCTAGCACGGCCTTTGTTGGCCATTTATGGCTCGTCTTCGCCCGTCTTTACGCCGCCGCTATCGGAGCACGCTCGTATTATTAGCTTGCACCTGGACTGTAGTCCCTGTTTTAAGCGAGTGTGCCCCTTAGGGCACTTAAACTGTCTCAAGCAGCTAGATGCACAGCGCGTGTTTCAAGCCTTGCTTGACTATGAAAAAGAGGTTGTCGCATGAGCCACGTTTATCCCATGTTTGCTACGCCGGAAGAGGCGGAAAACGCTTTTTATCAGGCGATTGCCCACGGCGATTTATTGGCCATGATGAACGTTTGGTCAGACGACGAGGACATTCTGTGCATTCAGCCAACGGGGCACCGTCTGCAAGGAACGACGGCGGTGCGTGAGAGCTGGGATTCGATTTTCAAAAAAAGCCCACGTATCGTCATCCAGATTAACCGTAGCCTACGCTGGACAGGGATGGTCATCGCCGTGCACAACGTCTTTGAAACGGTCGTTGTTGAAGATAAACAAAAGCAGCAAGAGCTGGTTTTGGCGACGAATATTTTTCAGCGTGGCGCAAGAGGATGGAAAATGTATTCGCACCACGCGTCGATCGCCGCTGAGCGTAATTTGATCGCCCAGTCCGAAGTCGGTACGGACTCTGTACCCCGCGTTCTGCACTGAAGATAGACGAGGCCTTGCTTTGCTGCTCCAGCTCAGCTCAAGTCGCGCAAACGCTCGACGGCCTCTTCAACCCGCTTAACAGCAATCACCTCAATGCCTGCGATACCGTGTTTCGGCTTATTGGCCTCGGGAATCAAGGCGCGCGTAAACCCTAATTTAGCGGCTTCTTTCAATCGTTCCTGACCACGCGGCGCTGGGCGTATTTCACCGGCCAGACCGACTTCGCCAAAGACGACTAATTTGGCCGGTAAGGGGCGGTTTTTTAGAGAAGAAACAATCGCCAGCAAAACCGCTAAGTCTGCCGCCGGCTCAGCAATTTTGACGCCCCCTACCGCGTTGACGAAGACGTCTTGATCGAAGCAAACCAAACCTGCATGTCTATGCAAGACGGCGAGCAACATCGCCAGTCGTTGTGCGTCCAGGCCCACCGTCAGTCGACGCGGATTACCGTGCGCTTGATCGACCAAGGCTTGGATTTCGACCAGCAGTGGACGCGTTCCCTCCTGCGTGACCAAGACACAAGAACCCGCGACCTCCTGGCCATGCTGTGACAAAAAGAGCGCCGAAGGATTATTAACGCCCTTTAGACCCTTCTCTGTCATGGCAAAAACCCCGAGTTCATTGACTGCGCCATAACGGTTTTTAACCGCCCGAATGAGGCGAAAGCTTGAATGTGCGTCGCCCTCAAAATAGAGAACGCTATCGACGATGTGCTCGAGCACACGCGGTCCGGCAAGCGCTCCTTCCTTGGTCACGTGGCCAACCAGAATGATCGTAATCCCAGTTTGTTTAGCCAATCGGGTCAGTTGTGCTGCGCATTCGCGTACCTGAGCGACTGAGCCTGGCGCCGAGCTCAGCTCCTCAGACCACAGGGTTTGAATCGAATCAATGACGGCAACCTTGGGCTGTGCCGCTTGCAAGGTGGCCAGAATTTTTTCTAAATTGATTTCGGCGAGCAATTGCAATTGCTGCGTATCTAGCGACAAACGTCGTGCGCGCATCGCAATTTGCTGCGCCGACTCCTCGCCACTGACATAAACCACGGCATGTTGCGTCGATAACTCGGCGAGCGCTTGCAACAACAAAGTGCTTTTACCAATGCCCGGATCGCCGCCGATCAGAACGACGCCGCCAGCAACCAAGCCGCCGCCGAGCGCGCGATCAAATTCGCTAATTCCGGTTGGTAGGCGATCTTCTTCGCGCGCCTCAATGGCCGACAAGGTTTGCAAGCTGGCCGTGCCGGCTAAGGCAGAAAAACGTTTGTTATTTGCCGACGTACTTGACGTTGCAATCGTTTCGACCAAGGTATTCCATACTGCGCAGCCCGGGCATTGACCTTGCCATTTCGGCACGCTCGCGCCGCACTCAGTGCACGAGTAAATCGTTTTTTCTTTAGCCACGGATCCCCCTATCTGGCTGCGTCATTGGCTGTTCAATAATCGGTACTCGTTCAGTCAAGGCGCAAAATAGCTCGTAGCTGACGGTGCCCGCAGCAGCAGCTACTTCATCCGCCGCCAAACCTTCGCCCCACAGCACCACAGGGCTAGCGAAACCGGCCTCGGGCAAGTCAGTTAAATCGCAAGCCAGCATGTCCATAGAGACACGACCTAGGAGCTCACTACGCCGTCCGTCTACCAAAACGGGCGTACCGCTCGGTGCGTGCCGTGGATAACCATCGGCGTAACCGCAGGCGACAATGCCGATACGCATCGCCTTGGGTGCAACAAACAAACCCCCGTAACCAATCCGTTCCCCGGCCGCGACTTGCTGCACGCTAATGATTTGGCTGGATAAGGTCATGACCGGACGCAAGCCTAGAGCCAGTGCGTTCTGACTCGATGCTGTTTGTTCTCCAGAAGCAGAATGGCCAAAAGGGCTGCCTCCATAAAGCATGATGCCGGGGCGTATCCAGTCGTAAGCGGTTTCTGGGTAGCGCAAGATGCTTGCCGAGTTTGCGAGAGAGATAGGATAGGCTTGCGTCGGCGGGGCATCTTGCTTGCCTAAACTGGCTTCACTTTGCGTCAAACGGGGTAAGAAAAAATCCTTGAAGTGGCGGAGCTGCGCAGCAATGCCACGCACCCCATCGGCGTCGGCAAAATGGGTCATCAGCGTTATTTCACCGACCCGCTCTGGCCTAAGCGCAGCTAGTTCGCGCAACACGCTCGGCAATTCGGCGGCGCTCAAACCGAGACGGTTCATCCCCGTATTGAATTTCAAATAAATCGGCAGGCGACACCCGGGTACTAAGGCTGCTGTGCGCAACATGGCGAACTGTTCAAGGCAATGCATGACCGGTGTCAGAGCGTATTCGACGCAGGCGCTGAAATCTGCTGCTGCGAAAACCCCTTCTAAAAGTAGAATCGGCTGACGTATGCCGAGCCTGCGCAGGCGTACTGCCTCATTCAAATCGAGCAGGGCAAAGCCGTCAGCTACCTCGGCCAGAGCTTGCGCCACTCGCTGTAAGCCATGACCATACGCATTGCCTTTGATGACGGCCCAAGCGCGGGCGGTGGGCGCTCGACTTTTGGCCAGCAAATAATTATGGTGTAGCGCACTCAGATCAATGCGAGCGCGAATTGGACGGGACATCGGGCAAGGCACTCCAGGGCTTTTAAACAAGATTGTTAGGCAAAAGGTGCGGAAGCGTGACAGTATTGGGCGTTACTCAAGCGCGCTTCGGTTAATCGGCTAACAGCCGTCGCGCCCCGGATTATACCGGTCAGGATTGTTATGCTCATTGACATTGAAAACGAAACACGAAGTCAGGTGCAGAAGTGATGGGCAGTGTTGTTGAACGACGAGCTAGAGTCGACACAGCCTCACTTCGGAGTCGGAGTGAGGCTCAGCAAAGTAGCGAGTTGCACAGGCAAAGTAGCGGAGGAAAAATGTGGGGAAAATGAGCCACATTTTTATCAACACAAAATCGGCGCAGTGATTCGCGTTATCGCCGCATTCTGGCCGCTGGCCAGTGCTAGTTTTAGTCAAGCTAGGCAGTGTTATTCCAATTCGCATTAAAATCGGCACTTTGTCGCGTTGCTGAGTTGTTGCGTCGTTGTTGCATTGTTGCATTGTTG
>JAZKFR010000073.1:0-23407 GCA_040386295.1 Pseudomonadota bacterium | reverse complement strand
GGCACTTTGTCGCGTTGCTGAGTTGTTGCGTCGTTGTTGCATTGTTGCATTGTTGACTTCGCCCTGCCTTGCTAGAGCAAGGTCTGCGGCTCGCATGCTCGCTTCGTGTTCCGTCTTTAAGGCAAATTGGAATTAGGGGTCTGCCATGAATACAAAGTTTTTGAACGAGCAGATAACCGAGGCCGAGCTAGCGCTGATGCCGAAACCGCGCTATTGGATGGCTTGGCTCACCCTGCTATTAGGCTTAAGCCTGACTTTCTTCGCCTGGCGTTCGGCGACCAGTTATGTTCATTCGCTCTCACAGCAGCGCTTTCAAACACGTGTGCAGCAAGAGAATGACACGCTCAGCGCGTATCTTGCCGAGCATGCTCAGGCTTTACGTGGTGTTCAGACCTACGTTGGCATGCTCGGACAAGTGACTGAACAGGACTGGCGGCGCCTCTACCAAACGTTACGCTTTGGCGAACACAATCCCGGTTTTGACGGAATCGGCTACCTGCAAGTTGTCAGCCCTCAAGCGCAGCACCCAGCGCCTAATCGACTAAACCATCGTGCAGCAGAGACGGAGCTACTGACTGCGGGTGCCTTGCATCTGCTGCTGAGCAGCTACCAAACACTCAATGGCGCCCAAACTGAGCCGACGTTTAACCTGCATACCTTGGGTCTTGCGCGCTGGCCAGATTTGGCACGCACACAAACATTAGAAAGCACGCGCGATAGCGGCGAAACTCAGCTCAGTAACCGGCTTAGTGCACAAACGCAGGTATTGGCTAAAGGACAAGATGCAGCAACTGAGCTTGATTTCATCATGTGCCAGGCGGTTTACCGTCATGGCTTGTTGCCGGAGACGCTTGCGGCGCGTCGCAACAATTTAATCGGTTTTGTCTTTGCCCCTTTTCGCGGCAAACATTTGCTCGAACAATTTGTGCGTGCACAGGGAGCCGATATTGCGTTGCGTATTTACGACGATGCGCATGACGGCGCCTCTTTGAGCGCAAAGCCACCCTTCTATACAACCCATCCAGAGCTGGATTTCACACAAGCGAAACATCATCGTTTGCTGCCAATCAAGCTAGGAGGGCAAGTTTGGCAACTTGAGTACGCAGCCCTGCCAAATTTTGATACGCAAAATGATCTGGCTCAGCCTTGGCGTGTGCTGGCGGGTGGGCTTTTGGTCAGTCTTTTGTTGTTCTGCACGGTGTGCTCTTTGGTCGCGACGCGCACACGTGCACTGCGTATTGCCGAGCGTATGACTCATTCTTTACGCGAACAAGAGGGTAAGTTACGTGCTCTATTTGAACAGGCTCCGCTCGCCATTTGGATGCTCGATGAAAAGGGGCGCGTTCTTGAATGTAACGACAAACTGATACAACACATGGGCGCGCCACGTGAAAGAATCATCGGCTTTAGCATGATCTCAGACGTTAAAGACCAATCGCTGGTGAGTTCGATTCAGCGCGCTTTAGCCGGTGAGACAGTGATGATTGAAGGTCCTTACACCTCGACGACCGGAAATCTTTCTTCGATCTATCAGTTCTATTTTCAACCCGTGCAACTTGAGGGCGAATTCGCCTTCTTGCTTGCTTTTGCGCAAGATATCAGCGCACGCAAAGCGGTTGAAGCGCGTATTGAGCACATTGCGCATCACGACAACCTAACCGGTTTGGCCAATCGCTTGCTACTTAAAGATCGCTTAGATAACGCCATCGCCAACGCGCAGCGTAATCCGCGCATGCAGGCTTTGTTGTTCGTTGACTTGGATCACTTTAAAACGATCAACGATACCGTCGGCCATGCTGTGGGCGATGCCCTGCTGCTGGAAGTGGCGCAGAGACTGCGCGAATGCGTGCGTGAATCCGACACTTTGGCGCGTATCGGTGGCGACGAGTTCATCATCTTGCTGACCAATCTTGCCAGCGCCAGCGACTGCGAACGGGTAGCCGAGAAACTGATCGACTCCTTGGCGCGCCCGATTAACGTCGACCAAAACACTTTCTCTATTACCGCCTCCGTTGGCATCGCTTTCTGGCCCTCTGACGGTCTTGATAGCGAAACCCTGACGCGCAACGCAGATGCTGCGATGTACCACGCCAAAAATTCTGGGCGCAACAATTATCAGTTGTTTAAGCAAGAGATGAGTCCGCACGTCGTAGAGGGTTTGTCGATGGAAACAGCCTTAGTCGACGCGCTCGCCAACAATCAATTGTTGCTGCATTTTCAGGCAAGAGTTGAGTTCGATAGTCGCTTGGTTGTCGCGGCTGAAGCGCTGCTGCGTTGGCAGCATCCGACCTTCGGTATTCTGCTCCCGAGCCGTTTTATGCCCATGGCCGAAGAGCGTGGCCTAGTGGATAAGCTGCATGCTTGGATTCTGCGCCAGGCATGTCGTCATGCCCGTACTTGGCAGCTAGCCGGATTGCCGATCGTGCCCGTCGTGGTCAGCATCTCGGCGACGCAATTCCGCTCAGAATCGCTTTGTGAAACGATTCTTGAGGCCTTGCAAGAAAGCGGTTTGCCGCCTGAGTACCTGACGCTAGAAATTACTGAGCATGCCGTCATGGCGCACTTGGAGAAGGCGATCACTATCTTGCTCGGGCTGGCTGCCATCGGGGTCAGTATCAACATCGACGATTGCGGTATGGGCTACTCCGCGCCTTCCTATCTGCGTCGTTTGCCGATACAGCGGCTCAAGATAGATCAATCTTTGGTCAATGACATTCAGAACCAAGAAAGTAAAGGCACCGTCAGCGATATTGAACACATTGTGAGCATCTCAAGAAATTTACAGCTCTCTGTTGTGGCCGATGGCGTGAATAACGCTTATCAAGCGGCTTTCTTATACGCCCGTGGTTGTCGCACGATGCAAGGCAACTTTTTTGCACGACCTGAGATGGCTGATGAGTTTGCGCGAACCTTGGCCAGGCAAATTATTTCGACCCGGAAGTTTGTCGATCCAGAAAATGCTGTCTCGGCTCAGCGCTCGAGTACTGGTGATGAGTTGAAATTTGTCGTCCCCGAGTCAAACAGCAGCCATAACCCAGACGCTTCTCGCTTGCCTCCTGGATCGGCGTGAGCGTTTTGTTTACGGCCTTGGCGATGAGCGATGCTGGTTCTTCTTCGATCTGCGGCGCGCTTTCTTTGCCTGCGGCTTAACTAAAACAAGCAATCTGCCTCAGTTCCCGCCGCCCGTCGGCAGCGCAATTTGCTCCTAGCGCTACCCAACTTTTTATTGAATTCTAATTATGCTCAAGCGCCTTGCTCACCCTTATGTCTTACTCGTGCTGACCACCCTTTTTTGGTCTGGCAATATCGTTTTGGGGCGTGCTATTCATGGCCAAGTGCCGCCCATTGCCCTTTCTTTCTGGCGCTGGGCGATTGCTTTTGCGCTGACTTTGCCTTTGGCATTGCCGCATTTTGCAGCGCAATGGCCCTTACTCAAGGGCGCTTGGCGTGTGCTGCTGACTTTAGGTTTGCTGGGTGTCGCCTGTTACAACACCTTTGCCTACATTGCCTTGCAGTACACGCCTGCGACCAACGCCGTGTTGCTGAATGCCTTTATCCCGATTGCGACGATCGTGCTCTCCTACGTGTTTCTACAGAAGAAGCTACGTACTATCGAGTGGCTAGGCGTATTTTTCTCATTTGTCGGTGTGGTCAGCATTATTTGCCAAGGACAGTGGCAGCTGCTCGGTCGCTTGCAGCTAAACGTCGGCGATCTGTGGATGCTAGGCGCCGTCATTGTTTGGGCGATTTATACGATTGGCTTGCAATGGCGTCCGGCGGGGCTTAACCCTATGCTTATGCTGGCAGCCATCACCAGCGTCGGCGTACTTGCATTGGCACCGCTATACGCTTGGGAAATGCTCAGCCAGGGCAAATACGTCCAGCTTAGCGTCGGAGCCCTGGCCGGAATCGCCTATACCGGCGTATTCCCTGGTTTTCTCGGCTATGTTTTTTACAACCGAGCCGTTGGCGAAATCGGGGCGAACAAAGCCAGCCTCTTCATTCATCTCATGCCTGTTTTTGGTATTTTGCTTGCCGTCGTTTTTCTCGGCGAAACCTTAAAGACCTACCACTACTTTGGTATTGCCCTCATTTTTACGGGTATTTATCTGACTACCGCCCGCCAAGCTAAGCGCAGCCTGGCAGAAGCTTGAGTCTTGTTGAATCATTCTTCTGCCTTCTCCCCGCCTCAACAAAAGCTCAACAAAAGCTCAATCGACAATGCCTTTCTTGCCGAGATAGCCTTCAAATTGTTCGCGCAGCTTTTTGGCTTTTTCCAGATGTTGTTGGTTTAGCGTCGAGCTAGGGTCGATAACGACTGGGGTGACAAAAATCACCAAGTCGGTACGGCCATTTCTAAAGTTGCTTGATTTAAATAAATTTCCCAGCACTGGCAGATCGCCCAAGAAGGGGAATTTGCTCGTGTCGTTGCTCGCCTTCTGATCGAGCAAGCCTGACATCACAATCGTTTGGCCGCTTTGTACATTGACTTCGGTATCGGTTGAACGCACTAGGAATCCTGGAATTCCTTGAACTGTGATGGCGGGGTCAATGTCAGACAGTTCGGTCGAGATGGCGGCGGAGATGTTGCCTTGATCGTCGGCAACTGGGCGCACGGTGAGCTTGATACCAAAATCTTTAAAGGTGACGCTGCTTTGTCCGAGCGAGCCCACGCTGGGCAAAGGAACCTGACCACCGGCGAGAAACTTTGCCTCGCCGCCGGAGCGGGTCGACAATTCGGGCGCCGCGAGAATCCAAGCATCGCCGTTGTTAACCGAGAGATTGATCGTCGAACTGAGCGCCGTGGCGATTCCCAAGTACAGTTTTCCGCCCTGATTTGCCGTGCTCAGTGCGCTGCGTGCTCCTTCGCCTACAGTGAAAGTGGCTTGTTCGCTACTCGGGGCGAAGCGGAATTGTTTGTTGCGGATGACGTCTCCTGTCAAGGCCAGTGCCGGCCCTTGTGCTGTCGTCCCCCATTGCACGCCCAGACTCTCCAGCGCTGATTTTTTGAACTCCATGATCTGCACTTTCATGTAGATCATTTTCTTCATCGTTACGTCTTCTTCTGTCGCTAAATTCAGCGTCTTCGGTAGGTTGCGTAGTGCTGCGTCGATACGTGCCAGATTGGCTTTTGAAGTTTGTCCTTTGATCGCCACGGTATCGTTGAAGCGTTCGACGCTAATGCCCGGAATGCCTTTCAAGATGGCCTTGGCTTGGATAGCCGTTTCCTCAACATCGTTGGCATAAATACGGACTTTGTAATGCTTAACCTGACCGTTTTTAAGCCACAAATAAAGACTGGTTTCGCCAACGCCCTCAGTCAGCAGCAGAAGTTCGTTATCAACCACGGTCGCACTCAAAATTTTTCCGTTACCGACGGCGACACGAGCGATACGACCCAGCGTCAGCGTTTTGACTTCGCCCACGTACAGGTTGAGTTCGCTGACCGTAGCGCTGCTGCTGGTGCTGGCTCCACTGAGTCCGCTGAGCCCACTGAGGGCGGCTTGGCTAGCCGGCTTGCTAGCTGCTTTATTCAAGGCGCTCGGCGTGGGTGCGGGTGGGGCTGTTTTGGCCGGTATTTTTTTTGCTGTTGCTGTTGCTGCCGCTGGCTTGACTGGCTTAGCCGGGCTTGCTTTGACCGGTGCTTTTGTTTTGCTTTTGGCTTCATGAGACGAAGCTTGCGGCGCGGGTTTTCTCAGTTGTTCAGCTTTCGTCGTCGGCGTATTGCCTGGGGCGACATCGGCTGATTCTGTGCTTGCATAAGCGTGGGCAGTAAGCAAGAAGGTGGCTAAGAAAGTGGCTAAGAAAAGGGGGGGCAGAATCCGTTTGCGCATATTTTTGCTCTGAAAAGGTGGGGAACTAAAAGAATGGATCAGGTGTTGGCAGAGTTCGCTCACTCGTCGCTTGCTCATGATTTAAGCGCGCTGTCGCTTAATAAAGTTTTTGCGTAGTCTGGGCGCCATTCACCGGTGTTGCTGCTTGCGTCGCTGCGGTGTTGGCTGCCTGTGCATTCGTGGCAGCGCCCAAGCTGAGTCCGGGGATATTGATGTTCGGTAGGTTGATATTGACCGGTGCTACCGTGCCATTGCCGCTGTTGCCAGCGCCACCAACAATGTATTCGATCGATCTGCCCGCTTTTTTACCGACCTGATGAAATAACTCGGCAGCAGCCAGTTGATCGAAACTATTGTCGCCTTGATCTTCGCTGTTGCGTAATACCGCGCGAATTTTCCCCACTTCTTGCGCTAGGGTGATGCGCGCTGCTTCGTTGGGATCTACCTCGACGGTAATGTTGCTGTAAGCAGCTGGACGTGATTTTTGTCCGGTTTCTGTTTCAGCATCGTGAGCGTTCTGCAGTGTTTGCCCGGTAGCGATGACCTTCACCCGAGGCAATAAGGCGCGAATTTCTTGCCTTGTCGTAGCGCCTTCTGCCCCCTGGTTTTGGGCGACCAAGTACAGGTCGACGAAGTTGCCGGGGCGCAGCATTAAGGCAAATGAATTAATTTCATCGATTTCCAGGGTCAGTGCGCGATGACCTGGAGCGATAGCGCTGGCCAGATCTTTAGGCCCGTTGTCGATGACGTCTGATCTGCGTAGTGGCCGTCCCTTGAGTACGGGGCGAATGAGTGGCTTGCCTTCTACTGCGGTAAAGTCTTCGGCGCTGATGACGTCTTCGTAAAGCAAGTCAGTTAGCACCTCGCGCGTAGCCATGTTGGCACCACTGACGATGCCCCCTTTGATTTCGTCCTGCGTTGGCACAACCACGAGCAGGCTAGGGCCGCCTTTGGCGCGTTCAGCTACTTCGGCAGCGATCATTTGTTCACGGTTGTTGAGGTAGTTGTTGGCCAGCCAAGTAGCCAGGGCGCCCATGACGAGCGCACCACTGAGCACTAACCATAAGCGATTGATGCGGAAGCGGGGAAGACGTAGCGCCATTAAAAATTTTCCTAGAGAGTTGACATGAGATTGCTGCTTAAAGAGATGGCGAAGGCAAAACCCTGATACGCGCCTTTGATCGCGCTTGCGATGGCAGCGACGGGCGCGCTCGATCCGCCTTGCGTCAGAATCAATACGCCCATCGCGATGACGATGATGTATTCAACGGTTGATTGTCCTTGTTGTGCGCGCGGTGAGCGCAACAATCGCGTTGCCTGACCCCGGCTTTGAAGTGGTTTCTGACTTGGCGCCATGCTCGGCCTTTAAGGTTGGTTCACCAGCTGCGCGACCATACGCGTTTTGCCGTCGCGTTGATCGATGCTGATACTGAGTTCTTCAACCCCACGTTGCCAAACTTGGATTTGGCTTGTGCCGCTAGCGTGCGCTACCTGACGATCCACTCTGTTTTGCCAGCCTTGTAAGGAGAGTGTATTGCGGTAAAAAATGGCATTGGAAGCGGGGGAGAATGGGTTATCGAATAACAAAGTGCGCGCTGTTTTTTTGCCGTCTTGATGCGCTAAATCGTTAAAAACACGGCTATTACTCATCATGGGAAAAGCATTTCCTGGCGTCGCTGCAGTATCTTGCGGCGTGTGGCTAACCCCGAGTAAAGCATAGGTCCCACCTTGCGCGTCTGCTTGAGTTTGTACTGTAAAAAAACAGTCTCCCTCTTGACTGGCTAAGGTCTGCCAAGACGTCTGCCCTTGCTTGATTTCGCTTTCCAGCATTTTTTGCCCGCGTGCCGACCACTGTGCACGGAAAAAAAGCTGAATTTCTTTAGGGCTTTGTTTGCTGCGCAATTCTTTGATCGACATCGGTACGCCGTTCATCAGCATTGATTGCGCAACGAGATTGATGCGTGCGTTGCTGGGGATAGGGAAGTCGCGGCAATCTTTGATCGACGTGCTAGCCCAGGCGGCCACAGGCCAGAGTGAGCAAGTCGCGCAGCAAAGCAGCAAGTGCAGCAGGCGAAGCAGCATCGTTGTGCTCGCTTTCATTCGCTAATTAAGCGATCGGGCGGCACGACATCGGGCTCGATTTTGCCGATGTCGAGCGAGCGAATTTCAGGTGCGGCAATCTGTGCAATGTTTTTTATCGCACTGAAAATAGCGCTAACCGTTGGGTTAGCAAAAACACTGCTCGGTGTTAAGCCTTGCGTTTGTTGTTTGACATGCTCGCTGCCGTTGGCGCTCCAGCCATTGGCGAGCAGGGTGTTGGAATCTGAAAAGCGTAGCGTGCCGGGCGCAAAATCTTTGCTTGAGTCCTGATTGAGCGACATGTTGATTTTTTGTGTATCGGCTGAAACAGAGACAGTGGCTTGAAATAAGCCCTGCGTTTCGATTCTAAAGTTGCCGACGGCGTTGCTGGCGCGCACAGATAAATTGAGTAAATCGTTGGCAACCCCTGGTGCCGGGCGCTGCTGTAGCGTTTGGGCAACGCGATCGTAGCTTGGCAGCATGGCGCTGCCATTGCGATTGTGCCAACTGTTTTTAAATCCAGACGAAGTATTCGCGCTGGCGCTTTTATCACTCTCGGCGATAGCTCTGCCGTCAGTAAAAATGCGTTGCCGCACTTCGTTGTGTATCTCTTCATTGCTTTTAGCGACGCCTGGCCAGTCAACGCTGGCTGCCGCATCGCCAAAAAATACCGTGCGTTCCCACGCTACATAGCGTGCGCCTTGAATGGCGGTGCCTTTCATATCAATGTATTTAGCGACCAGGGGAATCATCAAAAACAAAGGCAGCGCGAAGAGTAAGGCGACGATAATAAATTCAGTCATCGCCTGCCCATATTGCCGAGTAGGCGCGCGCGCGTGGCTGTGGCTGGACTGGATGCTCATAAACCAGAGATCTGCGCCAGCGCTGCAGCGGCTTGTTCGGGCAGCGAGTTGGGGAGCAAGCGTGCCTGCCAGTAAGGGCTATACAAACTGCCGTGTTCGCTTTTTTCGTCGCTGCGGGCAAAGGGTGAGCGTGCAAAATAAGCTTCTGCTTTTGCCATGGCTCTGATCTTTTGACCCGCCGTGGCATCGCTCAGGCGCAAACTCTTTGCGCCACTATTGCTCAGATTGCCGATCCTGAAACTGGGTGAGCTGCTGGTGGCAATACTTCTGGCGTCTCGTTCTAGCTCGATGACGAAAGCGGGCGCTTGATCGTTGTGGTGGTTAAACGTCTCGTCGTTATTGGCCTCGTTACTGCGCGCGCCGACCGCGTTGTCTTTGAGGTCTAAGTAGGAGCGCAAGCCTGTGCGTGCGTCCAAGTTGTTGCCCGGTCCGCGACGAGCCTGAACAGCGTAGCTGAGGCGCGTGAATTGATTGCGGTAAGCATCGCCGTAATCGCGTCGTGCATTTGGATCGATAGCGTCGTTGTCTGCATTGCGGTGTTCAACGTAGCCGCTGCCAGTGCGGGTCAGAATATTGCTCGGAAAATTACCTGCGGCGGCAGCGCCCGCGCCAGCAGGCATAGGCGGTAGCGGGAAGGGGATAGGAATCGGAATGCCGAAAAAAGAAAAGGTGACGCAGAACATAACGAACAAGCCGCTGCTGTCGGCGCTGGTGTAGTCCTGCATGCTTTGTTCGCGCATCGTGCTGCCGCCGCGATGAAAGTTAAACATCAGAATGGGGCCCACGCCAGGCTGGAACAGACGAACTGGGTCGATCAACATGGGCGTTGGCCAGACGCCGTCTAGCGCCGTGCGGTTCTTATAAAAGCGATCGCTAGACGCGTCGACGACGTTGGCAAAACGTTGCGCTCCGTCACGATTGCGGCTCGGCTCGTAGAGGCTGACGAAGCGCAAGTGTTCAAGCACGCCGCGCGCGGCGCCCAGGGTGCCGGCGGGCGATAGTGCGGCGCGTGCGTCGTTGGCGTGCATGACATCGCTGACTGTTTGCGGCAGCGTCGCGGCCATCGCGAAATGATAGGCAATTGAAGAGGAACGCAGAATGTCGATCAACACATTGAGCGCTTTAACGGCGATTGGGCTGGTGACATCAAAACCTTTGCTTAGCCCCTTGCCAATAGTGCCGTACGCCCTAGCTGGCACAAGCCATAACGCACTCAGCGAGGACATACGGGCGAGTGATTTGGCAATCGACGCATTTCTGCCGTTGAACGTATCGTCAAAATTGCGCGCCCAGCCCGTCATGCTGACGACTTGGGCTAGTGCAACTTGATTGGCGATCATGGCGCGGTTCATGTAGGCCGAAAAATTAAGATCACGCGCTTGCGTTAACGCCGCGCTGTAGGCGACTGCGTCGGCGGTGTTTTGCAATTTCATTTTTTCTGTGCTGAGCTGGCCAGTGCTGTACATCGCCAACAGCGCGAGCAAAACGATCAATGCGGTGACGCTGACAAACACCATCGCCTGACCACCTTGCCTTTGCGCTGGCGTGCTCAGGGTTTGATGCCAGCGTTTCCGGCATCCGCTTTGTGCGTAAAGTCGGATGCCGGTCATGTGCGTAGCGCTATGATTTTAGACAGATTTAAGCGAGATGCGCTTATTTTTGCTGATTGCCGTAATTGCCTAGCGTCGATGTTTTGCTCGAAGCATTCGCGGCGCCGGCGGCTGCGGTGTTGGCTTTGCTTTGTTCGCTTGCTGCCGATTTTCCGGCGAGTTCTTGCGACATACCCGAAACCTGTGATTTGACGGTTTGGCCGAAGAAGGAATAGACGCCGATCGCTGCGACGGCGATCAAGGCCACGATGATGATGTATTCGGTCATGCCTTGTCCGCGTTGGCGAGCTGTAGATGGACTATGTGTCATGTTTGAAACTCCCTAAGTAAAAGTGATTACGTGGTTAAGTGATTAGCGTACCGAATCGATGACCCAAAAGCTTTTTACGGTTGTTTTTTACAACCGCTTTTTACAGCTGAGCATTCATCGCTTTAGAAGCAACGGGTGCAAAAAAAATCATAGCACACTGAATCGATGCTATTACAGGGGAATAGCGAGGTGGCTTAATAATTTACTTGAGCTATTTTGCCTACGTTTCAGCACAGATGGATAGACAGAACACGCTCACAGCGCTGCATCGGCGTCTCTACGCGGAGCTTTGGCCGTGAGCAGATCGAGCTTGTTGCGCAGATAAAGGGATCGTTTGTGCTTTTTTAATGTGCTCGCGATGGAACTTTCTGCGCGTTTCTTCCACTAAATATTTATAGGCCTAAAGCAATCTTGGTCTAGTTTGATGTGGTCAGAGATTTTTTTAAACTAATTTTTGGAGAGAATTATGAGAGTGCAAGTTTGTCCTACTGTTACACAAAATGATGGGTTGAGAGCCTGCGTCCCCGTATTGCCAACTGCGTCAGGATTGTGCATCAATAAGGGAGTTGCATTAGCAGCAGGGGCATCTTCTAATGCTGTTTCGGGTGGGGGTGTCATCCTTACTGGAATAGGCGCGTTCACTGGGCTCTTGAGTGTGCTTGCGGGTGTGGCATGCTATAAATCAATGTCAAACCGCGCTGGCGAAAAAAATTGCTTAGAGCCTCGTTTCATCAGTCTTGGTGGCAGCTCTAGTGGTTCGACGGTATTTCCTCAGCAACAAGCAGCGCGCGGAGCTAGAGATGATCAAGAGATCGATTATGCTAGTTACGGCCAAGATCTGCATCAGCTCCAGGCTGCTCATTGGGCGCGACAGGAGCAGGGTGCTGCTCCTGTATCAGGAGCAGTAATGGAACGGTAAAGCACGCCCTCTGTTTTTTAACCGCGCAGTCTGCCCGCATTGTTATGCGAGTAGGCTGCGCGGTTTTTTTGTCTTGCGGCTGCTATATTCGCCCTCTTGATAATTGATCGAGAGGGTTTTCTTTATGGGCTTGGCGAATCTTCCGCTTGATTTACCTTTTCTTGACGAATTGATCGCGCTGCGGCGTGATCTGCACGCGCATCCTGAGTTGGCCTTTGCTGAGCAACGGACTGCCGATTTGGTGGCGCGTGCTTTGTCCTCTTTTGGTCTTGAGGTGCATCGTGGTTTAGCGAAAACCGGTGTCGTCGGCGTTTTGCGTAAAGAGGCTGTGGGTGCGCCCGGTGGCCGTGCGATTGGTTTGCGCGCCGACATGGATGCCTTGCCTCTGCTCGAGAAGAATACCTTTGCGCATTGTTCGACGCAGCCCGGCAAGATGCACGCTTGTGGGCACGATGGCCATACGGCGGCGTTGCTGGGTGCGGCGCGTTATCTTGCCGAGCGGCGCGATGAAATTGACTTTGTCGGCACGGTCTATTTCATTTTTCAACCGGCAGAGGAGGGCGAGGCAGGGGCTGAAGTAATGATCAAAGACGGTTTGTTTGAGCAATTCCCGATGGACGCCGTGTTCGGTTTGCACAATTGGCCGGGTATGCCGGTGGGTGAAATGGCCGTGATGCCAGGGCCTGTCATGGCCGGCACCTGCGCTTTTGAAATGCTCGTGCAGGGGCAGGGCTGCCACGCGGCGATGCCGCATCAAGGGGTGGATACTTTGCTTGTCGCGAGTCATTTGGTGGTGGCTTTGCAAACCGTGGTGGCGCGCAATGTGCACCCTTGCGAATCTGCGGTGGTGAGCGTGACGCAGATGCACGGAGGCGAGGCCTGGAACATTATTCCTGATGATGTCGTGCTGCGCGGCACGCTGCGCAGCTTTAAGCCGGAAGTGCAAAGCTTGCTGGAGACGGCGATTGAGCGTTTGTGCCAAGGCATTGGCCAGAGCTTCGGCGCGCAGATTGCGCTGCGTTTTGAGCAACGTTATCCACCGACGGTGAATAGTGCGCCTGAAGCGGCCTTGTGTCGGCGCGTTGCGGCTGAGGTCTTGGGCGCGGCACGGGTGCGTCAGGATGAGCTGCCCTCGATGGGCGCTGAGGATTTTGCTTATATGTTGTTGGCAAAGCCGGGTTGTTACGTTTGGCTGGGTAATGGCGATCATCAGGGTTCTGGTGCGGGCGCTTGTACGCTGCATAACCCCCATTACGATTTTAACGATGAGATTCTGCCGCTGGCGATCGCCTATTGGGTCAAATTGGTTGAGCATGCTTTGGGCTCTGGCAGCGCTGGATTACCGGCGAAGTAGAGTGTGCTGAAGCCCATGTTGTTTGAATTTTTATGCTGCGGTGACTTTACTCCGGGAATGTAGAAATCCGGGGCGTGGTGTTCTTGCGGCCAATTTGCCACTCTGCCCCCCAGCTTGCGATAACCCAAGTTTTTTTGACGGACGACGATGAGTTTTAAATCAGGATTGATTGAGCAGCGTGTGTACTTGGCTTCGCGCAGCCCGCGTCGACGCGCTTTGTTGGAACAGATGGGCGTGCCGTTTCAGCTTTTGCCCTTTCGCGACGTGTCGCGCGATGCCCTGGCGCCGGACGAGCTGCCGCAGCCAGGCGAATTGCCGCAGGATTATGTGTTGCGTGTGAGCTGCGCTAAAGCGGCGCACGCGCAGCGCGCTATTGCTTGGCGCAAACTGCCGTCGTTGCCGGTGTTGACGGCGGATACCACGCTCGATTTGGACGGCGAAATCATCGGCAAACCGCGTGACGAAGCAGATGCCAAAGCCATTTTGCGTCGTCTTTCGGGTCGTCAGCATCGTGTCTTGACGGCGTTGACGCTGGATTTTAAGGGGCAGCTTGAAACTGCTTTGTCGGTCAATGAGCTGCGCTTTGCCGAGTGGACTGAGGCGGCGATTGAACGCTATGTCGCCAGTGGCGAACCTATGGATAAAGCGGGGGCGTACGCGATTCAGGGGCGGGCTGGAATGTTGATCGAGCATCTTTCTGGTAGTTATACCGGGGTGATGGGGCTGCCTTTTTTTGAGACAGCGCAATTGCTAACGCGTATCGGCTTTGTGCTTTAGCTATGTTATTTGCCCTGATTTTTCGTAACCCTTTGCGTCACCCCTTGCGTAGTTTGCTCACCGTGGCTGGCTTGACGGTTGCGGTATTGGCATTTGGCTTGTTGTCGACGGTGGTCGAGGCCTGGTATTCGGGGGCTGAGGGCGCTTCTAACGCGCGTTTGATCGTGCGTAATTCGATTTCTTTGGTCTTTCCTTTGCCCTTGAGTTACCGCCAAAAAATTCGTCAGATTGAGGGGGTCAAGGCGATTACGACGGCGAATTGGTTTGGTGGCGTTTATAAAGAGCCGAAGAATTTTTTTCCGCAGTTTGCCGTCGATGTCTCAAATTATCTTGATTTGTACCCTGAGTTTGTCGTGAGCGAAGCCGAACGCAAAGCCTTTGTGCAGGATCGCAAAGGCGCCTTGGTCGGACGCAAGTTGGCGGCTACTTATGGCTTTAAGGTGGGCGATACGGTGACGCTGAAAGGCACCATTTTCCCGGGTCAGTGGGATTTTGTCGTGCGCGGAATTTACAGTGGGCGTGACGCTAAAACCGATCTTTCACAGATGTTGTTTCACTGGGACTATCTGAACGAAACGATGAAAGTGCGCGTGCCGAGACGAGCCAATCAGGTGGGGGTTTATGTCGTCGAGGTGGCCGATCCGGCGCAGGCCGCACAGCTGAGTTTGGATATCGATGCTGCGTTTAAAAATAGTCGAGCCGAAACCCTGACTGAAACTGAAAAGGCTTTTCAACTCGGCTTTGTGTCGATGACAGAAGCGATTGTGGTGGCGATTCGGTTGGTTTCTTACTTAGTGATTTTGATTATTTTGGCGGTGATGGCGAACACCATGGCGATGGCGGTGCGTGAACGCAGTGCAGAGTACGCGACGCTGAAAGCGCTGGGTTTTGGCCCGCGTTTTATCAGCTTGTTGATTTTTGGCGAATCTTTATCGATCGCCGCTGTGGGCGGTGTTCTGGGTATGGCTTTAACCTTTCCTGCGGCCAGCGCTTTTGCTGAGGCGATGGGGACTTTGTTTAAGGTCTTTGCTGTTTCGTCTAGCACGCTATTTTGGCAAGCGCTTTGTGCCTTGGCGGTGGGGTTTGTTGCTGCCTTGTTCCCCGCTTGGCAGGCGACACGGGTGAATATCGTCAGCGGTTTGAGAAAGTTGGTTTGATGCGCTTTCGCTCAATTGGAATCCATTCTTTGCCGGTGCTGCGCTGGCAAGCGTTTGCTCTGCCCTTGCGTTATTCCTTGCGCAATCTCTGGGTGCGTAAATTGACGACGCTGCTGACGGCGGGCGGGATGGCCTTGGTGGTCTTTGTCTTTGCTGCCGTTTTGATGCTCGACGAGGGTTTGCGTAAGACCTTGGTCGATACCGGCAGTGAGGATAACGTTGTGGTTACCCGTCGTGCCTCGGGAACTGAGGTGCAGAGCGCGATTGAACGGGCTTCCGCTGCCTTGGTCGAGAGTTTGCCGCAGGTTGCTTTGGGCGATGCCGGGGTGCGCCAATTGTCGAAAGAAGTGGTTGTCTTGATTTCGCTCAATAAACGACAAGTGGGTACGGCGCCAGGCAAGCCGTCAAACGTGATTATTCGCGGCCTTACACCGCAGGCGCAGGCTTTGAGTTTGCGTCCCCAGGTGCGCATCGCCGCTGGCCGTATGTTTCGTCCTGGGCGCCATGAGATTGTGGTCGGGCAGGCGATTGCGCGCGGCTTCACGCAAACGGGCTTGGGCGAGTCGCTGCGTTTTGCCGGGGTTGACTGGCAGGTGGTGGGCATCATTGACGCGGCTAATTCGGGCTTTGATTCAGAAATTTGGGGCGATGTAGATCAGTTGATGCAGGCTTTTCGACGCCCGGTTTATTCTTCGCTGATTTTTCGACTCAACGACGCGAACGAGTTTTCTGCCGTACAAGCGGCGATTGAAAACGACCCTAGGCTGACCTTGGAAGTGAAGCGTGAGAAGCAGTTTTATGCCGATCAATCGGCGGCTTTATCGACCTTTATTCGCATTTTGGGCTTGTCGCTCTCGCTGATTTTTTCGGTCGGCGCGGTGATCGGTGCAACGATTACGATGTACGCCTCGGTGGCGAGTCGAACGGGCGAAATTGGCACCTTGCGTGCACTCGGCTTTCGCCGCAGTAGCATTCTGTTTTCCTTTCTCACCGAGTCCTTGTTCCTTTCGCTGCTGGGCGTCGTCTTGGGTTTGGCGGCAGCTTCCTTAATGCAAAATTTGCGCTTTTCGACGATGAACTGGCAATCGTTCGCCGAGCTGGCGTTTGGTTTTAATTTGAACGTGTCGATTATCGTTACGAGTCTGTTGTTTGGTTTGACCATGGGTTTGTTAGGCGGTTTCTTCCCCGCTTTGCGCGCCGCGCGCTTGAGTATTGTTGAGGCTTTACGTGCGGCTTAAGTGGCTGCTAGACTGCTGCGCTGCGGCAAGATTCCGCCAGCCAAGTCGCTAGGCTCGAAAAATGGCGGCTGAAGAGGATGCGCAGATTGTTTTAGCCCATGGTCATAGGCGCTGAATTTGGCCATGAGCTACCCCCGACTACCTAGCTAGCAGAGCATCAAAGTAGGGTCGCAAACGAACCTCGACCGAACCTCGTTTGCGCACTGCGTATGACTTCGTATGTTTTGCTAGCGGTAGTAAAACGCCTACTGAGGCGCTTTTTAACCACAAAGGAGTTGTGATGAGCAAATTGACCTTGACCCAAAAAGCTACTGTAACGGCCTTAAGCCTTGCTTTCGGCGCTGCGCTTTCGATGGTAACAACGACTGCCTCGGCTGCTGACGACGCAGCGAGTAAAGAGAAATGTTTCGGTATTTCGCTCAAAGGCCAGAACAGTTGTAAAGCTGGTGCGGGTACTTCTTGTGCGGGTACGTCTAAGATCGACCACCAAGGTAATGCCTGGACTCTGGTGCCCGCTGGCAGCTGCGCGAAAACCTCGTCCAAAACCTCACCTACGGGTTATGGTCAGCTGAAAGAATTTAAGGAAAAGAGCGCCTAATTTCTCGGCGTTGATGTGAGTTGACAGAGCGCTACTGATGCCGACATCGCCGGATTTCACCTCTGCTATGCCTGCTTTGGTTAGCGCCTCTGTCGGCTCTATCGCAGCACCGGCTTCTGCTTTGCCAGCACGCGCTGGCCTGGGTTTAAAGCCGGAACACTTTCAAGAAATTGTTTCATCTTGGCCCGAGCTTGGCTTTTTTGAAGTGCATGCCGAGAATTATCTGGTCGATGGCGGTGCCTTTCACCACTATCTGAGCCGTATTCGTGCGCGTTATCCGCTTTCTATCCACGGCGTTGGTTTATCGCTGGGCGGCGTGCAGCCGCTGGATTTGGAACACCTAGAGCGTTTGTCCGTCCTGCTTGAGCGCTATGCGCCCGAGTCGTTTTCGGAGCATTTAGCGTGGTCTAGCCATGGTGAGGTTTTTCTCAACGATTTGTTGCCGATTGCTTACGATGCGCCGACCTTGCAGCGCGTTTGTGAACATATCGATCAAGTGCAATCGCGTTTGCAAAGACGAATGTTGCTCGAGAATCCAGCGAGCTACCTTGAGTTTTCTGCGTCCACGATGAGCGAAAGCGAGTTCATTAACGAAGTGCTGCGGCGTACTGGCTGTGGTTTGTTATTGGACGTGAACAACGTTTATGTTTCCTGCGTCAATCATCAGCGTGATCCTTACGCCATGATTCGTGCCTTTCCTCCTGCCGCCATCGGCGAAATTCATTTGGCTGGCTTTGCTGAAGATCGTGACGCAGCGGGCGACCGTTTGCTCATCGACAGCCACGGAGCGCCTGTCGCCCAAGCGGTTTGGCAGTTGTACGAATATGCCCTAGAGCGCTGCGGCCCGGTGGCGACGCTGCTTGAGCGCGATAACGACATTCCTGCCTTTGCTGTATTGCTGGCGGAGAGTCAGCAGGCTGAGCACTTGCTGTGTGCCGCAACAGCCCGTGCCGAAAACTGTCCGGCCTAGATTTAGCGCGCCGCTGCACGACGGAATAGTGCACGACGGAATAGTTGTTGAGGTTATTGAGCTTGAGTTCGTTTTTCCTTAGCTTCGTCTGTGCTTAATCGCTTTTTTACCCCTTCTCTCTCCGCCCTATCGCGTATGAACGATTTGTTTTCTCAAGCGCTGTTTGCCTCCGATCAAGCCCTGCCGCCTGCACTCGGACTGAAAACCTGGAACGGTTCTGACCCCGCTGCGCGCTTTGCTGTGTATCGCAACAATGTATTCGTCTCGCTTGTTGATGCCTTGGCCGATCGTTACCCCGTGGTGCTCGCCTTGGTGGGCGAAGATTTTTTTCGTGCTATGGCCGGCGTGTTCGCCCGGCAAACGCCGCCTACTTCAAGAGTGATGGCTTGTTATGGCGAGTCTTTTGCTGAGTTTATCGAGGGGTTTTCGCCTGCTGCCGCTTTGCCTTATCTCGCCGACGTGGCGCGTTTGGAGTCGCTACACGTTGCCGCCTACCACGCCGCCGACGCGCAGGCATTAGACGCCAAACAGTTGGCCGAGCGTTTGGCTGATCCTGAGCAACTACCAGGACTGCGAGTGATTTTTCAGCCTTCATTGCGCCTTTTGCGCTCGCGCTACGCGGTGCTCTCGCTGTGGGCTGCGCACCAAGGTTTGCTCGATATTGCGACGGTCGATCCCACACAGCCCGAGTCTGTGCTGATTGTGCGCCCGCAATTTGAGGTCGAAATGACCCGTATTTCAGCGGCGGCTGCCGACTTTGTCGCTTGCCTGCTGGCCGGTGCAAACTTGGGCGATGCTTTAGAAGAGATGACGCACGGGAATCAGACCGAACGCGTCGAGCTTGCCGAGCAGCTCGATTTCGCTTTGAGCGATACCTTGGCTTTGTTATTTAGGAGTCAGGCAGTGGCTGCGCTTGCTACGGCTTCCCCTTCCCCTGTGGCCAGCGCCTGCTGATTTTGAGCGCGCAAGCCAGCCAAAAATTGAATTGCTAGGAGAAACGCGTGCCGATAACCCATGCCTTGCCGGAGATGTGTGCTCGCCATGATGCTTTGGTCTTCGCTGATATATCTGCTTTGAGTCCTGCTGCGCAGTCGACGCAAGTGCGCCTATACCCGCTTGCCAATTCAGCCCAGCTGACTTTGCTTTTGAACGCTGACGGTACTTTGAGCGCTCGCTTGCAGAGGCCAGATCAGCCGTCTGAAGAGCCGCCGCTTGAGTTGAGCGTGACGCTGCCGCCTGAGTTGGCGCAGGCCTTTAAAGACGGCGGGCTGCCTGTTGCGCAAGCCTATTGCGCCGATACCTACGTCACATTAGAGCGCAGTTTGTACGATGTGCCGCGCTCGGTATCGATTCATCAGCGGGGTGTTGGGGGCGGTTGCGTCGGTAGTAAATCGCCTGTGCCGGAAGACGATCAGCCTCGCTTAGCCATGACTCAGGCGGAGATTTATCAAGCCATGATTGATTGCACGGCATTGTTTCTTGTCCCAACGGCGGAGAAAAGAGGGGCTCAGTTCGGAGGGGCTCAGTCCGTGCACAAAAGTTCGGCTTGCTTATTTACTGGGGTTGATGGCCAGCCTAAGTTGCTGAGCGCGCTGCACGCGGGCAGCCAAGCTGTCGCTTCTGCACAGCAGACAACTGCGTCGATCAATGGGCAAACCCTTGAGCTGGAAAGCGCTGCCCAAACTTCTACGAACTACGATGCCTGCGTGCATGCCCTCAGCTCGGCGTACACCGGCGCGATTTTGCCGCTGGGCGATGTGGCGGCCTTGCAATTGGGCGACGAGGTTTATTTGTGCGGTATTCCGTTTGACGAGCAGGAGCCGCACGTGCACAGAGGCAGAATTTCTGCTTTCGAGAAAGAGGCTGACGGCCAGATTTTTGCGCTGAAAATCGACGCGACGGCGGTGAAGGGCATGTCGGGTGGGCCGATTGTCTGCGTGCAAAACGGGGTGCCGGTTCTGGTCGGCATGATTGCCGCAGAAAGTTTCGCGCCGCGAGATCGATTTTCTGAAGCGCAGGCTGCTTTGCAGACACAGCATGACGATGCGGAAATCATTCTTGAGGCAGACGAGTCTGAGCAGGAAGATTTGGCTGGTTTTTTGTGCGAGATCATGGGGTTATCGTCAACCGGGATGGCGTCCATCGAGCGGAAAAACTTTTCGCAGCCAGGCTTGGCGAGTATTGGTTATGAGAGAGCGCATTTTTCGGCAATTTGGCAAGCCTTGTTGGAAGATGGGCTGGTCGCCGAAGCGGGGGCTGTCCCGCCTCAAGCGATCACGCCGGAGCGGCTCAGAGCCACACTGGACAAAGTGGCTGACTTACCTAATCCGGTTGCGATCATTTTGCGTTTTCTGCGGGAGCAGACGGAATTTAGGGAGTCGCAACGCCTGGCCATCGCAGCGCAACGACATATTGAGCCAGCGTATGTTCTTTCCTTGCGTGCCGCACTCATGGATCAACAGGTACTGACGCCTACGGGGAAAATTCAGCAGGAGAAAGTGAGTGAAGAAGCCGTTAAAACGGCTTTGTCGTCAGTACAGCTTGAGCTTTTGTTGTCAGTGTTGCAGCCGAATCAGCAGGCTAAAACACCTATAAAAAAAGAGCAGATGCCCAGTTCTGACCGGGCGCAGGAGGCGCAGGCGTCAACTAGCGCAGTGACGCTGAGCCTAGTTGACAGCCTGTCCACGGGCATCGTTAAAGGCTATTTGATCAACAAAATTTTGGCTGACCTTGAGTCCGGGTCGGCGCGCCAGCCTTTGCCCGGACAGCGTTCTGCCGATCTGCCGGTTGTCTTCTTCCGCAGCGGCAGAAAAACCGGTAAACGCCCCGATTTTCCAGAACAAGCCGGCGCTTTCGCGCTGAGCCCAAGCTTGGAGAAAATTCAGCTGCCGGGCGAGGCTGGATTAGGCGATGGCGCGCGTCACCACATTATTTCTCAAGCGCATATGCAGCTGCTGCACAGCTATGTTTTTGAAACAGATTCGGCTTATGCAAACTACCAAAACGTCTTTAGAACCCTATTGGGGGTAAAAGATGATTCGGCAAAGGTGGCGCTAGGCGAGTGGGTTTGGGCGCCTTTTAACTGGTTTGTCGGGCCAAAGCCGAACACTCGTTCCGATGATTTTGGTGGTAATCAGCCTGAATCCTTGCCCAATAGTGTGCTTGAGCAAGGTGCGCATTGGCAGTATTTGGCCGAGGCAGTGCAGGCGATAACGCCATGCAAATTTTCGGATAAAGAGCTAAAACTTAACGAGAAGCAGAAGGAAAAAGCTGTAGCTACAGAAGCAAAGGCGGTTATCCAGTGCCTGCAAGCATTGGAAAAATTGGCTAACACGCCTGGCGCTGATTTTTCAGAGCGTCAATACCAAGTCGACGATTGGAGGCGCGAAGAAAGCGCTAAGTTTCGTCTAGCAGCGTCCCCCAGCAGCGCACCCGCTACTGCGGTTGCAAACCCCTAAACTCTAATCCTTCCCCCACCAGGAGCTGCCCCCATGAACCTCAAAACAGATCAATCGAATGCTCGTCCTTGTCTTTTTACTTGCGCCGCGCGGCAGTTGCGTTGCGTCATGAGTTTGTTTGAGCGTATTCCTGAGAGCTTGATTGCTTTGCTTGCGCGTTTTTCGATTGCCGCTGTTTTTTGGAAGTCGGGGCAGACCAAAATTGAGGGGCTGGCGATTGATTTGATCAACGGTGAGTTTCACCTCGGCTGGCCGCATTTGTCGGCTTCGGCGCTGGAGCTATTTCAAACTGAATACCGTTTGCCGCTGATCTCGCCTGAGTTGGCCGCGCCTTTGGCGGCGTTTGCCGAGCATTTATTCCCTATTTTGTTGCTGCTCGGCTTGGCCACGCGCTTTTCGGCCTTGGCTTTATTGCTGATGACTTTGAGTATTCAAATTTTTATTTACCCCGATGCTTATCCAACCCATGGTGTGTGGGCGGCGGTGTTGTTGTTTTTGCTGGCCAAGGGAGCAGGTACATTTTCCCTTGATTACTGGCTTGTACGCTGTTCGTCTAAGTCTTGCTAAGGCTTAGCGGCAAGGTGCTACGGCTGCCTGAAGACGAACGCCTAGGCGCGCAAAGTCAACGGCCAGCGGAGAAAATCCGTTAAAATCGCCGACCTCACATCAATCCGACCAAGGGTGCTTGCTGGCACCCTTTTTTCTAGGCGCGGCTTCTTTGCTGCGACATGCTTAAAACCATGCAATACACGCGTAATTTTTCAATCATTGCCCATATCGACCACGGAAAATCAACGCTCGCCGATCGCATTATTCATCTATGTGGTGGTTTGTCCGATCGCGAAATGGCGGCTCAAGTTCTTGATTCTATGGATATCGAACGTGAGCGCGGAATTACGATCAAAGCGCAGACGGCGGCCTTGAGCTATACCTCGCGCAGCGGTCAGGTCTATCAACTGAACTTGATTGATACGCCCGGACACGTTGATTTTTCATACGAGGTGTCGCGTTCTCTCTCTGCTTGCGAGGGCGCGCTGTTGGTGGTCGATGCGTCGCAAGGGGTTGAGGCGCAGACGGTGGCCAATTGCTATACGGCGATTGAGTTAGGTGTTGAGGTCTTGCCTGTGCTCAATAAAATCGATTTGCCGTCGGCCATGCCGGATAGTGCACGCCAAGAAATTGAGGATGTGATCGGTGTTGATGCGTCCGAGGCGGTTTTGGCGTCGGCCAAAACAGGTGTCGGCGTGGTCGATATTCTGGAGGCGATTATCAAGCGCATTCCGCCACCCAAGGGCGATCCCGAGGCGCCTTTGAAGGCTTTGTTGATCGATTCTTGGTTCGACAACTACGTTGGCGTGATCATGCTGGTGCGCGTGGTCGATGGCACTTTGCGTGCGAAAGATAAAATCCGCCTGATGGCAGCAGGGTCTACCCATTTGTGCGAACAGGTCGGTGTGTTTACGCCTAAAGCGCTGGTGCGCGAGCAATTGTCGGCGGGCGAAGTGGGCTTTGTGGTGGCCGGGATTAAAGAGCTACAAGCGGCTAAAGTCGGCGACACCATGACCTTGGCCGAGCGACCCGCAGCGCAGGCTTTGCCAGGCTTCAAGGAAATTAAATCGCAGGTGTTTGCTGGGTTGTACCCAGTTGAGTCGAATCAGTACGACGCTTTGCGTGAGTCTTTGGAGAAGCTGAAGCTGAACGACGCTTCGCTGCATTACGAGCCAGAAGTGTCGCAAGCACTAGGCTTTGGCTTCCGCTGCGGGTTTTTGGGTCTGTTGCACATGGAGATCGTGCAAGAGCGCTTGGAGCGTGAGTTTGATCAAAATCTGATTAGTACGGCGCCCACGGTCGTCTATGAAGTACTGATGCGCGATGGCAAGCTGGTTCGTGTTGAGAACCCGGCCAAATTGCCTGATCCGTCGAAAACCGAAGAAATCCGCGAGCCGATTATTACGACCACTGTTTTTGTCCCGCAAGAGTACTTGGGTAACGTGATCACCCTGTGTAATCAAAAGCGTGGCAATCAAGTCGATATGACTTACCGTGGCCGCCAGGTGCAGTTGGTGTATGAAATGCCGATGGCCGAAGTGGTGATGGACTTTTTTGATCGTCTGAAATCGGTTTCGCGTGGCTATGCTTCTTTGGACTATGAATTTAAAGAGTATCGTGCCGCCGACGTGGTCAAGCTCGATATCTTGATCAACGGCGAGAAGGTTGATGCGCTGTCGATCATCGTGCAT
>JAZKFR010000072.1:27281-29318 GCA_040386295.1 Pseudomonadota bacterium | reverse complement strand
CGCAACCTTGCCAAGGTTGAGGTCGAGAGTTCGAGACTCTTCTCCCGCTCCAGACTTTAAAGGGAGAATGCACAGCGCAGCCTCCCTTTTTTGTTGTTTGGCTTGCTGCTTCTGCTGCGCCTGCCAGTGGATGGAAGCTAAACAAAGCTGCATACCCCCGCCCGGGTGGTGAAATTGGTAGACACAAGAGACTTAAAATCTCTCGACTGAAAGGTCGTACCGGTTCGATTCCGGTCCCGGGCACCAATAAAATCCAATAGATTCAAATAGAACCCATCTCTTGCTTCGCTTTTGCGCGCTAGCTAGCGCGAGTGCAAGCCCAGTTTCTACGCTGATCCTCTCTCCAGCTTTGCTCATGGCGGTGTTGTAAAGCGCGGCCAATCATGACGCCTTGCTCGCGTCGGCTCGACGAGCATATGCCTTATCTCGGTTCGCATTAAAACTGACTTTTGTCGCCTGCTTGGCTTTGCCTGGGCGTGTCACAGCAATCTCTGCGGCTTGTTTTTCTTGGTAAAAGCAGGTTTGCGCTTTTCCCCGTCAATGCTTGACGACTCATGCCCTCCCACAGGGCAAAGTGCCTATCAAGCAGTCATTCGAACTTTTATTCCGCGTATAAAAAACTGCGCAAGCAATCGCATGCCGCGATTTGTCGATCAAAATGGCAGGCTTATCTACCCGAGTAAAAGCGCAGAGCCTGTGAGTACGGTGTTGGTCATCCCCGCTTTCGGCTGAGCAGAATGATGCGATCCCATGCGCAGCGGAGGCTTGCGCATTAACGCTGTATCTTATTGATTTTATGTGTTTCTACTTGATGCAAGCTCGAGTCATTATTCGGGTGGCAGAGTGCTCTTTTTGCTTCTGAGCACTACGTTAATCCCGGATAAGCCAATAATCGTCATGCCGAGCAAAGCCCACAAATCGGGTAATTGTTTAAAAATCCAGAAGCCGAGCAGGGTTGCCCAGATCAGTTGCACGTAGAGCAAGGGGGACAATGACGAGGCAGGCGCGTCGCTGAAGGCGCGGATCATCAAAAAATGACCGACTGCCCCATAGACCCCTAAGGAAATAATCAGCAGCACCACCTCAGTGTTGAGCATCTGTAAATGCCAAGTTTGCCAGTAGAAGGGCAGGATGCACGACATGCCCAAAGCGCCGAACAGCGCGCTATGGAATAACAAGCGCATGGGGGGTTCGCTGCTCGAGAGCTTGCGTGTGAGCATTTGGTAAACGGCGTAACAAAGCGCAGCACCTAGGGCGTATAAAACGCCGATGCCGATGTCGGCGTTATTGCCGCCCATTAAATTGCCGCCGGGTCTCACGATAAGCAGTACGCCGATCAGGCCTGCGCAGGTGCTCAGCCACATTGCGCCGCTCGGTTTCTCACCGAGCATCGGCCCTGCGAGCAGGGCGACGAGCAAAGGTGCGACGAAAATTAAGGCGGTGGTTTCGGCGAGCGGTAATTTTTGCATCGCCAGCTGACCCAGCAAGGTGACGCCGACCAAAACCAAGGTGCGGATCAGCATCAATAGCGGGTGTTTGGTTTGTAGCAGGGTTCTGCCCATCACCGGTAGCACGGTCGGCAGCATGAGCAGTAGGTGCACCAGATAGCGCGCCCAAACCAGGAGCGGAACGGCGAATACTAAACTTAAGTATTTGGCGGTCGCGTCGAGCGCGGAAAACAAGAAAATGGCGCTGAGAAAAAATAGCGCGCCGCGCAACACCTGCTGCGGCCGTGGCCCAGGCTGGTTGGGCAAGGAATTTCGACCTGGCGAGCCTTTCTTGTCCGGCTTATTTGCTCCATCGTGCTTCGTTTGCGTTTGATTTGGCGCTGACACAGGTGTGCTCATTGCGTGGCTTTCTAGGATTAAACCGTGGTGTGTGTTGCCTTGTATGCAGTGTGCAGCGCGTTGCTGAAATGCACCCTTCGAGAACCCCAGCGCGAGCAATTTAGAACGGTGGCTGGGCAAACGCGCTAAGCCAGTGTGCCAGAGTGCTGCGTGCGCTGTCGATCAGTTCACTTGCCGTTAAGCCGATTGG
>JAZKFR010000072.1:25062-27181 GCA_040386295.1 Pseudomonadota bacterium | reverse complement strand
GCTTGCACGCGCCATCTATCTGCGGCTAAACCATGCAAATGCACCGCCGCGAGGAGGGCCGCCTGGCTCGGCCAGCCTTGCGCTAATAAGGCGCTCAAGATGCCGGTCAGTACGTCGCCGCTGCCGGCGGTGGCTAAGGCAGGGTTGCCCGTGGTGTTGATAAAACATTCTCCCGTCGGGGTAGCGATTACGCTGCCGCAGCCTTTGAGTACGACAAAGGCGCGGTAGCGCTTGGCTAAGGCTAGCGCGGCGGCGAGGCGGTCGGCTTGCACTGCGGCCTTAGAGCAAGCGAGCAAACGCGCCGCTTCGGCTGGGTGCGGCGTGAGAAAACAGGGTTCTTGCGTGTGTTCACCGCGCTGACGCTGGACTAAAGCGGCTTTGATCTGCGCGTCGGCAGCCAATAGGTTGAGCGCGTCTGCGTCGAGGACGAGCCGTGCGCTGCTGCGGCAAGCGGCGAGCAGCACGCTACGGGCGCGGGTGCTCTGCCCCATGCCTGGACCGCAGGCGAGCACGCTCATGCTGTCTTCTGCGGCCAGGGGTTGTTGTGTCTCAGGCTTTGCGCTGTCGCTTGCCGCCGCGTCAGTTTGGCCACACAGCGCTTCTGCTGTGCGCAGCATCAGTTCGGGTTGGAGCAGATCCACGCTAGGCGCGTTGGCGTCGAGCAGGCCAAGGTAAACGCATCCGCTACCGAGTTTGAGTGCAGCGCGTCCTGCCAGTAAAGCGGCGCCTAGCATGCCGCGCGCGCCGCCGATGATGCCGACCTTGCCGTAGCTTCCTTTGTGGCTGTTTTTAGGTCGCTGCGCCTTGCTTTGCAGCTGCTGCGTAAACAAAGCGGTATCCACCCGTTGGGCGCAAGGGGCTTCCCCCGGCGGCAGATATTCTGCCGCCTTGATGCCCAGCTCTGCGCGGTAAATTTGCCCGCAGTAATCTGGCCCATCGCCCGTAAATAAACCGGGTTTGTGCGCGATAAAAGACAAGGTATGGCTGGCACGTATCGTTGCAGCGTAAGCGCTGTCGGTTGCAATGCTCGGGCTGGCCACGCCTGTGTCGCTGGATAGTCCGCTTGGGCAGTCGAGTGCAAGCAATGGGCAATGGTCGCGCGCGGCGAGGGCGTTGGCCGTCTTGATCAGCTGTGCGTAGATGCCTGTCGGCGCTTTGTTTAAGCCAATGCCAAATAAGCCGTCGATGATCAAGCTGTAGTGCAGGTCTTCGCGGATATGCGGTGTTGGGTGGATGCCGGCGTTCTCTAGCGCTTGGTAAGCGTCTGCGGCTGTGGGCGGTAAACGCTGTGCTTTGCCGCTAAAGACGAGCTGTATGGCATGACCCAGGCGGTGTAACTGGTGCGCTGCGACTAAAGCATCGCCGCCGTTATTGCCCGGCCCAGCCAAAACAAGAATTTTGCCGTGCGCTGTTTTGCGCGCACTTTGGCGATTTTTTGTGCAAAGCCGGTTAGCCAATTCTGCCGCTGCGCTGCCAGCGGCGAGCATTAGAGGCTGTTGCTGCGCTGCCGCTTCGATTCTGCGCAGCTGTGTGCTGTGGTAGAGCGCTAGCGGGTCATTACTGTGCATAGGCTGATTTGGTAGCTTTTTGTCAGGGGAGAACGTGCGTTAAAGCCTCGTTTTGCTCTGCTGCGTCTTGATCTTTCCACATTAAAGCAGAGGAGCATTATGGCCTTGGTGAGCAAAGATGAATAAAAAATACCGTTTTCTGGGAACTTTTTTGCGCTGCGCGTGACTAAGTTTAAGCATGCAGTCGAATTGTCCGAGTCTGCCACGGCCAAATTAATTTGCTAAAAACGTGATTTAACACACGGTCAAAAGTTAGTTAATTTTGGACAATGATGGCGGATTTGATTATTTCTGTTGTTTTTTCTATTTTCTTGTTAACTTTTAAAGGTATTTGCTATGATGAAATCAGCTTTTCTTTCCGCTTTGGGAGGCGTCACTCCTCGTACTCCTGTTCAAGCAGAAGCAGCCGCCACCTGGCAACAAGAAACTCATTTCAGCGCCCGCCTGTCAGGCGCTGTTAAAGACGCTGTTAAAGATTTTCCCATACGCGATGAGCAGACCTTAACAGCTCTAGAGCAGGTTGGAACCTATGCAAATAACCTGAACACTCA
>JAZKFR010000072.1:18726-25052 GCA_040386295.1 Pseudomonadota bacterium | reverse complement strand
CACTCAGGAAAAACCCGCGAAGAAGGATTCTGATGCCTTGATTGGTTTTTGCTTAAATATCCAAAATCCAGACGATAAAGTGGCTGTTATTTCTTTGCTGGGTGATGTTTATGCAGGTTCTTTTGCTACTCCAAATAACTTTAACCCTGAGCATCCCACTAGCGCAGAAATCGATGGGGTAGTTGAGCAGTTTAAGAAAGACTTTAATGGTCGTGGCCGTATCGCCGGCGCAGTGCATGATTTTGTGAAAAAAGATCAATTTGCGCAGGATGTTAAAGCGATTAAAGCAGCTGTTGATCCTGAGCAAAAACTAACCTTGATCAGGGGGGTTGCTCTTGGACATATCGCTCAGATTTTGACTGCGCATAATGCTGATGATGTTTCTTCAAAAACTTTAGCTTTTACCGGTCTGGTGAGAACTTTGATGCCGAATATGCGTATTGAGCGGGCGCAACCGGGTGGTGAATTGCAATTCGTCGATCAACAAGGTGAGGTTAAGAGTAGTAGCCTTGAGCTTGGCGCGCGGCGAGGGCTTGATGCAGGGGTGATCGTTAACCTTGCTGCGCTGGGTTTAGAAGTGGCGGCTAAACGCGGCGGGAAGCAGTCCGCAGCAGGCGTCGTGACTGTTAACCGTACTACGAGTAATCGTGATGTGTTAGTCGTTAAGGGCGGTAGATCAACCTTACGTGAAGGAGCGCCTGATGCGATTGCAGAGGGTAGCGAAGGTAGCGATGACGAGCGCTCTAGCCCGACTGCATAAGCTGCATAAGGCAAACGCGCTTGCTTAAGTTCTGAGCTTAAGCAAGTAATTTGCCGCTTTAGCGCCTGGTTTTTAGGCGGAGAACCCCGGGGTGCTGCGTGGCAGCGCTTCCGGGGTTTTTGTTTTTTTTGAACTTGCGATTGATCACGGTCAAATCCTTGTCCTCTGCGCGCGGTCGAGGCGATTTGCTGCAGGGGGCGGGGGTATAATCGCGCTCTTTGTTTTTCCTCTCGTTTGTTTTTTTCTGCTGATTCCCGTTTTCTCTGGCCTGTTATGACCTTAACTTCGACTGCTTCTAGTACGCCTTGCGCGCCCCCTTCTAGTCCGCTGCTGTTTTTTCGCGGCGCTTCTGCTTTGTCTGCTTTTCGTTTTCAGGGTTTGCAGCAGCGTGTAGCCGCAGCCTTGCCAGACGTGACTTTGCTCAGTGCGGAGTATTGGTATTTTGTTGCTTTGCGGACGGCTGAGCCCTTTGCTGCTGCCGCTTTGCCTGCGCAGTTGGAACATTTGTTGGCAGCGCAAGCGGTGCCTGAGTCGGCGCTGGTGCGCAGTGATTCCGACTTAATGCAAACAGGCTCGCCTGGCTCGGCGCAGCAGGTGTTTTGGGTGACGCCCCGGGTCGGCACGATTTCGCCGTGGTCTTCTAAGGCAAGCGAGATTGCTTGGTGTAGCGGGTTAAACGCTGTGGTGCGGCTTGAGCGCGGCGTGCGCTATCGCGTGCACAACCAGGCTGGGGGCGCGCTGTCTGAAGTGCAGTTGGCGCTGCTCTTGCCTTGTTTGCACGACAGAATGACCGAGTCGGTGTTGTTTGACGTGGCGCAGCTTGCGCAGTTGTTTGCCCATTTTGCGCCGCGCCCTTTGCTGCGCATCGACGTGCTGGGCGAAGGGCGGGCGGCTTTGCTCACGGCTAACACGCGCTTGGGCTTGGCTTTGTCGGGCGAGGAGTTGGATTATCTGCTGGCTTTGTTTGTGCGGCTTGAGCGCAATCCGAGTGATGTTGAGTTGATGATGTTTGCGCAGGCTAACTCTGAGCATTGTCGACACAAAATTTTTAACGCCGCGTGGCAGATTGACGGTCAGGCGCAGGCCGAAACTTTGTTTGGCATGATCCGCGAGACGCATCAGGCGCATCCGGCGGGCACGGTGGTGGCCTATTCGGACAATGCTTCGGTAATTGAGGGCATGACGGTGCCGCGTTTTTATCCCGATTTGAGCGGGCAATACACTTGGCGCGACGAGCGCACGCATATTTTGGCTAAGGTCGAAACGCATAACCATCCGACGGCGATTTCGCCGTTTGCCGGTGCGGCGACGGGTTCTGGCGGCGAGATTCGCGATGAAGGCGCGACCGGTCGGGGCTCAAAACCGAAAGCCGGTTTGTGTGGTTTTTCGGTGTCGCATCTGCGTTTGCCCACTGCACCGCAGCCTTGGGAACGGGCGCTCGATGGGGTGCAGCCGTATGGCCGACCCGCGCGTATTGCCTCGGCTTTGCAGATTATGTTGGAAGGACCGATTGGCGCGGCAGCGTTTAACAATGAGTTTGGCCGACCCAATTTGTGCGGTTATTTTCGTACTTATGAGCAGCGCGTACTTGAATTGACAGCAGCCTTGGCCGAGCCGGTTTCCGTGCTGCGCGGCTATCACAAGCCGATCATGATCGCGGGCGGCGTGGGCAATATCGCGCACGAGCAGTCGTTTAAGGCAGAGCATTTTGCTGAGGGCACTTTGTTTATCCAGCTGGGTGGGCCGGGCATGTTGATTGGCCTGGGCGGTGGCGCGGCGAGCTCGATGACGACCGGACAGAATAGTGAGGCGCTTGATTTTGCCTCGGTGCAGCGCGGCAATCCCGAGATGCAGCGGCGGGCGCAGGAGGTGATCGACCGTTGTTGGCAAATGGGCGCGCCGCAGCACGATATTGCCGCCGTCGGTGACGGTAATCCGATTTTGTCGATTCACGACGTGGGCGCGGGCGGCTTATCGAACGCCTTGCCTGAGTTGGCCTATGGCGCGGGTTGCGGTGCACGCTTTGATCTGCGCGCGATTCAAATCGAAGAGCCCGGCATGTCGCCCGCTGAGATTTGGTGCAACGAAGCGCAGGAGCGTTATGTGCTGGCGATTCCGGCTGCGCGTTTGCCCGAGTTTCGCGCCCTCTGCGCGCGTGAGCGCTGCCCTTTTGCTGTGCTCGGGGAGGCAACGCAAGCGCCGCATTTAAGCGTTTCCGATGCGCATTTTGCTGAGCTGCCCGTCGATTTGGATTTGGCCGCCTTGCTCGGCAAGCCGCCACGCATGACGCGTAGCGTGCAGCGTTTGCCGCTCTTGGCGCAACCCTTTTCTTTAGACGAAGTGAGCCTGGAAGACGCCGCGTATCGTGTGCTGCGTTTGCCGGCGGTAGCCGATAAAAGCTTTTTGATCACGATTGGTGATCGTAGCGTCGGCGGTTTAACCGCGCGCGATCAGATGGTCGGACCCTGGCAAGTGCCGGTGGCGGATGTTGCGGTTACCTTAATGAGTTACCAAGGCTACGCCGGCGAGGCGTTTGCCCTGGGCGAGCGCACGCCGCTGGCGGTGATCGACGCACCGGCCTCGGGGCGCATGGCGGTGGCCGAGGCCTTGACCAATTTGGTTGCCGCCGATATTGCCGCTTTAAGCGAGGTGAAACTTTCGGCGAATTGGATGGCGGCAGCCGACTACCCCGGTGAAGACGCTCGTTTATTCGATACCGTGCGCGCCGTGTCTGATCTTTGCCAGAGCTTGGGGGTGTCGATCCCCGTCGGCAAAGATTCTTTGTCTATGCGCACCACCTGGCAAGAGCATGGCGCCGAAGGGCAGCAGCAAAAAGCCGTGATTGCGCCCTTGTCTTTGGTCGTCACCGGTTTTGCCCGGGTGCAAGACGCGCGCCGTACTTTGACGCCGCAGCTGGTGCTCGATGCGGGTGAGACGGAGTTGTTACTGATCGATCTTGGTTTGGGCAAGAACCGTTTGGGTGGCTCGGCTTTGGCGCAGGTGTTTGCCGCCGTCGGCGTGGCGGCGCCGGATCTTGAGTCGGCTGCGCAGTTGGCCGCTTTTTTCGCGGCGATACGCCAGTTGGCGCAGGCTGATTTGCTGCTGGCTTATCACGATCGTGCCGATGGCGGCTTGTGGGCGACGATTTGTGAAATGGCCTTTGCGGCGCATTGCGGCGTCAGCATCGAGACCGATAGCCTGTGTTACGACCCGCTGATGAACGATGTAGATGGCCTAGAACGCAAGCCCGATTTGCTCGGTGGTCGTTCTGAGGAGCGTTTATTGGCTGCGCTGTTTAACGAGGAATTGGGCGCCGTGGTGCAAATTCGCCGTGCCGACCGTGCCTCGGTGATGGCGGTTTTGCGCGCGGCGGGTTTGAGCGCGAGCGTGCATGTTGTCGGTTACCCGAATACTTGGGACGAGTTGCGCGTCATTCGTAACGCCAAGCCGGTGTTGCGCGCGACGCGCGTTGATTTGCAGCGCGCCTGGTCGGAAACAAGTTTTCGTATGCAGCAGTTGCGCGATAACCCGGTGTGCGCTGAGCAGGCTTATGCACAGATTGCCGATACGAGCGATCCGGGCTTGTCTGCGCAGCTGAGCTTTGATCCGGCGCACGATGTTGCGGCGCCGCTGATTCGCTCGGGTCAGCGTCCGCGTGTGGCGATTTTGCGCGAGCAGGGGGTGAATGGCCACGTTGAAATGGCGGCGGCTTTTGACCGTGCGGGCTTTGCCGCGCAAGACGTGCACATGAGCGACATTTTGGCCGGACGGCAGTCGCTGGCTGACTTTAAAGGCGTGGTTGCTTGTGGCGGTTTTTCGTACGGCGATGTGTTGGGTGCAGGCCAGGGCTGGGCGAAAAGTATTTTGCTCAACGCGCGTGCACGTGAGGTGTTTTCTGCGTTCTTTCAGCGCGGCGATAGCTTTGCGCTGGGCGTCTGTAATGGCTGCCAAATGATGAGTGCGCTCAAAGAATTGATCCCGGGCGCCGCCGCCTGGCCGCGTTTTGTCCGTAATCAAGTCGAGCAGTTTGAGGCGCGCTTGGTCATGGTTGAGTTGCCGCCTTCGCCTTCTTTATTTTTTGCCGGCATGGCGGGGAGCCGTTTGCCCGTGGTGGTGTCGCACGGCGAGGGACAGGCGCAATTTGATACGCCAGCGCAGAGGGCTGAGCTGGCGGTGGCGATGCGTTATGTTGATCATCACGGTCAGCCGAGCGAACGCTATCCCTTTAATCCGAACGGCTCGCCCGAGGGGATTACCGGCGTGACGACGGCAGATGGCCGCTTCTCGATCATGATGCCGCACCCGGAACGGGTGATTCGCAGCGTGCAAATGTCTTGGCATCCCAAAGACTGGGGCGACGACTCGGCGTGGCTACGGATGTTCCGCAACGCGCGTGCCTGGGTTGCTTAGGCGCGTTTTTGCCCTGCTGCGGTTGCTGCAGGTTTGCGCAGAGAATGCTCTAGCCCCCCAACCTAAACGCCTTCCCCCAACGCAAGCCTTCCCCTCGCCCACTTGTGGGAGAGGGTGCCCCGGCAGGGGTGGGAGAGGGAAAAACGCCACAGAGACGCAACCACAGAGCGCGCCAAACCAGCACGCAAAATCAGCCACAGCACACCTCAAAAACGCCAATATCCCCCCTGTTTGCTCACGTTCTTCCGATCACACGCAGCGCCCTCTCCTGCTCCTACGGGGCACCCCTCTTGTGGGAGAGGAAATGAGGCTGCTCAGTGAGCGTATATGAGCTGGCGTGGTGTCCAGGCTCGATTTCCGCTTCTGTCTTCTCGCCTAATAGCACTCTGTCCTAGCCAATCGCTTTCAAGGCAATTTTCAGCGCGCGCAAAAACGCCTGACGTCCTGCTGGATCGCCCACGGTGACGCGGAAATGGTCTTCTAAGCCGTAGCCCTTCAACCAAGAGATCATGACGCCTTGGCTGTCCAAAGATGCTTTAAACGCAGCTGCTTGGCTTACGTCGGGGATTTTGAAGGTGACGAAATTCGCGTGCGGCTCTATGTACTCAACGCCCAGTTTGCTTAAAGCGCGCGTGATTTTCCCTCGCTCGATGGCATTGAAGCGTCGCGTTAAACGCAGAAAACTTTGGTCTTCGATGATGGCTTGTGCGCTCAAAGCAGACAAGGTGGTCACAGTGAGCTGATCCGTGTTGTTTTTGTTTAATACCTCGGCGATTTGACTTGAGCTGAATGCGTAGCCAACGCGCCCACCCGCAAAGCCATAGGCCTTCGATAAAGTGTGTAGAAAGACGACAGGCGCATCGGGGTGCTCGCGCAAGTATTGGCCGCCCTTGAATTGTTCTTCTGGCTGCAAATATTCCCAGTAGGCTTCATCAATCACGGCTAACCAGCCCTTGGGGATTTTTGCCAAGAAACTTTCGATTTCCGCGGGGCTGAGCAGAGTCCCTAATGGATTGGCGGGATTGTCGAGAAAAATCACGCCGCCGGGCGAGCCTGCTGCGTTCGCTTGTTCTGCTGCATTGATCAAGCCCTCAGGGTTGTAGCGAGCATCTTGTTGCAAGTCGACGGCGATGTAGTCGCGGTTGCTGAGGTAGGC
>JAZKFR010000072.1:4079-18716 GCA_040386295.1 Pseudomonadota bacterium | reverse complement strand
GTCGTAAAAAGTATAGCTGTGGGCTGAGGCGATCACCGTGCCACCAGGCTTAACGAAGGAGGTGGTGATTCTTTTGATCAGTTCGTTTGAGCCATTCCCAATCGTTATCTGCTCTGGCTGGAGCGCGTGCAGCTGCGCGAGGGTAAATTTGAGCGGGGCGACGTTTAGATAGGTTGAGTTAAGTTTTGGTTTCTTTGCGAGCGCGCTCAGGACGATGGCATCGGCTCGTGGCGTGCTCCCATAAACGCTCTCATTGCCGAACATCCGCCATTGCTCTGGTGCGCTGGGCGGAACTTTGAATTCGCTGATTTTTGTTGCGTCGAATGCGGTTTTCAGGGGAGTGCCACCGAGCTTAATTTCCCCGCTACCAGCGCTGATTCTGTGCTCTGTTGGGCTGTTCAAGACCTTGTGCGGGAGGGCGGCATCGGTGCTTGGTAGAAAGGTTTCGCTTTTCTGCTGCAGTGGTTGCGCCGCAGGGTCATGTGACGATTGCAGTGTGTGCGCTGTAATTCCTAATTCTGCTCCTTTGATGACCATTTTAATTTCCTTTAAATATCAATAAATTTAATTGCGTCAGCATTTAACCAACATCCAGAGAGCGCTTCAGAGGCGATCAAGGCCGATGCAGCGGTGCATTGAAAAATCAGAAGCTACTCGGGGGGTGCGGCTAAAGAGGCGACTGACCTTGGACGCGACTCTAGGTCAAAAGTATTGACGTGCGAACTAGGAATTTTTGCTGAGCTTATAAGCCAAAAGCAAGATTGTCGTTGCAGTCTGATCGTGGCGTTATGTCACGCTCGTTTATACGCTCACACCGGGCAAAAGCTGCTCAATAAACGCATGCGCATAGCTTCTCAGATGCGCACCTTGGCATAGGGCGAGATAGCTTGTGTTCATCGCAAAGAGGCCTGGCACTGAGCGTTTGACGAGGTGTCCATCGCGCGCCGGGTCGTAGGCCATGTCGGCGATGATGCCGACGCCCAAACCAATCGAGACGTAAGTTTTGATCACATCCGCGTCAATAGCGGAAAGCACGATGTCTGGCTGAAGAGCCGCTTGGGCAAAGGCGTGATCGATCTTGCTGCGTCCGGTAAAACGCTTGTCATAGGTGATGATCGGATAAGTCGCCAGCTCAGCCAGGGTGATGTGTTCGCACTGCGCTAGAGGGTGATCTGGCAGTACGACCAGCGCATGCTGCCATTGATAACAAGGGAAGGTGATCAGATTAGGGACGCCGAGCAGCCCCTCGGTTGCAATGGCGACATCGGCCAGACCATGACTGAGGCGGTCGGCGATTTCGTCGGGATTGCCTTGTTGCAAAACAAGGTGCACCTTGGGGTATTGCTGTTTGAAGCGCCGAATAACTTCCGGTAAAACGTAGCGCGCCTGGGTGTGCGTGGTGGCGATGATCAGATTGCCTGTGTCGCGGCTGACAAATTGATCGGCGATGCTGCGCACATTCTGCAAGTCCAGCAGGATGCGTTCGACGACGACCAGTAGCTCTTTGCCTGGCTCGGTTAAGCCTGTTAAACGCTTGCCCCGACGTAAAAAAATCTCAATGCCGAGTTCTTCTTCCAAATCTTTAATGTGCTTGGAAACCCCTGGTTGTGCGGTGTACAGCGTCTCGGCAACCTTGGTGAGGTTAAATTCTTGGCGAATGGTTTCGCGCAAAATGCGCAGCTGTTGCAGGTTCATGACTGGGCTTTCGTTGGCTTGGCTTGCTGTGGCTTGCTGTGGCTTGTGTGGTTTGCTGTGGGCGGCAATCTGTACTTCATTTCCGCGCAATTATTTTAGCCGCCGCCTTATGGGTTTTTGCCTCGCTCCGAAGCGACACCAGCGCTAAGAAGAATGTTCCATCGCGAGCAAAGCCTGCTGCAAATCGTCTTTCAGATCGTCAATATCCTCAATTCCCACAGACAGCCGCACCAGCGTGTCGCCGATGCCGATGCGCGGCGGGATTGTTGGGGTTATTGAACTGATCAGCAAAAAAAGCATCGGGAATTTCACGCGCTAAACGCGCTGCGTAATCTTGGTAGTAATCGGGATGACCCTGGCCAACGTCCGAACGCGTGATGTACACCTCAGCGCCCAGCGCTTTGAGATGCAGAATTTTTTCGCTGGACATTTTGTCGGGCACAACAAGCACGATGCGATAACCCTTAGCTTGTGCGACCAGCGCCAGGCCAAGCCCGGTGTTACCGGCGGTTGCTTCGACGATGGTGCTGCCGGGTTTGAGTTGTCCGCTCCGCTCTGCCGCTTCGATCATGGCAAGACCCACGCGATCTTTGATCGATCCCCCGGATTCTGCGCTTCGAGCTTAAGAAACAGTTGGCAGACGCCGGTGTCTATGCGGGTGACTTCGACTAAGGGCGTGTTGCCGATCAGGCTGAGTACTGCGGGGCGGTGGGCGGGTGACATAGCGTGTATTTGATCTTGTCTTGAGGCTGGTGCTGCCTCTGCTGGCGTGCTCTATTAAGTCCGCCAGCAGAGGCATTGGCCTGAATTGAATCTAGGCTTACCAGGCGGGCACCACGGAATCTTGGAACTGCGTTTTGATGAATTGTTTTACTTCATCGTTTTGGTACGACTTGAGCAGTTTTTTCAACACAGCTTTGTCTTTGTCGGCAGCCCGCACGACGATGACGTTGGCGTAGGGGGATTGCGTGCTTTCGATGGCGAGTGCGTCACGCGTCGGCACTAAACCTGCGGGTAGCGCGTAGTTGGTATTAACACCGGCCAGATCCACATCGTCTAAAGCACGCGGTAATTGCGCTGCGTCAAGCTCGAGAAATTTGAGTTTCTTTGGATTGTCGATGATGTCTATGGGCGTTGCTTTAAGCCCGGCTTCGGCTTTTAGTTTGATCAAACCATGTGCTTGCATCAGTAAGAGCGCACGTCCACCGTTGGTTGGGTCGTTCGGAATAGCAACGCGCGCGCCGTTGGCGAGTTGTTTGAGCGAGCTGATTTTTTTTGAGTACAAGCCCATTGGGAAAATAATCGTTTTGCCGATCGAGACGAGTTTGTAGCCCCGTTCTTGGTTTGCGTTATCGAGGTAGGGTTGGTGTTGGTAGCTGTTGACATCGAGCTCGCCGGCAGCCAGTGCGGCGTTGGGTTGGATGTAGTCGGAGAATTCGACGATGCGGAGCTTGAGCCCGTCGCGTGCGGCGATTTTCTTCACCACTTCTAAAATTTGCGCGTGCGGACCGGCGGTGGCGCCGATGCTGAGGCTGAGCTCTTTGTCTTTATCCGGCACCGCAGCGTGCGCTGCGCCTAGGCTTAGGCTAATGACGGTGCTGGCGACGAGCAGTAAGCCGCTCAGTAGTTTTGATGCTTGCATGGTGGGGCTCCTGGGTTAGTAATCTTTAATGTTTATGGATGTGTTCATGTTGCGCACCTGCTTATTCCCATGCGCATTAGAACCGCTACTTTGTCAACTGCGCCTTGCCTTGCTACAGCAATGTCTGCGGCTTGTTTGGTTGTTTTCGCGTCTCGTCTCTAATGTGAATTGGAATTAACGATGGTTCACGCGTTGTGCCAAGCGCGCGCCAACCGACTGCACCAGCGCGACCAGAACGATCAGCGCTAGCACGACGAGCGCCATGACTTCGGGTAAGAAGCGCTGGTAGCCGTAACGCATGCCGAGGTCACCGAGGCCACCACCGCCTACGGCACCCGCCATCGCCGAGTAACCGATTAGGCTGATCAAGGTCATCGTGACGCTGGCGATGATGCCGGGTAGTGCTTCAGGAATGAGTGCTTTGCGCACGATTTGCCACGGCGTCGCGCCCATGGCTTGCAGTGTTTCGCTGAGGCCACGATCTAGTTCGCGCACATTGCTTTCGATCAGGCGCGCGACAAAGGCGGTGGCCGCAATGGTGAGCGGCACCACCGCTGCCGAAGTGCCGATTGAGGTGCCCACAAGCCAGCGTGTGAGCGGAATGACAGCGACCATCAGGATGATGAAGGGCGTTGAGCGCAGCGCATTGACCAGCAGCCCGAGTAGGCGATTAAGCCAGGGTTGGCGCAATAAACCGTGACCATCGCTGAGCGCCAGTAAGACGCCGAGGGGGAGTCCCAGAAGCGTGCTGGCCAGGCCAGCGGCGCCGACCATCCAGAGTGTTTCGAGAGCGGAATCGAAGAACAGCGTGATTAGTTCGGGGCTCATCGTGCCAGCTCCTCTAGTCTGATGTTTTGCTCTCTGACGAATTGAGCCGCAGCGTCTAGTTCTGCTGCTGAGGCGTTTTCCTTGGTGACGACAACGAGTAATGAGCCAAAGGCTTGCCCTTGTATTTCGTCGATGTAGCCGTGCAACACGTTACTGCGCAGCGAGAATTTTTCAGCCAGTTCGGCGAGCAGCGCTTGATCGACTTGATCGCCGACAAAAGCCAAGCGCCAGAAGCGCCCTGGCTGAGTTGCGAGCAGCTTTTCTGCACGAGCGCGCACGCTGTTTGAGACGCTGAGCGCTTCTTGGCCGATCACTTCACGCAATAGGCTGCGTGTGATCTCGTGTTGGGGCGAGGCGAACAGTTCTATGCTGGTGCCACGCTCGACGATACGGCCTGCGTCGATGACGGCAACCCGATGCGCGATGCTTTTAACCACCTGCATTTGATGCGTGATGAGGACGATGCTGAGTTTTAAGCGTTGGTTGATTTCGCCTAGTAAATCAAGAATCGAACGCGTGGTTTCTGGGTCTAGGGCTGAAGTGGCTTCGTCGCAGAGCAGTACGCAGGGCTCTGTCGCCAGCGCGCGCGCGATGCCTACGCGTTGTTTTTGGCCGCCGCTGATTTGGCTCGGATAGCGCGTGGCCTGGGCGCTGAGGCCGACTAAATCAAGCAACTCGTCTACCCGTTTTTTAATTTGCGTCGGTGTGTTGCCGGCTAGTTCGAGCGGCAAAGCGATGTTGTCGCGCACTGTGCGCGAGCTGAGTAAGTTGAAATGCTGAAAGACCATGCCGATGCGTTGCCGCAATTGCCGCAGTTCGCTGGCGTCTAATTCATCTAAAGCGCGTCCAGCAAAGTGCACACGCCCGGTGCTCGGTTTTTCGAGTTGGTTGAGCAGGCGCAGTAAGGTACTTTTGCCCGCCCCGCTGCGGCCAATAATGCCGAAAATTTCACCGGCTTCGATATCCAGGTCAATGTCTTGCAGCACGCTGACGCCGTCGTAGCTTTTGCCGATATTGCGTAGCGAAAACAGCGCGCTATCTTCTGCGCTGCTCGGTCTGGCGCTGACTTTCTGCGCAAGCGCTATTGGGCTCAAGGGTGTGCCGACCTGTGTTGGCGTTAAGCGTTTGAGCCAGCTCAAGATGGGTAGGGTAGGTGCGTCAGTTTGTGCCGTCATGGTGATATTCGTTAGCGTTTCGGTGAGCGTCATGGTGCTGCGTGCACAAGGACAAGGCGGGCAAGGCGGGCATTAAGACAGAAGCGTTTCGCTTTTGCCTTGGCCTGGTCAGACTGGGTTTGTGACGCTGCTGTGGCTTTTGTTTATTGCGCCCTGTGCGCAAATGCTGGGCAGGGGCATTGAAATGTGGCATGCGGCTGCGCTAATGCGGGAATGCGTCAAATCGAAATGAGCCTACTGCTCAAGCGCAATGGGGTGTGCAATACAGGTCGCGCAATACAGGCTGCGCAGCGCAAGGCCGTGCAATATAACGAAGCAGCATGCTTGATCAAACGAATAAAAACGTCTGTCTATATATCGTAGTGTTTATATAGCGCCTGATTTGTGCCGGTGGAGGGCGCTTGCCGATGCTGCCGTGTGGACGCAGAGGTACGGTGCTAGGGTGTTTGCACGCAGGTGGTAATGACAACTTCGACAACTTCGACAACTTCCCGCTTCCGTTCTGCGACTTCGCTCCGCGTTGCCTGTAGTTTGTTCAATCTTTCAGTCTTTCAGTCTTTCAATTCGGCCAAATGTTGACATCCCAATAAGGTTCGGAGCCAGGTTCGGAAGCGAAACGCTCGGCGAGAAAATCAATAAAACTGCGTACCTTGGGTGGCAGGAACTTATGGTTCGGATAAACCGCAAACACCGTCAGTTCGTCGGCCTCCCAGTCGGCCAATATGCGCACCAATTTCTTTTCTCGTAGTGCCTCATAGATCAGGAAGCTAGGTTGCAGAATCACGCCAAGGCCTTCAATAGCGGCATTGCGCAGAATATCGCCACTGTTGCCACGTAAATCTCCCGCAACCAAAACCGTTCGCTCCACCCCTTTGCGTATGAAGTGCCACTCGTTTGGCAAATTCAAATAGGCGTAGGAAAGACAATTGTGCTTGGCCAGTTCTTCAGGCGATTTGGGCACGCCGTGTTTGTTCAAATAATCAGGTGATGCGCACGCCACAATGCGCGCCCGCGTGAGCTTGCGCGCGACCAGCCCTGGGTCAATTTTCTTGGCGACACGGATGCCGATATCGAAGCCTTCTTCAACCAGATCGACCATACGGTCGTTCAGCGTCACATCAATTTTTACGTTCGGATAGCGCTGCAGATATTCAGTGATCGCCCAACCCAAATGACGAGCGCCAAAAGCGTGTGAGGAGGCGACCCGCAAGGTGCCGCGCGGCACCGAGGCTTCTTGCATCACGGCGCTTTGAGCTTCTTCGACCATGGCCAGTATCTGGGCGGCTCGTCCGTAATAGTCTTGGCCTGCTTCTATTTTGCAACTGATTAAATGGGCTCATCAGACGACGGAATGCTTCCGCTTCTGAGACAAACCACCCTACGGAGGCTTTATATGAACATTAGCTTGATCGGTGCAGGCAACATGGGCTCAGGCCTGGCCAAGCACATCACCCAAGCAGGACACACGTTGCTGATCAGCCGCCGCGATGTTGCAAAAACAAAAACCTTGGCAGAAACGACGGGGGCTACGTTCGCCGCGTCGAAGGCAATAGAAGGCGCTGATCTTGTCATTGTCGCCACCGCTTACGGCGACGCAGTACCCGCATTGGCTGCGCTCGGCAACCTCGCCGGCAAAGTCGTGGTCGACATCACCAATCCGCTGACTGCGGATTACATGGGTCTGAGCATTGGCCATAGCACCTCGGCTGCTGAGGAAATCCAGAAAGCATTTCCGAGCGCCAAAGTCGTCAAAGCCTTCAACACAGTCTTTGCCCAAACGCTGGCGAATGGATCGTCGCTGAACGGTGAAATCGTCCCTGTCTATTTCGCTGGCGATGATGTCGCCGCAAAGGAAAAGGTTAAGGCGTTGATCCAAAGCATAGGCTTTGCGGCGGCCGATGCTGGCGGTCTAAAAAACGCACGCTATCTTGAGCCGCTCGGCGGACTGAACATCTACTTTGGCTACGGCGCTGGCAAAGGCACCTCCATCGCGCCCAAATGGATTGGCATTCAGTAATGCCAATTCTTCAAGGCGCATTAAACCGGGCTTTGTCGCGTTACGCTCTTCGCTTTGCCTTGCACAAGCTGGATAGACGAGCGCCATGGCATGCCTGTAGCGGGTATCCTGATGGCCGACGATTTTTATTGTTCGTTCAATGTTTCCGGCAGAAGCGCAATAGCTTCCGCCTTCTTTGTACTACTCAGAGGAGAGCAACATGACCCACTATCAAATTGCCGTCGTAGTAGGCAGCCTGCGCAAAGACTCATTCAACCGCAAGCTGGCAAGCGCCGTTGCAAAATTGGCGCCGGCGGAATTTTCGTTCAAGCACATCGAGATCGGTGATTTGCCGCTGTACGATCAAGACAACGACGCGCACCCGAGCGAATCCTCAAAACGCTTAAAAGCGGAAATAGTCGCCGCTGATGGCGTTTTATTTGTCACGCCGGAATACAACCGGTCGATCCCTGGCGTCCTCAAAAATGCGCTCGATCTAGCCTCACGCCCCTATGGACAAAGTGCCTGGGCCGGTAAACCTGCCGGCATATTGGGCGTGTCAGTCGGCGCTATCGGCACGTCAATGGCGCAACAGCATTTGCGCAACATTCTCGCTTACCTGGATATGCCGACATTGGGGCAACCTGAAGCGTTTATCCAGGCGAAGGAAGGCTTATTCGATGCGGCGGGCAACATTGGCGCCGACAGTCAAAAATTCATGCAAAACTGGGTCGATAAGTATGTTGACTGGGTCAAAAGAAACACCGCGTGATAGCGGCTTGTGATGAAGGAATAGCTCGGTGCAGCAGAGCCAAGTCCAAATTTGGCGGCACATTTTTTCCGATTCGGATATCGCTTAATTTTTCATCCTGAGAGAGGGTAGAAAGGTTCTGCCCTCTACAATTGCGCCCTTCAGGGTGAACACAAGGCTCGCCTGACTGTTAAAAGTCGGAGTAGTCGACATCTTGTTTTTCTGATTTAGAGATGTTGTGAAAAATAAACTTATTTAAGTTGCTGTATAAGTTCATAATTTTCTAAAATATTAGAGATGTTACGGAGTTGAATTAGAGAAAGCATCGTTATGCCTGTATTTAATCACCATGATTTGAAGCTCCTCAATCCAGCATTCGATTCGCTCTTGGTCGATGTGGTGACAGAGCTGGAACACCTGCGCCGACTTCGGCTGGGCGGCACGACACCGGCGTTCATTTTCTTTCAGCTCAAACATATTTTTCACATGTTGGAAAGTTTAGGTTCGGCTCGGGTTGAAGGGAATCACACGACGCTAGCCGATTACGTTGAAAGCAAGTTGGAGGGTAAGCAGAAAACATCTTCCGACCAGCTACGCGAAATGGAAAACATTGAAGCGGCAATGGCGCATGTCGAGGCGAGTATTCAGCCTGGTGATCGCTTGTCGGAGTGCTTTATCCGTGAGTTACACGCCATTACGGTTGAACACTTGGAACGTGAGGGGGATGCCACACCGGGAGCTTATCGACAGAAGCCGGTAATGATTGCGCAGTCCGCGCATTTGCCGCCCGAGTTTATTCAGGTGCCGCAATACATGCAGGAATTGGTGGCTTTCATCAACGAAAATCACCAGCCAAAATATGATTTGATCAAAGTGGCCTTGGCGCATCACCGCTTTGGCTGGGTGCATCCCTTCGGCAATGGCAACGGTCGTGTGGTGCGTTTGCTGACTTATGCGTTGCTGATCAAGTATGGTTTTAATGTCAAAACTGGCGGCCGGGTATTGAACTCAAGCGCTGTTTTTTGCCACGACCGTGATCAGTATTACGCCAAATTAGCTGATGCCGATCGCGGTACACAAGAAGGACTGGAGTCATGGTGTGTCTATGTGTTACAGGGCATTCTGGATGAATTACGCAAGGTCGATCAGCTAAGCGATTTTGGCTATTTAAGAGAGAAAGTACTTTCGCCAGCGCTTGCTTATGCCCGAGAAAGAGCGCTGATTACGGCAATGGAGGAGCATGTATTGCGCATTACGATTAGCGCCAAAAACGGTGTGGCTAGAGCGGCAGATCTTGCTATCGCCATGCCTGGTATGTCCGTTGCCCAACGTAGCTATCAGATTAAAAAATTAGTCGAGCGCCAGATGCTGCAGCCGATTAAGGCAGGCGCGCGGCAATACAGCATCGGTTTTAGTCACAATTATTTGATGCGCGGCATCGTGCACGCCTTGTCGAACGAGGGGTTTATTTCTGCTGAGCTGAATCGGGTCGATAAGCTGTGAAAGCAAAGGCCACCCTGACAAGTTGACAAACGAGCGGTGCGATTTAGGTGGCGATAAAAATAAGCAATCAATAAGAGGTTTGTCCATGCGAATAGAATCTATCCGGCTTAAAAATTTCAAGGCGTTTCGTGATGTTCATTTGAAAGAAATACCGCCTTTGTTGCTTGTTGTTGGCGCAAATGGCACGGGTAAAACAACCCTGTTTGACGTGTTCGGATTTTTGCACGATTGCTTAAAAGACAATGTGCGGCAGGCTTTGGATTTTCGTGGGCGCTTTCGCGAGGTGCTGAGTCGGGATGCTGACAGCGATCACATTTTGATTGAGATCCAATACCGCATGTTGATTGTGGGTGTGCAACGCCTGGTCACTTACTCACTTGAAATTGCCGAAGAAAATGGCGCTCCTGTCGTTCGCCGCGAAAGGCTGCGCTACAAACGTGGGCCACATGGCCACCCGTTTCATTTCCTCGATTTCAAAAATGGCGAAGGCTACGCGATTACGAATGAAGAGGATTTCAACAAAGCAGATCAAGATCTGACGCGAGAGCTGCAAAAGATATCGCCAGATACCTTGGCAATTAAAGGGCTTGGGCAATTCGAGCGCTTTAAAGCAGCGAACGCATTCCGGCAATTGATTGAGTCTTGGCACGTCTCTGATTTCCACATTGATTCTGCGCGTCAGCCGAATAAAGCAACGGGCAGTTCGGAGCATCTGTCAGCCAGTGGCGACAATTTATATCGTGTCGCGCTGTATCTTTTTGAACAGCATCCAGCGACCTTTGCAAAAATCTTGGCAGCGATGCGCTGCCGTGTACCCGGTGTGCGTCAGATCGAACCGCGTTTGCAAGATGGATTTCTGAGTCTGCGTTTCTTGGATGACGCATTTAAAACGGCTTTTCTTGATCGTTATGTTTCTGATGGAACGATCAGAATGTTCGCCTATCTCGTTTTACTCTATGACCCCAAGCCGCACCCTTTGCTTTGTGTCGAAGAACCTGAAAACCAGCTGTACCCAAAGTTGATGGAGGAGTTGGCTGAAGAGTTTCGCCAATACGCTAAGCGCGGTGGGCAGGTCTTGGTGTCAACCCACTCTCCTGATTTTTTGAATGCAGCCAAGCTCGACGAAGTCTGTTGGCTCAGCAAACAAAAGGGCGGCACGAAAATCGTTCGTGCCAAAGATAATCAACAGGTGGCGGCCTACATGGCAGAAGGTGACCAGATGGGCTTTTTATGGAAACAAGGTTTTTTTGAAGGCGCTGATCCGCAATGATGTCGACGTGCGCTGTGCCATCGACGAAGCGTTTGGAGCTGGTTTTTTTGCTTGAGGAGTCTTCTGCTGAGGCCATGTTAAAAGCCCTGGTGCCGAAGCTCATTGATCTGCGCATCACGTCACGTTATATCTCCTTTCAGGGCAAGCAGGATTTGGACAAGCAACTGGAAAAACGCTTGCGTGGCTACCTCAATCCAGCAGCGCGTTTTATCGTGATGCGAGACCAAGATAATCATCCAGAGTGCCGATCGCTGAAAGCTTCACTGCTTGAAAAATGTGATCGTGCAGGCAAGGCGTCGTGTGCACTTGTTCGTATCGCTTGCCGTGAATTAGAAAGTTTTTATCTTGCGGATCTTGCGGCTGTAGAGGCTGGCTTGGGTTTGTCTGGTCTGGTGGCGAAGCAAAATAAAGGCAAATTCCGTCAGCCGGATATCTTGGTTTCGCCCAGTCGTGAGCTGGAAAAATTAAGTCATGGCATGTATCAAAAAGTGGGCGGTTCGAGAGCAATTGGTGCGCACCTTGACCTTGGCAACACACGCTCGCCGAGCTTTCATCAATTAGTCCTTGCGCTGCGTAAGATGGAGCAGGCATTGCTGAGTGAATTGCAATCAACATAAGGAAGAAACAAATGAGCGAAGCAAGCATCTGGTGGCTCCTGGCAGGCGGTGCTGTCGTCCTCGAATTACTCAGCAACACTTTTTATTTGTTGATGCTGGCCATCGGCATGGTGGCCGCTGCGCTGGCGGCGCACTTAGGCGCTAGCCAAACCGTGCAACTGATCGTTGCTGCGGTGGTCGGCGGTGGTGCGGTGCTGGCGTGGTATCTCAAACGCAGTGCTGTGCGGCAAGCGGCGCAGGCTAATCCCGACATCAATCTGGACATTGGTGAGATGGTTCATGTCGCCGTTTGGAATCCAGACGGCACAGCGAGTGTGCAATACCGGGGCGCGCACTGGCTGGTGCTGCATCGCCCAGGTGTTGCGCCGCAGCCGGGCGAGCACCGTGTTGTTGAAGTCGTCGGCAGTCGTTTGGTTCTTGAGTTGATTGAGTCCGCAAACGGTAAATAACAAGCGCTTTACGCACCGTTAAAAATTAAAGGAGCTTCACCATGGAAATCGCAATTGTTTTTGCCTTCATCGCAGTTGTTTTTATCATCCGCGCCATTCGCGTTGTGCCACAGCAGCACGCCTGGGTCGTTGAGCGGCTGGGCAAGTATCAACGCACGCTCGGTCCGGGTTTGAATATCCTCATTCCCTTTATTGACGAGGTTGCGTACAAACATGTGCTGAAAGAAATCCCGCTCGATATCGCCAGTCAGATTTGCATCACGCGGGATAACACGCAGTTGCAAGTCGATGGAATTCTCTACTTTCAGGTCACCGATGCGATGCGCGCGAGTTACGGATCGAGCGATTACATCGTCGCTATTTCGCAATTAGCGCAGACCTCGCTGCGTTCAGTGATCGGTAAATTGGAGCTCGATAAAACCTTTGAAGAGCGCGACATCATCAATGCGCAAGTCGTCGCGGCGATTGATGAAGCGGCGCTCAATTGGGGCGTCAAAGTGCTGCGTTACGAAATCAAAGATCTGACGCCGCCGAAAGAAATTTTGCACGCGATGCAGCAGCAGATTACGGCTGAGCGCGAGAAGCGAGCCTTGATTGCTGCTTCTGAAGGACGTCGGCAAGAGCAGATCAATATCGCCACCGGCGAGCGCGAAGCCTTCATTGCGCGCTCTGAAGGCGAGAAGCAGGCCGTGATCAACAAAGCGCAAGGTGATGCCCAATCGATCATGCTCGTTGCCGAAGCAACGGCGGGTGCGATTGAACGCATTGCTGCGGCGATTGCCAAACCAGGCGGCGAGAGCGCAGTGCAATTGAAGGTCGCCGAAAGAGCGGTCGATGCGTATTCAAAAGTTGCTGCCGATGCGACAACGACTTTGATTGTGCCAAGCAATATGAGCGAAGTCTCAACGCTGATCGCTTCGGCGATGCGCATGGTGCAGTCGGGTAAGTAGCTTGTGTGCGGAGAACGCCGCTCATTATTCGCCGGCCTTGGACTGACTCAGCCCAAGGTCTCTGACATGGTGCGGTGCGAGGTCAAGAACTTGTCTGAAATGGGGCGTTCTTAATCTGAAGTTTGATTGATTTGCTGTTCAAGTTGCTCAAGCGCATTCATCACTATTGCGAAATCTGGCACCTCATTGAAAATCATTCCCGCCATTGCTTGGTAATCGCGTCTGAGGACTTCGGCCATCGCTAAGGTCGGCGTAATGGCAAATGATCCTGGATAAGCACTCTTTAAATCCAGATCCGTGCTGTTGAAAAACATTTGTGCATGACGCGTGCAATGGTTAGCGAGCGTGCGGTCTTTTTTAGCACGCTCTCCTACTTCGGATTGCAGCAGCTGGTAAATGTCGTAGTAGTGCCGTGATATTCGATGACCCTGCTGACGGAGCTGCCCACGGATGTCGTACCAACGACGCAAGCCATGCAGAATCAATATTTTGTCCCAGAACGTGCGTTCGGCATCAATGGTGACAACACCTTGCACGGTCAGGTCGACTGTTGCGATCTCGTTAGCTACGTACGGTTTTATCAGCCTTTGACGGTGCGGATCTAAAGCGGATTTGGCGCCGGCTTCTATCTTGATCGTCGGCTTCACATAAAGATCTGCAAATCTTCCATCGTTGAAATTTGCGTGGTGCTGGCCAAATCCAAAATATCTTTCATCCGCCATCGCTGAGGGATAGCACACCAACAAGCTTTGCCGATCAGGATCGGCGCTATCCAGGATGACCATGTCCTCAGTCAGTGGGGTGCCTACTTCGCGAAACACGGTTTTGATTTGCCGATTCAGTCGCTCTTTAAGTGCCCCCTGAATGTAGCTCTGGCAAGCCTGTTTGAGGGCATCCAAACGATTACGTTGCTGCTTGCCCGATAATTTTTCCAGATCGGCGATTTCGATGTCTTGCCCAATGTCTTCGCGGAAAACCGTGATATCGATGTCTTCGGAAAACCGAGAGATGAGGCCATATGCCTTGGAAAGAGAGGTGCCGCCCTTGAACAACAATCGAGGCTCGATCGTCTCTTTGCCATTGAACAGTAGATCCAATACCCAGCAAACCCAGAAATCTTTTTCGACGTTTTGTAGGGGGGTGCCAAGCCGATTGGCCGTCGCTAAAAACAGACCGCGCCGATTCTCGGGAGTGGCAGCGATGACGGAGAGAAAGCCGTGATTCATGCTTGCGCGCTCATTGCTGAGTCACCGCTGTCAGCAATTCTCGTATCCACTGTTGCATCCAGGAAGGGACGGTATGCAAGCCCGATCGCAGATCGTCACGCATCTTGTCCGCTTGAGTTGAGTCGCGCAGTAGCCGAATCAACTTGTCTTTAACGACACCCTGTCCTGATGGGGCATCGTCCTTGATGCTATCGCGCAACCAGTACAAAGCTTGCACGATGCGCATGGCCGGATGTCCCGACCAATAGAGTTTGCTGGGCGCGGTCAATTTAAAGTGGATGGTCAGATTACCCAAACGGATGGGGCGCAGCCGACCGTCTGTATGAACGGTGATTTGCCCAGGCACGGCATTGCTTAAACCTAGATCATTGGCAGCGGTCATGCCATCGATCAACATTCGGACTTGGTCTCGCCGACCTACCGCATCAATGACACTGCGGTAATCAGGGACAGAAGCTTGGCCAGTTAATGTGTTAAGTCGAGCTTGATCGTATAGCCCCCGGTCAAGACGACGTAAGCTAGCGCTGGCCACCAT
>JAZKFR010000072.1:0-4069 GCA_040386295.1 Pseudomonadota bacterium | reverse complement strand
GTTTTATCGACCGCATCGCGCTTACCCAAATCGAGAAAATCCACCGGTGTCCATACAGCGGATGCTGGTGCTTGCGCGATGCGCTGAGCAATCTGCGCTTTGAGGGTTGGTGCTGGGTTGGGCGTAGGCTGTTTCATGTCCGTTTATTATATGCAAATTTCGGACAGTAGAGAGGTGTAGGTGTGCTATCAGACTCATGCATCCACGCTCTTAAAGCCAAAAATGTGCGCTTCTTTTTGCTCAGGAGGCCGGGTTGCGCCAGAAGCGCGTAGCTTATGCGCGCCTTTATGCTGTGCCTTAGCTCATTTTCTATTTCTTGGAATCAACATGAACAAGCCAATACTCGCCCCCGCACTTTTTATCTCACATGGCGCGCCGACTTTTGCTTTGGCGCCGGGGCAGCTCGGTGCGAATTTAGGTTTGCTTGGCCAGTCTTTGCGCGGGCTGCGCGCGGTTTTAGTCGTTTCGCCGCATTGGCAGACGACGCGCGTGCAGGTGATGAGCACGCCTGCGCCGCAGACGATTCATGACTTCAGCGGGTTTCCGCCGCCGCTTTATCAGTTGCAATACCCTGCACCGGGCTGTCCTGAGCTGGCGCAGGTGGCGCTTGAATTACTCGGCGCGGCGGGAATTGATGCTGGTTTCGATGCGCAGCGTGGGTTTGATCACGGCGCGTGGACGGCGCTTTATCATCTGCTGCCCGCAGCGCAGATCCCCGTGTTTCAGCTTTCTATGCCTTACAGCTTGAGTACGACAGCAGCCGTTGCCTTGGGTCAGGCGCTCGCGCCGCTGCGCCAGCAGGGGGTTGCGCTGATTGGCTCAGGCGGCATGACGCACAATCTGTATGAGTTCAGACAGTCGGCGGGGCCGGCCGAGCCTTATGTGCTGGAATTTACGCATTGGGTACGCCGCGCTGTGCAAACGCGGCAGTTCGATCAGTTGATCCGCTATCGTGCCATCGCGCCGCAGGCTGAACGTGCGCATCCGACTGAGGAGCATTTTCTGCCCCTGCTGGTGGCGTTGGCGGCAAGCCGGGCAGACGAGTCTTGCCAGTGCCTGGGCAGCGAAGTGACTTACGCTGTGTTGTCTATGGAGTCGTATGGCTGGGGTTTGCCGGGCGCTGGCGGCGGTGCCGCAACCGGTGGCGTCGCAACGGTTGCGTCGTAACGGTTGTGTCGTAACATTGAATCCTAAGTTGCCTTAACGTCTCGTCGCAGCAGTTGCGCTGCGTTTTTGTCTTTGCGCGCCTGTTCTTCTAAGGCTAATGGCGCGAATCTAGCGCGCCATTAGCTTGCTAGATTCGGCTTGCTAGATTCGGTCTGCAGCTGCGCCGGGAGACCTCCGTCGGGGCTATTTCTTTTTGCTTAAACGAGGCGCTCCTTTGGCTTTTTTGGCTGAGGGGCTGAGTGCCGAGGCGTTGCCTGTTTTGAGCGCAACGGTTTTTGCTTTTTTAGCGGTTTTGCCCGCGCTGTTTTTGCTTTTGGACGGAAGCACTTTGTTCTCTCGTCCTGCTTTTTTCTCTTTGGCTGGCTGTGTCCGCTGTTTTTCACGCGTCAGCGGCGTCAGTGTTTTAGCTTGCCGTTCTTGTTTCGGTTTCCGCTCGGCGGGATCTAGAACAAAGTCGATTCGTCCCGTTTCTAAATCGGCTTTAACCAACTGCACGCGTAAGCGATCGCCCAGGCGATAACGTTTGCCGCTACGCTCGCCCAGCATTTGGTGCTTTAAGGCGTCAAACTGGAAATAATCCTCGCCTAACTCGGAGACATGCAGTAGGCCTTCGACAAAAACGCTGTCGAGGGCGACAAAAACGCCGAATGGCACCACCGAAGCAATCGTGCCTGCAAAAACTTCGCCGATGCGATCACGCATGTAATAACACTTCAGCCAGTTATTTACATCGCGCGTTGCTTCATCAGCTCGGCGCTCAGTCATCGAACAATGCAAACCGACTTCGTCCCAGGGCGGGCTACTTTTTTTGGATTTTTTCGCTTCTGTTCGCGCCAGAATTGCTTTGATCGAGCGGTGCACTAAGAGGTCGGGGTAACGCCGAATGGGCGAAGTGAAATGCGCGTAGCGCTCGTAAGACAGACCAAAATGGCCGACGTTATCCGGGCTGTACATGGCTTGCCGCAAAGAACGCAGCATCACTATTTGCAATAGTTGTGCGTCGGGACGGGGCTTTATTTGCGCGAGTAGCGCGGCATAGTCTTTCGCGCTGGCTTGATCACCGCCGCCTAGGCCTAAGCCGAATTCTTTCAAGAAGCTACGTAAAGCCTCCAGTTTTTCCGGCGTTGGCCCCTCGTGCACCCGATATAAACAAGGCTCTTTATGCGCTTCGAGGAAGGCGGCAGCGCAGACGTTCGCTGCCAGCATGCATTCCTCGATTAAACGATGTGCGTCGTTACGATGTACCGGCACGATGTTCTCGATTTTGCCTTGATCGTTAAAGAGCATCATCGTTTCGACCGTTTCAAAATCAATCGCACCGCGCTGCGCACGGGCTTTTAGCAAGATTTTGAATAGGGCATAAAGCGCTTGTAGATGCGGTAAGAGCTCTTCTGTAATGGGGTGTTTTTCATCTTTTTGTTCGTCCGAGCTCGGCGCCTGCGCTTGCCCGGACAAGGCCTGCCACACTTGGGTATAAGTCAAACGTGCGCGTGAATGGAAGACGGCGGGATAAAAATCAAAGGCTTTGACTACGCCCGTGCGGCTGATCGACATATCGCAAACCATCGCTAAGCGATCTACTTGCGGTTTAAGCGAACACAAGCCGTTTGACAGTTTTTCAGGCAGCATCGGGATGACCCGGCGCGGAAAATAAACCGAATTGCCGCGTTCTTTCGCCTCTTGATCGAGCGCGCTATCGGGCAATACGTAGTGGCTCACGTCGGCAATGGCGACGACCAAACGCCAACCCTGACCCTTCTTTTCGGCAAAAACTGCGTCGTCAAAATCTTTTGCCGTTTCGCCATCAATCGTTACCAAGGGCAAGTCTCTTAGATCGACGCGTCCTGCCAGATCCGTTTTGCGTACTTTGGCTGGTAGGGCTTTCGCCTCTTCAACAACTTTGGGCGAAAACTCGTGTGGCAAATTGTGCTTGCGCAGGGCAATCTCGATCTCCATGCCGGGGTCTGCGTAGTTGCCTAAAATTTCGACTACGCGCCCAATCGGTTGAGCGTGACGGCTTGGTTGCTCGATAATTTCGACCATTACAACCTGGCCCGACGCCAGCTTTAACTTGGGTTGGGTCGCTGCATTCGTTTCTGGTGCGATCAAAATATCTTGATTGATGCGCCGATTTTCGGGGACGACGACCGTGATGCCGTGCTCCAACAAAACGCGGCCAACGACCATGCGGTTAGCGCGTTCGAGCACTTCGACAATTGCGCCTTCGCGTCGCCCCTTGCGATCAAGACCCATGACTCGAGCTAAAGCACGGTCGCCGTGCAAGACCTTTGACATCTGCTTGCTGTCGAGAAACAAATCGCCGCCCCCTTCGTCGGGGACTAAAAAACCATAGCCGTCGGCGTGCCCTTCAATACGGCCAGCGATCAGACTTGCCCGCTCGGGGACGATGTACGCGCCTTTGCGGTTGCGCATCAGTTGTGCTTCCCGCTCCATCGCGCGTAGGCGGCGTTGAAACACCTCGAACTCGTCCTCACGAATATCGAGCAAAGCGCAAAAATCCTCAAAACTCAGTGGCGTACCCTGGGTTTCCAACATTTGCAAAATAAACTCGCGCGAAGGCAAAGGCTGCTCGTAGGCAGCCAATTCGCGCGCCAAAAAGGGGTCACGCTGCCTAACTTTGGAAAGCGCGGCAGAGCGTTTCTTGATTGACATTTTTACTTCTTCCTTTAGAATCGCGCCTTTCGCAAAGCCCAGGTGGCGAAATTGGTAGACGCGCCAGGTTCAGGTCCTGGTGGTGGCAACACTGTGGAGGTTCGAGTCCTCTCCTGGGCACCAGAGAAATCAGAAAATCAGACTCAGCAGAAAAGCAGACTCAGTCAGCCGCTCAGCATAAATCAAAAAACAAAAAAGCCCGCAAAAAAAGCCCGCTTTGCAAAGCCCG